>NZ_BAAGTD010000044.1:0-73451 GCF_054782095.1 Streptomyces capparidis | reverse complement strand
TCGAGCCAGATGAGTTGTTCTTCGTGGGCCAGTTGTTCTGGTTCGATGAGCGCGCTCACGACATCCCTCCCACCTCACCGACCAAACCGACACCGGCACCGGGCCACCGGCCGCCTTCAGTGTGCAGCACGGTACGGGAAGCGACCAGTGCGCCCCTCGACTCCGGCGGGCCGCCCCCGGTGCGCGGGGGCTCCCGGGCACCCGGGCCCGGGAGCCCCCGCGCACGTCAGTCGTTCGGCGGGTCCAGCGACTCCGCCCACTCGGTGGAGCCCGGCAGGTACTCGTAGTACGGCCGGCCGGCCATGCCGCTGGTGCGGAACGGCTTCCCCTGGTCGTCCACGCGCAGCTTGTCCTGCCGGCCCCCGCTCGACCACTGGATGTCGAGGACCCAGCTCACGTCGTGGGCGCCGGCGCGGGCGGTGACGTACAGCACCTCGGGCTCGGACTCGCTGACCCGGTACGGGAAGCCGCGCTGCCCCGCCTTCGGGACGACGGCCGGCTGCGCGGCGTCGAGGTCGACGTCGAACGACCGGGTGGACACGTTCCCGCCGCAGCCCGCCGCCATGTCGAACACGTTCCAGGGCAGGGGAGCGCCCTTGCGCAGCACACGGACGTGGATGGACTCGATGACGACGGTCTCGTCGCCGGTGCCCTGGACGGTGAGCGCGATGCGCTGCTCCCCGGCGGGGACGGCGCCCGTCTGGTTCACCCACTCCGGCGCGTCCTGCGGCTCCGGCGGCAGCAGCACCTGCGTGGGCAGGCGGTTCACCAGGTAGGTCACGCCGCAGGGCGGGACGGCCCAGGCGTGGGTGCGGGTGCTCACCGTCAGCGGGACCGTGTCGTCGGCCGCGTCGCGCTCCCGCGCAGCCCCGGCCTTCCCGGCCGGGCCGCCCGACGGCGCAGAGGACGTCGCGTCCCGCTTGCGGGCGGCGGACTTGCTCTTGCCGGCCGAGGGGGACGCCGACGAGGGGGACGGGGACCCCGACGTCGGCCGGGCGGCGCCGGAGTCCGCCTGGCGGGGGACGGACACGCCGCCCACGGGCTGCTCGGCCGCCCGGTCCTCACCTCCGCCGCCGTCGAGGCTCACCGCGACCACGGTGGACAGCGCGACGACGGCCACGGTCGTCGCCGCGACCAGGGCCCGCCGCCGGCGAGCTGAGGCACGGGGCGCCGCGGGGGGCGCGGTGAGCACAGCGGGCTCGTCCCCGGCATCCGGGGCGGGGGCGTTCGCCTCCTCGGGCGGCTTTCCGGGCGCGGCCGCGGGCGCCGCGTCCGTCTCGGCCGCGGTCTGCCGATCGGCCGCCGACTCGGCCCGGACCGCGGGTGCCGTCTCCTCCCCGGTCCCCCCGCCGGGCGCGGGCTCCCGCTCCGGGGGCGCGGACGCCTGCGCCGCCGCGCGCCGGTCGCGTTCCCTGGCCGCGCCCGCCATGATCCACCGCCGATGCAGCTCGACGAGTTCGTCCGGCTGCGCCTTGCACAGCCGCGCGAAACGCTCCACGGGGGCGTAGTCGGCCGGCACTGCCTCTCCCGTGCAGTACCGGTGCAGCGTTGACGCGCTCATGTGCAGCCGCTTGGCCAGCACCCCGTAACTCAGCCCGGAACGTTCCTTCAGCTCCCGCAGCAACGCCGCGAAATCAGCCGTCTCCTCAGCCGCACCCACCAGTACTCCGTCCCATTCGAGCATTCGAGGAAGGTTGCGTTTCCCCAGGTCAGTGCCGGTTCGAACGTCCCAGCGTCCCGGATGGCCCGGCCGAGGTGGCGGGTGGGACGGAGCGTCGCACAGGCTTGGGCCATCCAAGCACGGCGCTCACCGGAGAACGGTCCTGGGCGGCGCGCAACCCCCCTCCCATGGAATGGATTTGGCCTCTCATGCCCGCTGCCGTCCGCGCCGGCCCCGCTCGTCTGCTGGCCGCCGCCGCGCTCACCGCGTTCTCCCTGAGCGCCTGCGGGGGACGCCCGGCCACGGAGCGGGCGGGCGGTCCCTCCGAGCCGCCGGCGCCGACCGGGAGGGAAGCGGCCTCCCGGGCCTCCGACGCCGAGGGCGCCCGCCCCTGCACCGGCGCCGGGACCGACGTCACCGCCCGCCGGGTCGAGGGCTCCCCCGACCGCCTGCTGATCACCGTCACCAACATCGGGTCCACGCCGTGCGCCCTGTACGGCTACCCGGTGATCGGGTCCGGGGAGGGGCAGGGCGCGGTGCCGCCGGACGAGGGCACCCGCCCCATGGCGCCGACGACGCTGGCGCCGGGCGACTCGGGTTACGCGGGCGTGGTGCCGGCGGCCGCCGAAGGCGGCGGGAGCGGCGCTCACCCGGAGCGGACCCTCTCGATCCGCTTCTTCGACCGCGAGGGCGGCGGCGCGGGACCGGCCGCCACACCGTCCCTGCCTCCCGGCGGGGCGCGCCCGACCGGCGCGGCCCGCGTCACCTACTGGCTCGCGGACGCCGACGCGGCCCGGTCCTGAGGGCCGGGGGGGGGGGGGGAGGGCGTCGGAGCCGCGACCGCCGGCCGCGACCGCCGGCTGCCACCTCAACCGCACACGGCCGGACCGCCACCCGCGAAAACCGGAAGATCATCTTCCGAATGTGATCCACCCGGCGTGCCCACCACGGCGAACCCGTCACAGACAACAGGAAAGAAGGCACCCCATGCGCCTCACCCACCGCCTCACCACCCGCGCCGCCGCCGCCTCCATGGTCGCCGCAGCCGCCCTCGCGATGCTCGGCGCCCAAGCGGGCCAGACCGCCTCCGCCGCCACTCCGAAGAAGGCCCCCACCACCGCCGCCTGCACCGCGTCGAACACCAAGGTCACCGTCACCGCGGTGCCGCGGCCCATCAACCACCTGCTGATCAAGGCCACCAACACCGGCACCAAGGCGTGCAACGCCCACGGCGCCCCGTACCTGCGCTTCGGCGCCGGCGCCCACGCGCCCACCCCCTGGCTGGAGGAGAGCAAGCCGCAGGCCGTGGTGACGCTGCGGCCCGGTGAGACCGCCTACGCGGGGGTCATGACGGCCAGCCCCGAGGGCTACGAGGGCCACACCGCCAAGACCTTGGGCGTGCTGTTCTCCAACAGGGCCATGAACGGCTCCACCGGCGGCGAGACGACCCGGAAGCTGCCGGGCGGCGGCGTGTACGTGGACAGCAGCGCCTTCGTCACCCACTGGCAGGCCAGCCAGGGCGACGCCCTGGTCTGGTGACCACCCGCGGCGCCGCGCGGCGCCGCGCACCGAGCGCCACCACCCGGCGCAGCCGCTCCCGACGGACCCCGCCCGACCGCCGCACGGCGGTCCCGGGGCAGGCGGGTGGCGGCGGGCGCGGGGTGGCTCGAGCAACCACCGTCATGACCGCTGGGGGAGTTACCGTGAGGAAGTGTGAGGCGCCGTGACGAGTGTCGCGGAGATGCGGCGGACGACGCCGTCGCGTACGAGTGGGACCCGGCCCGCCCCGCAGGGCTCCGGGCAGGTCGGCGCCGCGGACGCCGAGACGTTCATCCGCGCGGTGTACGAGCGGCACGGCACGCTGCTGCTGCGGTACGCGGCCCGGCTGCTGGGGGGCGACTGGCACCGCGCCGAGGACGTGCTCCAGGAAGCCGCGATCCGGGCCTGGCGGCACGCCGAGCGGCTCGGCGCCGAGGTCGGCGAGATGCGGCCGTGGCTGTTCACGGTGGTGCGCAACCTCGTGATCGACGACCACCGCGCGCGGACCCTGCGCCCCGCGGACCCGGACCCGCTGGACACCACCGACATCCCCGTCGCCGACGGGGTGGACCGGCTGCTGACCTCCCAGGTCGTGCTGGAGGCGCTCGGTGACCTCACCGGGCAGCAGCGGGAGATCCTGCGCCATGTGTACTTCGAGGGCAGCGGTGTGGCGAGGGTGGCGGAGGTCCTCGGCATACCGGAGGGCACCGTCAAGTCCCGCACCTACTACGCGGTCCGCGCCATGCGCAGGGCGCTGCTCGCCCGCGGCGTGGACGGCTGACGACCCGCGAGGCGGCGGGGCGGCCCCCGGCGGAGTCCCGGGGCCACGGCCGGGGGCGGCCGGTGAACGGGCCCGCCGCGTGCGGGGCCGCGGCGGGCCACTGGGATACTCCGGCGTATGAACACGAGTGCGAAGGTGGATGGGCCCCGGCCGGGCCGGGCGGTGCCCGGGGCCGGGGCGGGCCGTCCCGGCCAGTGGGCGCTGCGTTCCGCGGAGCCCGCGGACGTCGAGGTGATCGCGGAGCTGCGGGCGAGGGTGATGCGCCCGGACCTGGAGCGGCTGGGACGGTTCGACGAGCACCGGGTCCGCCAGCGGCTGCGGGACTCCTTCTCCCCGCTGCACACCTCGGTCATCGAGGTGGACGGCGCCTTCGCGGGCTGTGTCACCCTGCGCCCGGCCGAGGACGGGCGGTGTCTGGAGCACTTCTACCTCGCCCCTGAACTCCAGGGCCGGGGGCTGGGGTCGGCCGTGCTGCGCACACTGCTGGAGCGGACCGACGCCGACGGCGTGCCCGTCCGCCTGATCGTCCTCCAGGGCAGCGCCGCCCGGAAGCTGTACGAGCGCCACGGCTTCACCATGGAGGCCCAGGACCCGATCGACGTCCACATGGTGCGCCGACCGGGCGGGGCCGCCGTCGCCGGCTGACGCGGCCGCCCGCGCAGGGTGCCGCCGTCCGGATCAGGGGAGGAAGTCGTCCGGGGCGAAGGCGGTGATCAGCCCCGCGGTGAGCAGGGTGCCGAAGTCGATGCCCGCCTTCCCGGCGACCGCGTAGGGGTTCTTGCGGAACGCCTCAGCCTGGAGGAACCCGGTGACGGAGGAGCAGGCGCCGACGGGAACGGCGATGGCGGCCGGCTCGCGGTGCTTGTACTTCTTGTTCGCGGCTTCCCACACGTACGAAGCGAGGGAGTAGGCCCCGAACAGCGTGCTGAGGGCCCAGGAGTACTTGGTGACGAGTTTCCATCCCCTGCCCCAGTTCACCGTGACGAGGAAGTCGGCAAAAGCCGAGAACATGGCCCCGCGGGTGGAGAGGGGAACGACGGCTGCCCGCGCGTCGGGACCGGTGGACAAGGACGGCGTGCCCCACTTGCCCGCCGCGTAGACGATGCCTCCGGCGAGGAGCCCGATACCGAAGTTGAACGCGCTCAGCAGCCAGTGCGGATCTCCCGCGACATCGGCCGCGGTGACGGTGAGCGCCGTGAAGGCGGTCATGATCCCGGCGGCCTTGACCCCCTCCCGCCACAGTTCCCGGTTCGCCGGCACGGGCGCCGTGGAGGTGCTCGGCAGACCGTTCGGGAAGGGGCTCCTTGTCGTTGCCGAAGGCGACCTTGTACAGCAGGGTGGTCGGGAACGCCGCCAGCAGTGAGACCAGGCTCAGGATCGTGCACTTCCTGCCCTTGTCCCCGCTCTTCTCGGCCGCCCACTCCCAGATCCAGTCGGCGAAGCCGAGGTCCAGCGGCTCCGTGATGACGTCGCGGAAGACCTCCAGCCCCGCCTTGGCGAGGTTGGCCACCGCGTGGAGGAGCGCCTTGCAGATGTCGAGCAGCGTTACCGCGTGGTGACCAGGCGGAACGCGTCCAGGGCCAGGGTCATCTCGATCATGTCGCGGGGGTGGGACAGGGAGCGGGAGGTGAGCTGCTCCAGGCGGCGCAGGCGGTTGAAGACCGTGTTGCGGTGGCAGTACAGGCGGGTGGCGGCGCGGCCCGCGGAGCCGCCGCACTCCAGCCAGGCGTCCAGGGTCTCCAGCAGCAGGGCGCGGTCGGTGGGGTCCAGGTGCAGCAGCGGGCCGAACACCGCGGCCACCAACTGCGCCGACAGCTCCGGCTGACTGATCACCAGGGCGGTCGGCAGGCGCTGGTCGAGCCGCACCACGCCGCCGCCCTCCGGGCCGCAGGTGCGCATGGCCAGCTCCGCCAGGCGGCGGGCGCGGCCCAGCTCCTCCAGGCCGCCCACCACCGGGCTGATGCCGCCCGGCCCGGCGTGGCGGCGGTCCAGCTCCGCGGCCAGGTCGGCCAGGTTGGCGTCGCCGAGCTCGGCCACCCCCACCTCGTACTCCGTCCCCATCCGCCACACCAGCCGCATCACGCCGATCGACGGCACCCGGTGGAACGAGGTGTGCACGCCGCTGCCGCGCAGCACGACCACCGCGTAGCGGCCCTGCTCCGGCAGGTCGAGGCCGGCCGCGGCGCGGGCCGCGAGACCGGGCGGCGGGTCCCCCTCGAGCAGCGCGTCCAGCAGCGCCTGGATCCGCTCGTCGCTGCGCCGGCGCATGGCCTGCTCGGCCACCCGGTAGGCGCTCGCCACCGTCTCCGCCTGGATGTCCACGGCCGCCCACATCTGCGCCGCGGTGTGCACCAGCAGGCGCAGGGCGTTCGGGTCCTTCTCGGTGACGACCTCCAGCAGGGCGTCCCACACCAGGTGGCCGGCGCGCCGGTAGGCGTGCAGCAGCAGGTCGAGGGAGAGGCCCTGCTCGGCCCTGCGGCGGCCCAGGCGCTCGGCGTACTCCAGGTCGCGGCGCGGCACCGAGCGCCCGGCGGTGATCGCCTGGATGCCGTACCGCATGGCCTCGCCGATCTGCTCCCAGTGCTCGTCGTGCGGCACGGCCAGGTCGTACTCGGCGGAGTGCCGCCGCAACTGCGCCATCAGCTCGTCGGTGAGCCGCGGCACCCGCGTCAGCAATTCCTCGCAGGCGCTGGCCAGGAGCAACCGCTCATCGTCGGTGCGCACTCCGCGCCCTCCCACGGCCGGCCGACCTCCCATGGCTGGTGAGGATGCCATCGCGGCAGGCGGCGGACCAGACCCCCGCCGGGCGCACGCCCCCGGCTTGTGCCCGCGCACAGTCCCGCGCCGCCGCCTCTGGTCATCGGCCACGTCCGGCCACCGCCGCGTGGACGGGGCGCCGGGGCGGTGCTGCTGTGGGTGGGCGTCGGACACCGCGACGGGACGCGGCGGGACGCGACGAGAGGAGACGGACGTTGACGGCCGCTTCGCTACAGGTGCGCTCACTGTCCGCGGGCTACGGCCCCGTGCGGGCGCTGCGCTCGGTCACGGTGGAGGTGCCGGCGGGCGCGGTCGTCACCGTGCTCGGCGGGAACGGAGCCGGGAAGTCCACCCTGCTGCGCGCCGTCTCCGGCACGCTGCGCTTCCACCGCGGCGCGGTCACGGAGGGCTCCGTCCTGCTGGACGGGCGCCCCCTGGGCGGCCTCGACGCGGCCCGGGTGGTGGCCGCCGGGGTGGTGCAGGTGCCGGAGGGGCGGCAGGTGTTCACCAGGATGACGGTGGCCGACAACCTGCGCGCCGGAGCGCTGGGCGCCCCCGGCGGGCGGCGCGGGGCGGCCGCCGCCCTGGAGCGGGTGCACGAGCTGTTCCCCGTGCTGGCGGAGCGGTCCCGGCAGCGCGCCGGGCTGCTGTCCGGCGGGGAGCAGCAGATGCTCGCGCTGGGCCGGGCGCTGATGGCCGGCCCGCGGGTGCTGCTGCTCGACGAGCCGTCGCTCGGGCTGGCCCCGCTGATGGCGGCCCGGGTCGCGGACGCCGTCCGGGCGATCAACGCGCAGGGCACGTCGGTGCTGCTGATCGAGCAGAACGCGGCGGTGGGCCTGTCCCTGGCGTCGTACGCGTACGTGCTCGAGGTGGGGCAGGTGACGCTGGCCGGGCCCGCCGCGGAGCTGGCCGCCTCCGACGAGGTGCGCAGGCGCTACCTGGGGGTGGCCGATCCGGCGGACGACGCGGACGGCGGGGCGGGCCGGGACGGGGCGGCGGCGCCGGTGCTGCGGCGGTGGGCGGTCTGATGGGCGCCGCGGAGGGGGACGCGCAGGCGCTGGCCGTCCGGGAGCTGACCGTGCGGTTCGCCGGACTCACGGCGCTCGACGGGGTGTCGTTCGACGTGGCGCCGGGCAGCGTGCACGCCGTCATCGGGCCCAACGGGGCGGGCAAGTCCACGTGCTTCAACGTCCTCTCGGGGGTGTACCGGGCCACGTCGGGCAGCGTCCGCTTCGCCGGGCGGGAGCTGACCCGCCTGCCGCCGCACCGGATCGCCGCCCTCGGGGTGGCCCGGGTGTTCCAGAACCTGGCGCTGCCGCCGCGCGCCACGGTCGCCGACAGCCTGATGCTCGGCCGCCACCGGCTCACCCGGGCCGGGTTCCTGGCCGCGGGGCTGCGACTGCCCGGGGCGCGCCGGGAGGAGTCCGCGCACCGGGAGCGGGTGCGGGAGATCGCCGCGTTCACCGGCCTGGCGGCGCACGTGGACGAGCCCGTGGGCCGACTGCCCTACGGGCTGCGCAAGCTCGTTGAGCTCGCGCGGGCGCTGTGCATGGAGCCCCGGCTGCTGCTGCTGGACGAGCCGGTGGCCGGGATGACCGCGGACGAGCGGCGCAGGACCGCCGCCCTGATCGGGCGGGTGCGCGACAGCCTCGGCATCTCCGTGGTGCTGGTCGAGCACGACATGGGGGTGGTGATGCGGCTCGCCGACACCGTCACCGTCCTGGACTTCGGGCGCCGCATCGCGCACGGCCCGCCCGCGCGGGTGCAGAGCGACCCCGCCGTGGTGCGCGCCTACCTGGGAGAGGAGGCGGCCTCGTGATCACGTTCACCGAGCTGCTGCTGAGCGGGATTTCCATCGGCTCCGTCTACGCCCTGATCGCCCTCGGCTTCGTGGTGATCTTCAAGGCCACCGAGGTGGTCAACTTCGCGCACGCCTCGCTGCTGCTGGCGGGCGGCTGGATCGTCGCGGTCCTCCACGACGACATCGGTTTCTGGGCGGCGCTGGCCGCGGGCGTCGGCGGCGCCGCCCTGGTGGGCGCGGCCGTGGAGTTCCTGGTGATCCGCCGCTGCCGGGACGGCGACCACAGCGTGCTGGCCATCGTGACGATCGGCGTGGACATCATGCTGACCACCGAGATCACCCGCCGCATCGGCACCCGGGTGCTCTCCCCCGGCGACCCGTGGGGGACCGGGGTGCTCAGCCTGGGCCCGGTGGACATCGCGCACACCCGTGTCGCCGCCGTCGTCACCGCGGCCCTGCTGATCACCGCGTTCCTGCTCGCGTTCCGGTACACCTCCTGGGGGGTGGCCACGCGCGCCGCCGCCGAGAACCGGGAGACCGCGGCCCTGATGGGCGTGCGCCTGGGCCGGGTGTCGCTGGCCGCCTGGGCCGTCGCCGGGGCGCTGGCCGCGGTGGCCGCCCTGTTCCTCACCGTCTTCCCCACCCCCGGCCTCGAGCGGAGCACCTCGCTGACCGCGCTGCGGGCCTTCCCCGCGGCCATCATCGGCGGCCTCGACTCCACCACCGGCGCCCTGGTGGGCGGGCTGATCGTCGGCGTCACCGAGGCACTCGTCACCGGCTACCAGAGCGAACTGTCCTTCCTGGGCCGCGGGATCGGGGAGCTGGCGCCCTATCTGGTGATGCTGCTGGTGCTGCTGGTGCGGCCGGCGGGTCTGTTCGGCACGAGGGAGCTGACCCGTGTCTGACCTCCGCGCCCCGATCCGGGCCGCCCGCCGCGGCCCCGCCCGCCGCGGACCGCGCCGCCCGGCCGCCGGGCGGGCGGCCACCGTCCGCGCCGCGCTGTGGGCCGCCACCGCCGTGGTGCTGCTCGCGCTGCCCTTCTACCTCGGCCGGTTCTGGCTCCAGGCCGGGCTGCTGGCGATGGCCGCGGCGATCGGCGCCATCGGCATCAACCTGCTCACCGGGGCCACCGGTCAACTGTCCATGGGCCACGGCTTCTTCCTCGCCGTCGGCGCGTACGGCTACTGCGCCCTCGCGGCCGACGGCGAAGGACCGACCGGGCTCGGCCTGCCGCCCTGGCTCGCCGCGGTGCTCGCGGTGCTGCTCGCCGGGGCCGCCGGCGGCCTGTTCAGCCCCATCACGGGCCGGCTGCGCGGCGCCTACCTCGGCATCGCGACCCTGGCGCTGATCTTCATCGGCCAGCATGTGCTGATCAACGCGGAGGAGCTGACCGGCGGCTTCAACGGGCGGTCGGTGCCGCCGCTCTCGCTGTTCGGGTTCCGGTTCGACGACGCCGAGCGCCAGGTCGCCGGGATCCCGTTCCAGTCCGCGGAGAAGCTGTGGTACGCGGGCCTTGCCGCGCTGCTGCTGAGCGCGCTGTTCGCCCGCGGCGTGCTGCGCGGCCGACCCGGGCGGGCCATGAACGCCATCCGGGACGACCGGGTCGCCGCCGGTGTGATGGGCGTGCCGGTCGCCCGCTACCGGGCCGCCGTGTTCGTGCTCTCCTCGATGTACGCGGGCCTCGCCGGGGTGCTGGTGGCCCTGGTCGTCCAGCGCACCGTCCCCGAGTACTTCGGGATGACGCTGTCCCTGGAGTTCCTCGCCATGATCGTGATCGGCGGGCTCGGCACGGTCGGGGGCGCGGTGGCCGGGGCGGTGTTCGTCTCCCTGCTGCCGCAGTTCCTCACCCGCTACAGCGACGCGCTGCCGCTGATCTCCGGCCCCGGCGCGGGCGGGGTGTCACCGGGCGAGGCGTCCCGCTACCTGTACGGCGCGGCCGTCGTCGCCGTGGTGCTGTTCCTGCCCGGCGGCCTCACCCGTCCGCGCTCCACCCGTCACCGCACCACCCGCCCGGGCCGGCGCCCGGGCGCGGGACCGCACCCGTCCTCAGGGGGAGAAGCATGAAGCCACCGATCCGCACCGCCGCACTGGCCGCGCTCGCGCTCGCCCTCGCCGTCTCCGGGTGCAGCGGCAAGGCGTCCGACGACGGCGACGGGGGAGGGGGCACGGGCAAGGGCGGAGTGGCGACCGGCGAGGGCGTCACCGACACCACCATCACGCTCGGCGCGCTCACCGACGCCACCGGCGTGTACGCCTCCCTGGGCAAGACCGTCACCCAGAGCCAGCGGCTGTGGGTGAAGCGCACCAACGAGGCGGGCGGCATCTGCGGCCGCAAGATCGAACTGGTGGTGCGGGACCACGGTTACGACGCCCAGAAGGCCGTGCTCGCCTACACCGAACTGGAGCCCAAGGTGCTCGGCTTCGTCCAGTTCATCGGCTCGCCGCTGGTCGGCGCGGTCAAGGACCGGGTGGAGAACCAGGACCACGCGCTGATCGTGCCGCAGGCGTGGTCGACGTCCCTGATGGGCGAGTACGTCCGGGTCGTCGGCGCCACCTACGCCATCGAGATGATCAACGCCGTGGACTTCCTGACGACCGAGAAGGGCGTCGAGCGGGGCGACAAGATCGGCCACATCTACTTCGAGGGCGACTACGGCGAGGACGCCCTGCACGGCTCCACCCACGCCGCCCGCGAACTGGGCCTGACGGTCGTGGAGCAGCGGATCAAGCCGACCGACACCGACATGTCCGCGCAGGTCGCCATGTTCAAGCGGGAGGGTGTGAAGGCCGTGCTGATCAGCGCGGGCCCGCGCCAGGCGGCGTCCCTGGCCGGGGTCGCGGCGTCCCGCAGGCTGGACGTGCCCATGGTCGGCAGCAACTCCGCGTTCGCCTCCCAACTGCTGGGCACCGACGCCGGAAAGCCCCTGACCCGGGACTACCACATCGCCGCCAGCACCCTGCCCATGGGCGCGCCGGAGCCCGGCCCGTCCGGGCTCGCCGAGGACTACCTGGCCGAGTACCCCGGCGAACCCCTGGACAACGCCGTCTCCAGCGGCTGGAGCGCTGCCTCGCTGTACGGCGCGGTGCTGAAGAAGGCGTGCGAGGACAAGGACCTCACCAGGCAGGGCGTGCACCGGGCCCTGAAGTCGTTCACCTCCTACGACAACTCCTTCGGCATCACCCACGACTTCTCCGACCCCAAGGCCCCGTCCACCCGCCAGTCCCTGATCCTCAAACCCGACGCCTCGGTCACCAAGGGCGGCCTGCGCGTCGTGCGCCCCGCCCACGTCTCCCCGCTGGCGAAGGCGTACGAACCGGGCGAGTGACCACGGCCCGACGGCGCCGCCGCGCGCACCGCGTCTCCCGCGGGCCCCGCGTCTTCCGCGGGCCCGCGGGAAACGCGGTGGCCCGGGCCCTGCCGTCTGCCTACGATCGCCCCGTGACCGGCCGTCGGACGGCGGTGGGCGCGGCGCCGCCGCGGCCCGCCCGGGAGGAGAGCGGGTGACGCGCCCGGAGGACGTCGTGCGCCTGGTCCGCGGGGTGCTCGGGCCGCGGCTCCTGGGGGCGTACCTGCACGGCTCCGCGGTGCTCGGCGGGCTGCGGCCGCACAGCGACGTGGACGTGTTCGCCGTCGTGCGGCGGCACCTCACCGAGGCCGAGCGGCGGGCCCTGGTGGACGGGCTGCTGGACGTCTCCGGGGAGGGGGCGCGGCTGGGCCCGGCCCGCCCGGTCGAGCTGACCGTCGTCGTCCGGGACGACGTCCGCCCCTGGCGCTACCCGCCGCGCCGCGCCTTCCAGTACGGCGAGTGGCTGCGCGAGGAGTACGAGCGGGGCCTGCTGCCCGCGCCGGAGCCCAGCCCCGATCTCGCCCCGCTGATCACGATGGTGCTGCGCGGGAACGCCGCGCTGTTCGGGCCGCCGCCGGCGCGGGTGCTCGACCCCGTCCCGCACCGGGACCTTCGCCGGGCGATCGTCGCCGGAGTGCCGGAGCTGCTGGCCGAGCTGGAGCAGGACACCCGCAACGTGCTGCTCACCCTCGCCCGCGTCTGGACGACCCTGGCGACGGGATCGATCCGGTCCAAGGACGAGGCGGCCGCCTGGGCGCTCGCCCGCCTCCCGGCGGAGCACCGCCCCGTCCTGGCCCGGGCCCGCGCCGTCTACCTGGGCGAGGAGGAGGACCGCTGGGCGGACCTGCTGCCCCGCCTGCGCCCGCACACCGACCACGTCACCGGTGTCATCGAGCGCCTGGCCGCCCGGCGGGCCCCGGAGCAGTGACGCGGTGACGGCGGGCGGCGGCTACGGCTGCCGCAGCCCCAGGTCGCGCAGGGCGTCCCGCAAGGAGTCCTCGGCGTTGCCCCGCCAGGCCACGAAGCCGTCGGGCCGCACCAGCACGGCGCCGTCCACCGCGCACGGGCCGTGGACGGGCGGGGCGACGCGGAGCGAGGCCGCCGCCGCCCGCCACCGCCGGTGGTCCGCGCCGGCGAACAGCGTCCAGCGCGAGCCGATCAGGTCCAGCGTGGACACCCGCGCCGTCCCGGTCGCCCCCACCCACCGGTGCGGGAAGCGGTGGCCGACCCGGACGGCGTCGGCCAGGACGTCGGGCCGGTCGGTGCCGTGCGGCGGGTAGCCGTGGAACATCATGGCGCGCAGATAGTCCTCGGCGAGCCGCTCGGGCGTCGCGCCCGGGTCGCCGTGCGCGGACTGGTAGCGCCGGGACATCGCGCGGCTCAGGGACAGGGACGCGCGGGCGGCGGCGCGGCGCTCGGGCTCGTAGGTGTCCAGGAGCGCCGGGGTGAACCGCCCGCGCAGCACGGCGGCGATCTTCCACGCCAGGTTGTGGCCGTCCTGGATCCCGGTGTTCATGCCGAGGCCGCCCGCCGAGGTCTGCACGTGCGCGGCGTCCCCGGCCAGGAAGACCCTGCCCTCCCGGAAGGAGGAGGCCATGCCGATGGCGGCCTCCCAGGCGTTGACGGCGTGCAGCTCGATCGCGACCGACCGGTCCCCGATCGCGGCCCGCAGCAGCGCCACGGTCTCCTCCGCGGTCAGCCCGGCTGGCCCCTCCTGCCTGCCGGGGTGGTCCAGGATGTGCGAGGACCACTGGTCCCGCCCGTTCTTCGACAGCAGCGTCGCGTACACCGCGTCGTTGCGCACGACGCACATCTGGGTGCCCCACTCCCGGAGGAAGGGGCCGAGGTCGGCGCGGAAGTACGCGGTGTGCACCCGCCCGATGACCTCCCGGTCGGGGACGGTGACGCCCAGGTGGCCGCGCACGTCGCTGTGCGCCCCGTCCGCGGCGACCAGGTACTCGGCCCTGAGCTCCGCCTCCTCGCCCGTGGCGGCGTCGGCGACCCGTGCCCGCACCCGGTCGGCCTCGACGACGAGGCCGACCAGCCGCGTGCCGAACCGGACGTCACCGCCCCCGCGGCGCAGCTCCTCCAGCGCCAGCCGCTGCACCTGGTCCTGCGTCACCACCAGGCGGCGGTCGACCGGGGTCGCGGTCCCGGCCCTGCGCTCGTACCGCTCCGGCAGCCCTCCCCGGTGCAGGGTGGCGCCGAGCCCGCTGCCCTTGTACACCGTCCGCAGCGGCTCCCCGCCCCTCCAGCCGACCCGTTCGAGCGCCGGCAGGAGCCCCATCGAGCGGAACACCTCCAGCGTGCGCAGGCTCGAGGTGGCCCGCGGCAGCGCCGATATCGCGTCCCGCTTCTCGACGACCACGGGCGGGACACCCCAGTGGGCCAGGAACATCCCCGTCGACAGGCCGACCGGCCCGCCGCCCACCACCAGCACCGGCACATCCTCGGTACGCATGACGCCCCCTTCTCGGTTCTCCGGGTGATCGGGATCCACCGTGCACGCTCAAGCCGACTTGAGCGCAACATGGAGTCATGCGAGACACCGGAGCCATGGATGCCATGGGAGACGAGCGCTACTCGATCAGTCAGGTCGCCCGCTGCTTCGGCGTGCCGGTGTCCACCCTGCGGTACTACGACGACCTGGGCCTCCTCCCCGCGGCCGAACGCCGGGGACGGGTGCGCCACTACGGCCGCGAGGAGCTGCGCCGGCTCGCCCTCATCCAGCGGCTGCACCACCGCGGCCTGGTCGGCCTGGCCGACACCGCCGCGCTGATCAGCGAGAGCCCGGCCGCGGACCGGCCCTCGGGCCGTGAGGTGCTGCTCGCCTCGATCGAGGGGATCGCGGAGCGGATCGAGGACCTGCGAGCCGCCCAGCGGCTCCTGGAGCACCTGCTGGCCTGCCCGCAGACGGACCCGGTACGGGAGTGCGCGCATCTGCGGGCCGAACTCGGACAGGTCGTCGATCAGGCGCTCGCCGCGCTCGGCCCCCGGCGGCCCCCGCGCCGTGTGTAACCGTCCGTCAACAGTCCACCGCGGTTGTGTGCGCACCCGGTCGGCAGCGACGCCCCGGCTTGGATAGGGTGCGGGTCGCACATCGACGTCCAACGGGGGAGACGCAGCGCATGAACGGCCGTCAACCGGAACAGATCTTCCAACCGCTCGCCGCGGACGACCCGGCCGCCATCGCCGGATACCGGCTCGCCGCCAAGCTCGGCGCGGGCGGCATGGGCAAGGTGTACCTGTCGTACACGCCCGGCGGGCGGCCCGTGGCCATCAAGGTCATCCGTCCCGAGTTCGCGGAGGACCCCGAGTTCCGCCGCCGCTTCGCCCAGGAGGTGCGGTCCGCGCAGCGGGTGCAGGGCCTGTTCACCGCGCCCGTCATCGACGCCGACACCGACGGCCCGCACCCGTGGCTGGCCACCGCCTATGTGCCGGGCCCCTCGCTGGCCGACGCGGTCGTCGCCCACGGCGCGCTGCCCACCACCACGGTGCTGCTGCTGATCGCCGGCATGGCCGAGGCGCTCCAGGTCATCCACCGCGCGGGCATCGTGCACCGCGACCTGAAGCCGTCCAACGTGCTGCTTGCCGCCGACGGGCCCCGCGTCATCGACTTCGGCATCGCCCGCGCCGCCGACGCCACCTCGCTCACCGGCAGCGGCGTCACCATCGGCACCCCCTCGTTCATGGCCCCCGAGCAGGCCGAGGGGCCCCAGGTGACCCCGGCCACGGACGTCTTCGCGCTCGGCCAGGTCGCCGCGTTCGCCGCCACCGGAACCCCGGCCTTCGGCGAGGGCACCGGGCACGGCGTGCTCTACCGGATCGTCCACGAGGAGCCCGACCTCACCGGCGTGCCGGACCAGCTCAAGGAACTGGTCGCCCGCTGCCTGGCCAAGGACCCCGCGGCCCGTCCCTCGGTCACCGAGGTGATCGAGCTCTGCCAGACCGCGAACGCCGAGACGGTGCTGCGCCGCCCCGAGGACTGGCTGCCCGCCCCCGTCTCGGCCGACATCACGGTGCGCATGGCGGCCCCCGCGCCGGCCCAGACCCCGCCGCCCCAGACCCCGCCCGGCGCGCCGTCCGTGGCCTACTCGCCCACCACCCCGGCCCCGGCCCCGGCCTACTCGCCGACCGCGCAGGCGACCCCGCCCCCCGCTCCCGCCCCCCAGTACCCCGTGCCGCCCGGGGCGCCCGGTGTCGCCCACGCCCCGACCCAGTTCTCGCCGCACTCGCCCCACCCGCCGCACCCGCAGCAGCCGTACCCCGGCCTCGGCCCCCAGCCGCCCCGCCCCGCGCAGGGCACGCCCAGGCGGGGCGCCGCCATCGCCCTCGCCGCCGCACTGGTCCTGGGCGTCGCGGGCGGTGCCACGGTGTACGCCCTCGGCAAGGACGACGACCGCAAGCCGCAGTCCAACGACGCCCCGAAGAACACCCCGAGCGGTCAGGCGGGCAACGGCAGCGGCGGCAGCGAAGGCGGCACCGGCGGCGACAAGACGGCCGACGAGAGCCAGGACACCGCGCCCTCCGAGCCGAAGCCCGAGGTCTACAAGAACCTCAACCTCACGGCCGGCTACCACCTCACGCTCGGGGCCAAGGAGATCCGCCCCGAGCAGGGCGAGGACGGCGGGTACGAGCTGTCCTACGACACCGGCGGATACCTGGACGCGGAGGTCATGGAGGGCAGCCTGGTGCTGCTCGACCCGGGCCAGGAGGGCTCACTGGCCACCTGCCGCGCGGACACCCGCTTCACCGACAACGTCTACCTGGACAAGCTCTCGCCGGGCCGGCAGGTCTGCGTCAACACCGGCACGGGCCACATGGGCCTGGTGACGGTCCAGGGCTTCTCACCGGAGAGCTCGCCCAGCACCTACATGACCATCGACCTGACCGTCTGGCGCAACGCCTCGGCGTGACCGGTCCCCGGCGGCCGGCGGGGGAGCCCGCGAGCTCACCCCGCCGCGCCGGGTGCCCCCCGGCGCGGCGGGCCCGCGTCCTCACGGGTGCATCCGCGCCCCCTTGAGCACCTTGTCCACGGCGCCGCGCGGCCCGTACACCGCCAGGCCCACCAGGTCGAGCTGGTCCGCCGGGACCGCGCGCACCGCCGCCCGGTTGTCGTGGTCGTTGCCGGTGGAGAACAGGTCGGAGGTGAAGACGGCCATCGGCAGGGAGCGGCCCAGGGCCCGGGTGTGCGCCGACCTCAGCGTCTCCTTCGCCCCTTCGAAGACGAGCACGGGCTGCCGGAACATCGGCAGGTAGTCCGTGCCGTCCGCGTCCGAGTAGGGCTCGCCGATCACCTCGGGACGCACCGTGCCGAGCCCGCTGACCAGGAACGCGGTGACGTTGAGGCGCTGCCAGGCGGGCAGGTCGTCGCGGAGGAGCACCGCGATCTTGGTGTCGAAGCGGACGGCGGTGCCGCCCTGTCCGGCGGCGTTGTCATGCTGCGTGTCCATGGCGAGCAGCCTCCCGCGCCGGGCGCGGCGCGGTCTTGTACGTTCTTTGCATGGTCGAGGTCCACGCCTGGCGCCCGCCCGTCAGCGGGGTCGCCGAGGTCTTCCACGCGCGCTTCACCGACCACGCCTACCCGATGCACGTGCACGGCACCTGGACGCTGATGATCGTGGACGACGGCATGGTCCGCTACGACCTGGACCGGCACGAGCACGGCGCGCCCAGCGACGTCGTCACCCTGCTCCCGCCGCACGTGCCGCACAACGGGACGGCCGCCACCGCGCGCGGCTTCCGCAAACGCGTCGTCTACCTGGAGGGGACGCAGTTGGCGCCGGACCTGATCGGCACGGCGGTGGACCGGCCCGACCTGCACGACCCGCCGCTGCGCCGCCGCGTGCACCAGTTGCACACGGCGCTGACGCTGCGCGGCGAGGAGCTGGAGGCGGAGAGCAGGCTGGCGCTGATCAAGGAGCGGCTGGAGCGGCATCTGCGCCGGGCCGCCGCCGCGGCGCCGCTGCCGCGGGACCCGGGGCTCGCCGGCCGACTGCGGGACCTGCTGGACGCCCGGGTCCGGACGGGCGTCACGCTCGCCGAGGCGGCACAACTGCTGCACGCGCACCCCTCGCACCTGGTGCGGGCCTTCGGCCGCGAGTTCGGCATGCCGCCGCACCGGTACCTGACCACGCGCCGGGTCGATCTGGCGCGCAGGCTGCTGCTCGAGGGCCTGCCCGCGCCTGAGGTGGCCGCCGCCGCCGGGTTCTGCGACCAGTCCCACCTCACCCGCCACTTCCGGCGGGTCGTCGGGGTCGGCCCCGGGCGGTACGCGCGGCAGGGGCGCCCGCGGCCGGTTCACCCCGGTGCGTGACCGCCGTCCGCGGCGGCGGGACCGGCGCCGGGACCGGCACCCGCGTCCGCCGCGGCCCCGCGGGCGATGTCCAGCAGCGCCCGCACCGCGGCGCTCGGCCCGCGGTCGGACGGGGTCACCGCGCAGACGGTGAAGGTGGGCGGATCCCCGGCGAACGGGATCGCCCTGAGCGCCGGGTCGGGCCGCACGAAGCTCGCGGGCATGATCGTCACGCCGAGCCCGGCCCGGACGAAGCCGGACAGCGACTCGATGCCGGTGATCTCCACGGCGACCCGGCGGGCGACGCCGAGCGCGGCGAAGGCGCGGTCGGTGAGGTCGCGGGTCGCGTAGCCGCCGGGGAAGTCCACGAACGCCTCGCCGGCGAGGTCCGCCAGGCGCAGCCGGCCGCGGTCCGCCAGGGGGTGGCCGGCCGGGACCAGGGCCACCATCGGCGTGGAGGTCAGGTTGCGGGCGGTCAGCCCGGCCGGGGGCGGGCCCGCGAAGGAGGCGAAGGCGATGTCCAGCTCGCCCTCCAGCAGCCAGGCGGCCAGACCCCGCGAACCGGCGGGGGACACCCTCACCCGCATGGTGATGCCGGGGTGGCGGCGGTGGAAGGTGCCCAGCACGGAGGCGAGGTCGATCCGGCCCAGGGAGAGCATGGTGCCGATGCCGATCGACCCGCGCAGACCGGAGGTGACCTCGTCCACCGCGTCCCGCGCCGCCTGCACCGCGTCCAGCGCGTTGCGGGCCTGCGGCAGCAGCGCCAGGCCGGCCGGGGTGAGCCGCACCGGCCGGGAGGACCGCTCCAGCAGGGTCGCGCCGAGGTCGCGCTCCAGGGCCCTGATGCCGGCGGACACCGCGGACTGGACCATGTGCAGCCGCCGTGCGGCCCGGGTGAAGTTCCGCTCCTCCGCGACGGTGACGAAATACCGCAAATGCCGCAGTTCCACCCGTCAACCATCGCACGAGGCGATCGAGGCGATCAATTCTCGTCGTTGGACGCGATGGCCCGTGTCGCCCAGGCTCGGGAGCATGGCCCGCTGGACCGCACCCGCCCGCGGGGGCGCCGGCCGCCCCTCGGCCGCGGCCCCCACCCGCCTCCCCGCCCCCGGTCCCCGCCGCCCGCGCACCCCGGGCCGCGGCAGCGCGCCGCCCGGTGCGGGCTTCTGGGTGATCACCTTCGCCTTCACCACGGCGATGGCCTTCTCCACCGTCCCCACGCCGCTGTACCCGCTGTACGCCCAGCGGAACGGCTTCGGCTCCCTCACCGTCACCGTGGTGTTCGCCGTCTACGCGGTGGGCGTGCTGACCAGCCTGTTCCTGGCCGGGCACCTGTCGGACCAGCTCGGCCGCCGCAAGGTCCTCGTCACCGCGCTGCTGGTCGAGTCGGCGGCGGCCGCGGTGTTCGTGGCCTGGCAGGCCCTGCCCGCGCTGATCGCCGCCCGGCTCCTCACCGGCCTCGGCGTCGGCATGGTCACCGCGACGGCGACCGCGCACATCGGGGAGCTGAACGCCGCGGCCCGCCCCGGCGCCGGGCGGCGGCGCGCCGATCTGACCAGCACGGCCGCGAACATCGGCGGCCTCTCCTTCGGGCCGCTCGTCGCCGGCGCGCTGGCGCAGTGGGCGCCCGCGCCGCTGCGCACCCCGTACCTGGTGTTCGCCGTCCTGCTGCTGCTCGCCGCCGCGGCCGCCGTGCCGGTCCCGGAGACCGTCGCCCCCGGGCGCAGGCCCTACCGGCCCCAGCGGGTGTCGGTCCCGTCCGCCGTCCGCGGGCAGTACTTCGCCGTGAGCACGGCCGCGGCCGTGGTGTTCGCCGTCTTCGGCATGTTCACCTCGCTGGCGCCGTCGTTCGTCGCCGTCACCATGCACCACCCGTCCCGGGCCCTGGCCGGCCTGGTCGCGTTCTCGGTGTTCGCCGCCGCCGCCACCGCGCAACTGACGCTGGCCGCCCTGCGGCCGTCCGCGCAACTGCGCCTCGGCCTGGCCGTGACGGTGGCGGGCCTGCCGCTGCTGGTCGCGGCCGTCTGGACACCCAGCCTGCCGCTGTTCCTCGCCGGCGCCGTCGTCGCGGGGGCCGGCGGCGGGGTGCTGTTCAAGGGGGCGGTCTCCACGGTCGTCGGCCTGGCCCCGCCCGCCACCCGCGGCGAGGCGCTCGCGGGCTTCTTCCTGGGCGCCTACCTCGGCCTGACGGTCCCCGTCCTCGCCCTGGGCGTCGCCACCCGGTACCTGTCCAGCCGGGCGGCCCTGACGTGGTTCATCGCCGCCCTGGCCCTGGCCATCGCCGTCACCGCCCCCGGCATCGTCCGGCGGCGGCACGTCCCGCCGGGCCGCTTACCCCCGCCCGCCCCGCCGTCGGGCGGCGGCCGGGAACGATCGCCCGGCCGCCGCCGCTGTGGCACGCTGGCCCCATGGTCGCGCTTCCCCCTGTCGGTGTACTGATCCTGGCCGCGGAGAAGGACCTGCCGGGGCTTGCCGCCTGCGTGCGAGGGGTGCTCGCCCACTGCCGGAACCCGGTGGCGCTGGTGCAGGTGGTGGCCCAGCGCGTCCCGGAGACGCCGTTCCCCGTGCGGGACGAGCGGATCGTCTGGGCGGACGAACGCGTGTGCTTCCCCGGCACCGCGGACATCACCGCCCACCTGCGCGCCCGCGGCAGGCAGCCGTCGAACGCCTCGTGGTACTTCCAGCAGTTGGTCAAGCTGCACTGCTTCGACGTACTGCCGCCGGACGCCCCGCGGCACACCCTGGTCGTGGACGCCGACTTCGTCTTCCTGCGCGACACCGTGTTCGTGGACGCCGACGGGCGGTCCCTGCTGCCGTACGGGTACCCGCTGTCGTGGCGCCTGGGCACCCGCGCGCACCGGCGGCCCGCGCGGCACTCGGCCGTGGAGGCCGCCCGGCGCCTGGTGCCCGGCTGGCGGCCGGTCGGCGCCTACAGCGGCATGCAGCACCACATGGTGTTCGACCGCACGGTGCTGGCGGGGCTCGCGGAACGGGTCCGCGAGGCGCACGGCGCCCCGCTGTGGCGGGCGTTCCTGGACACCGCCGCGCCCGCCAAGTGGACCGGCGCGTCGGAGTACGTGCTCTACGGGCACTTCGCCGCCCGGTTCTTCCCCGACCGGGTCCGCCGGCGCCACGTCGGGGCGGTGGACGTCATCCAGGGGGACGGCCCGGGCGGGTTCGAGCTGGCCGAGGTGACGGCCGCGGCGCGGGGCTCGGCGCTCGAGGCCGTGGGCTGCCACCGCTTCCTGCACTACGCGGAGCGGCTGGCCACCATGGACTACGTCCCCGGGCACCTGCGCACCGCCCTGTCCGCCCGGCCCGGCCCGCTCCGGCTGCACCTGGACCGCGGCCTGCTGACGATCACACCGGCGACGCGCCCGCTGGCGCTGGGCTGACGGCCGGGCCCGCCGCACCGGACCGGGCCCGGCCCGGCCCCGGTCCGTCACCAGCCCATGTCCCCGGCCACTTCCTCCTGGGCGGCGGCGATCTCCTCGGACGTGGAGGCCGCCAGGTCCGTGTCGACGTCCCACTCCAGCCGGCACAGCAGATCGGCCAGGGCCTGCTTCTGCGCGGGGTGCGTCACCGGGACGGAGTCCAGGTCCGTGGTCGTCAGCCAGTCGAACAGGACGACGGCGGCGGCGTGCCCCAGACGCAGGGTCACCGACGAGCGCTCGGCCTCGCCCAATGGGTTTCCCCTCCCCCCTGACGCCTGCCCGGACCGGCCGTCACCGGCCCCCGGCCGACTTCGCCGGCGGACGGGTCCGCGCGGGCGCGATCGGCCTCCAGTGAACCCCGCCGCCCCTCCGTCCGACCACCCCTCAGACCCGGGAACGAGCCGCTGGCATGTTCCCGGGCCCCGCGGGCAGGAGCACAGGTGTGGAGCCTCCAACGACACCTGCGCCGGCCGACCGGGTGCGGCACTGCCTGCGCGCGGCCGGTTTCCACCTGGTCGGCGACGCGGGCGAGGTCCTCCCCGGCCTGCGGGTGACCGACGTGGGCGGCGGGGTGGCGGCCGTGCGGTGGACCCCCTCGGACGACTTCGCGGCCCTGGCCGGCAGGCAGTGGGCGGACCACGCCCCGGGCGGCGGCCCCGCCACCGGTGAGACCATGCACCACTTGGTGCGCACCGCCGTGGTGGGCGTGCTCGCCGAGCAGGGCCACACCGTCGTCGACGACGCGGGCCTGGACATACTGGTCGTGGCCGGGCGGCCCGCCGACCGGGCGCGGCAGCCCCGCTTCTCCTGAGACCCGGCGCGCGGCCCCTCAGTCGGCTATCAGACGGTGGGTCCGCTGCCAGCTCCGCGCACCCGGGTCGCGCTCCCGCTGGCGGCGGACCACATAGGTGCCGGCGGCGATGCCGGTGCCGCCGTGCTCCGGGTGGATGAGGTGGACCGTGGCCGTGGCCGCCAGCACACCGAGCGCCAGGCCCTGCGGGTCGCGGGCCACCGCGGTCCAGCGGCAGGTGCCGGGGCCGGCGACGAGGGTGTGCGGGTTGCCCCCGGCGGCGCTGCGGAGCAGCTCGACACCGGACGGCGGCACGTCCCGCCAGTGGGCGTGGTCGGGGACCATGACGTTCGGGACCATCCCGTGCGGGATGACGATGAGGTCCCCTTGGGCCTGGAGGCCGTCGACGACGGGGATGGTCACCTCGCGTTCCAGGTGGCCGAGGACGTCAAGGCCGGTGCGGGAGGTGAGGTCGGCCAGGGTGAGGGGCGTGGGTGCGCGCATGGTGGTCACCTTCGGGGTCGTGGTGCGGGAACGGACGGGGAGAGCGGGCGCGCCGGTCGGGTGCGCCGGAGTCAGGTGCGTCGGGGTCAGGTGCGCCGGGCCAGGCGGGCGTACTGGGCGCCGGAGAGCCCGTACGACCAGCCCGCCGCGGCGACCGGGTCGTTCACGGTGTCGGGCACGCTCAGCCCGTAGCGGCGGTGCCGCCCGTCGGGCTCGGCGGAGCCGTTGACGACGAGCAGGACCCGCGCGGGAGCGCCCCACACCTGGCGGGGCAGGTGGTACAGCCGCAGGTCGGCGCCCGGGTTGCCCGGGTCGGGGGCCTCCGCGACGAGCTGGAGGCCGGCCTGCTCGATGTAGGCGTCCCAGCCGATGCGTTCGATGGCGGACCGGCGGACCTCGATGTTCGTCTCGGCGTGGATGCGCTCGACGGTCGGGTCGCCGATCACCCAGGCGGGGACGTGGGTGCCGTGCAGGACGTGCATCTCGGTGCCGTCACCGAAGCGGACGGCGGGGCGGTCGGGGTGGTGGAGGCGCACCTCGCCGTGCCGGGCGCCAGGCTGCGGCTCGGTGTGCAGCGCGGTGGGGCGCTCGGCCATGACGCAGACGCGCTCGTGCGGCCACCACCAGCCCGCGGACCGGGCCAGCTCCGCCCACAGGGCCAGCCCGCGGGCGTCGTCGCGGCCGTACCTGGCCGTGCCGGCGCGGGCGTTGATGTCGTACCAGCCGACCCAGTGGGCGTCGTGCTGCCCGTACCAGGTCAGACCGGGGGAGTCGGCGGGTTCGTCGGTGGCCGACAGCGCCGTGCGGAGCGGGGCCCGGACGGCGTCGCCCAGGGAGGCGGTGAGCGGGTCGCGGACGGCGGCCTCGAGGACGGTGGGAAGCGGGACGCCGATGCCGAGGGCGTCGTCCGGGGACAGGGTCCTGGCCTCGAACATGCCCGGGGCGCGCCAGGAGAACAGCGGCAACGGGCGCCCGATCCCGGCGTCCAGGCGGGACCGCAGGTCGGAGGCGTGCGAGGCGAGCCGGGCGGCGAGAGGCCAATCGGCGCCGCGCACGGGGGACGAGGCGGCCCTCAGCCGCGCGGGCCGGAGCGCAGGGACGGGGACCAGCTCGCGCAGCACGGCGGGCGCGGCGGCCGGCGAGGGCACCCAGACGAACTCGGGCGGCTCGGCCCCGAGCAGCGCGTACAGCGCGGTGACGGCGGCCTCGGCCCTGGGCCGGTCGGCGGGGGCGGTGGACAGACCGTGCGCCAGCCAGTCGTCGCGCAGTGCGCAGGCCAGGGCGAGACGGTCCTCGGGGGACGGCCCCTGACGGGGCGTCGGCGCGGCGCTCACCGGACGGTGGCGGTGGCCGCCTTTCCACAGGAAGTCATGGGCAGGATGGTGACAGGGGTCCAGGAGGACCGCAACGGGTTTCCGGTGCGGGCGGGACCACCCTCCCCCCGCTCTCCCGCCGCGAGAACTCCCCTGCTCCGGGCACCGGGTGGGCAGTAGCATCCCCGGAATGCGAGACATCGAGGAGCTGGTGCCGGAGGCCGGGCGGGCCGACACCGACGGCCTGCGGGCGCACGACCCGGACGAACTCGCGCGCTGCGCCGCCGACCCCGCGCAGCCGTGGTGGCGCCGCACCGCCTGCGCGGCGGCGCTGGCCGGGCGGGTACCGGAGCGGCGGGCCGCGGAGCTGGTCGCCCGGGTGCGGGACCCCGCGGACTCGGCCTCGGTGCGCATCGCCCTGCTGGACCTCCTCGCGGACCGGGCTGAGCTCCTGCCCTGGCTGCGGCACCAGGACCGGCGGGAGGACCGCGCGTTCGGCCTGCCGGAGGCGGTCCTCAAGGCGCGCGGCACGGCGGGCGACCTGACCGCGGCACCCGAGCTGGCGACGCTCGCCGCCGACCCCTGGCGGCACCGGCGGAAGACGGGCGAGGCCGGCCTCGACGCGCTGGTCGACCGGCACGGCACCGAGGCGGTCCTGGCCCGCCTCGGCGACGCCCGGCCCGAGGACCGCGCCTTCCGCGTCCGCCTGCGGCACCGCGCCGGCCAGGACGTCACCGACGCGCTCGCCGACCCCGACCGGGCGGTCGCGCACCTCGCCCAGTCCCTCCTCACCGACCCGGACCGCATCCGCCGCTACCTGCGCCGCGCCCCCACCACCGAGGCGAAGCTCTGGGCCGCGTACGCGCTGCACCGCCTCACCGAGGACACCGCCGAGACCCGGGCCGTCCACGACGCGCTGGGCCGCCCCCGGGTCGAGGTCGCCGGGCTGGACGACGAGCTGCGCGGCGCGATCCTGCACGAGTACGCGCCCAACTGCCAGCCGCGCAGCGACCCGCGGTGGCGCGTCGAGGCCCTGTGCACCGACCCGCCCACCCGCCCCGACCAGGACGCGCAACTGCGCCGCGCGACAGCCGCCCTCACCGCGGCGGGCCTCGACCCACGGCCCCCGGTCTCCTGCCGCGAGGACCACCAGCAGGGCCACGGCACCTACCACGTGATCAGATACGGCGACAGCACACTGCTCATCAGCACCCTCGGCCCCTTCGCCACCGCACACGACACCGCCCCCACCGCCCGCCGGGCCCTGGAATCGGCCGGCTTCCGCTGGATCGACGACACCACCGGCGCCATCCGGGTCACCGGCCTGTGCGTGTACCACTTCGGCAGCCGCGAGCCCCTCACCGTCGACACGCTGCTGTTCTACTGGCAGGACTAGTCTCGAGGCGGTGGAGTCGGGCAACAGGTGGCCGATGCCACGGCTTCAGCGACAACCCCACGCTCCGAGAGGGAACGACATGCCCGAACTGCGCCAGGCGCGCGTCACCGACCACGGCACGATGGTCGGGCATGTGCAGCGGTGGTGGGGGGACTCGCGTACCCCCGCGCAGGCCCGCGAGCTTTCACTGCTGCTCCCCAAGCTGTTCTTGCAGTTCTTCTCCAGTACGAGCCTCGTCCTGGAGGACGAAGCCGGCATCAGGGCGTTCCTCGTCGGTTTTCACGCCGCCGACAACGACGAAGAGGCGTACATCCACTTCGTCGGGGTGGATCCGGAACTTCGTGGGCAGGGGACGGCTCGCCGTCTGTACACGGCCTTCTTCCAGCGTGCCGCCGAGGCGGGCCGCACAGAAGTGCGTGCGATCACGTCGCCGGGAAACGCCGGGTCCATCGCCTTTCACCGCGCCATGGGATTCACCCTCGAAATGGGCGACCGAGTGGTCGACGGTCTGCCCGTGCACAGCGACTACGACGGCCCTGGGCAGCACCGGGTGTGCTTCCACAAGAAGCTCGCCCCCTGACTCGCATCGACCACCGGCCACCTCACCGCCACCGTCCGCGCCTGCTCCTAGGGGCACGAACCGCGCACCGGCCCGAACCGGCGTGACTCGAGCCCTCGCGGTGCTGTGCCGATCTCGCCGGGGACCTGTGGGCACCGGATCCGGTGGCTAGGGTGTCGGCGTGTCTATGACCATGGATCGTGACGACGTCGCCGCGCGACTGGAACCCTTCCGCCCCGAGCTGACGGCCTTCTGCTACCGCATGCTCGGCTCGGCGTTCGAGGCCGAGGACGCCGTCCAGGAGACCCTCATCCGGGCGTGGTCGAAGTTCGACCGCTTCGAGGGCCGCTCCAAGCTGCGGACCTGGCTGTACCGGATCGCCGCCAACGTCTGCCTCGACATGGCCCCGGCCGCCCAGCGCCGGGCGCGACCGATGGACCTGTCCTCGCCCGGCTCGGCCACCGCGCCGAACCTCGCCCAGCTCGAGGAGAACGTCTGGGTGGGGCCGGTCCCCGACGAGCGGGTGCTCTCCGGGGATCCCGCCGAGGTCGCGGTGGGCCGGGAGACGATCCGGCTGGCCTTCGTCTCGGCGTTGCAGAAGCTCCCGGCCCGCCAGCGCGCGGTGCTGATCCTGCGCGAGGTGCTGGCCTGGTCGGCGGCCGAGACCGCCGAACTGCTCGAATCCTCCGTGGCCTCGGTGAACAGCGCCCTGCAACGGGCGCGGGCCACCCTCGCCGCGGGCGGCGGCGTGCCGGACACCGACACCTACAAGCCGCTGGACGAGACCCAGCGGGCCCTGCTGGCCAGGTATGTCGAGGCGTTCGAGGCGTTCGACATCGACGGGCTGAAGAGACTGCTGCACGAGGACGCGGTCCTGAACATGCCGCCCTACCAGATGTGGGTGCGGGGAGTGGTGGAGCTGGGGGAGTGGTGGCTCGGCGCGGGGTGCGGCTGCCGGGGATCGCGGCTGCTGCCCGTGCGGGCGAACGGCACACCCGCGTTCGCCCAGTACCGTCCGGCCGAGGACGGCGACGGCTGGACCCCGTGGGGCATCACACTGCTGGAGATCAGGGACGGCCGGATCAGCACCATGACCAACCACATGGACACCGAGCGGCTGTTCCCGCTGTGGGGGCTGCCGATGCGGCTCACCGCCGACACCGGGGCGAGCTGACGGCGGGCGGGAGGCCGCGGTGCGGGCCCGCGGCCGCGGGGCGGCGGGTGCCTTCGTATGATCACGTCATGACTGCCGAGGCACCGCTCACCAGGGACGCGTTCCGCCGTCTCGAGCCGATCAGCAGGCCCAGGGTGCTGCCCCGGCTGCCGGACCGCCTCTGGAGCGACGAGGACTGGGAGCGGATCCGGCTCGGCTGCCGGGCCGGGAGCATGGACGAGAAGTGGAACGTCTTCGCCGAGGGCGACGTCGTCTTCACGCATCGCAGTTGGACCGGGCACGGAATCCACGAGGCGACGTTCGCGCCCCTGCCCGGCGGGGGCAGGCGCATCGCGTCCGCCGTGGTGGAGGGCGACAGCGGGCGCTACCGCAGCAAGGGCGACGAGTACGACTGCCTGATGCTGGAGCTCGTCCTCAGCGCGATCGTCCTCGGTGAGCCCGCCGCCGAACTCCGGGCCCGCCTCGTGGAGCTGACGGCCCGGGCCGCGGGCCGCAGCGATCTCCCGGCGGGGGCCGTGCAGCACAGCGCCCTGGGACTGCGCCCCCGCTCGTAGGCCGCCGGGCGCGGGCCCTCTCGACGGGGGCGCGGCAGGCCGGCCCCGGCCGCCGCTACCGCGGCCGGGACAGCGGCAGGGCGGCGAGGTCGTCAGCCGGGAGCAGGGGGATGCCGTCGGGGCGGTCCAGGGCCCGTCCGAGGGCCTCGGACGCGGGGTCGCCGCCGTCCGCGTGCTCGTCGTAGTACTCGCCGAGGAAGGCCCGCAGCGGCGCCGGGTCGACCGTGTCGGGGCGGGGGCCCGCGGCGTCCGGGGTGAGGGTGAGGACGGTCAGCAGCATGCCGTAGACCCGCTGGGAGTCGGGGCGCAGCGGCGGCTGGAAGTAGGGGATGTCCAGCACCCGGGCCCCGCGTCTGGCGTAGAAGCGCAGGCGGGCGGCGGGGTCGCCGTAGGCGTCGCTCGCGGTGTGCGCCCACGGGTGCTCGACCTCCGCGAGCGTCAGCCGGGGCCGCAGCCGGGCCTGCCAGGGGCCGGTGACCCGGTCCAGCAGCCGTCCGCCGGTCCCGGCCGCCCGCCCGCCGGACCGCACCGCCAGATACGCCAGCAGCAGGGTGCGCGCCCCGGGCGACCACTGGCCGACGGCGGCTCCCGCGGGCGCGCCCGACTCGTCGAGCGCGGCGGCGACCAGCACCGTGCCATCGGCGACACCGCCGGTCAGCCAGTCCCGGGTCTCCAGCTCGTCCGGGGGGAACGACACGGCGAGGATGTCCGCGTGGACGGCGTCGAGCAGCGGATCGCCGGCCGCCAGGTCCGCGATGCGCATGAGCACCTCCGTGTCGCCGTGCCGGGCCGAGTGGTGCCACGAGCCTACGCCCGGCGCCGTCGGTCAGCCGCCGCCCGGCCCGCCCCGCGGGGGGTCGTCGCCCGAGCGCCAGATGAACACCCCGACCACCACGGCCAGCACCACGATCCCGGCCACCAGCTCCAAGGCGTGGACGCCCTCGATGCCGTAGCCGCCCTGGACGATCTGGCCGAGCCCGGACACCCCGATGGCGGCGATCACCGCCAGGATGGTGTCCAGCTTGGCCCGCTGACGGCGCTGCGTCCGCGCCTCCTCGGCGCGTTCCTGCTCCAGACGCTGGTGGGCGAGCTTCTCGATGCTCATCGCGAGCCGCTCGTCCAGCACCTGCTCCACCGTCGCCTCCAGCTCCGCCACCCGCTGCCCGAAGTCGGACCACTCCAGCAGCAGGCACATCATCGACGCGGCCACCGGCGACGACACCAGCGAGGGCGAGCGGATCAGACCGACGGTGGACCGGGTCTCCAGGGCGAAGTCGTGCAGCCGGATCTTCTCCCGCTCCAGGTCGTCGGCGAGGCCGCGCAGCTCGCCCGTCGTCATCCGCCCGGTCTCCCCGATGTCGGGCAGGCGCTCCTGGAGCCGCTGCGCGCTGCGGTAGTGCCCGGCGAGCTCGCTGGACCACCCGGCGAAGAGCCCCTCGAGGGAGGCGGCGAACTCGGCGACGGACATCTTGGTGCCGACGGTCCACAGCGGCGCGCCCAGGCCCGCGACCAGCGTGGTGTTGCTGGTGCACACCACCCACTCGTCCGCCAGCAGCCGCACCTGCCGGGCCAGCCCGTGGTCGGGCGAGTAGCGGATCCAGTCGGCCATGGACACCACCATGAACGCGACCGGGTTGGTGAGCACCGCCCCGCCGACGACCCCGGCCAGCTCGCCCGCGGAGCGCAGCTCCCGCACCTCGCTCCGCCCGCCGCGACGGCGCACCACCGACGCCGCGTTCACCGAGACGACCAGCCGGAACATGCCCGGCCTGGTGATGACGTGGACGCCCTCGTCGGGTCCGCCGAGCCGCTCGCACACGTCCTCGGCGAGCCGGACGGCGAGGTCGGGCAGGCGGGGCCAGGAGTCGGGGGCGGCGCCGGGCGCGGCCATGGCCTCGAACGCCAGTTGCTCCGAGCCGGACTCCGGGGCCGCGCGCAGCGTCAGCGCGTACACCTCGGCGGGCGACGCCCCCGCCAGGTCGGCCTCGAATCTGACGTAGTGGTTCCCCAGCAGCGAGAGGCGGAGCTGCGCCCGCAGCGAGTGGAGCCGCCTGCCGCCGTGCCGCACCGCCACATCGGGCAGGCCGACGAACGTGCCGTCGTAGCGGCGGCCGAGCGAGTCCGAGCCGTCCCACACGTCGTCGAGGTCGAGGGTGCCGTGCACCTCGACGGGCCGCACCCCGCCGAGCAGCCAGCCCTCCGCCTCCCGGGCGGCGGCCGACACCACCTCCGGGCCGGTCCTGCCGCGGACCGCGAACGGGTACACGTACGCGATCCGGCCGCGGTCCACCCGCAGCCAGCCGTCGCCCGCCGCGTCGGCCAGGGCGCACAGGCTGAACCGGTGCGCCTGGAGGCAACTGCGCGCGCGGGGCCGGTCGGCGAGGCGCGCGTCGCCCTCGGCCGCGGCGAGCGCGGCGATCGCCGGGTGGAGGTCGCCGCCGTCGGCGAGGAAGCCGGCGAGGGCCCGGGCGGCGACCGCGACCGCGCCCTCGAAGACCTGGTCGGCCCGCGCCAGCGCGATGACGTGGGCGGCGAACTCCGGCATCGACCCGGCCAGCAGAGCCGCGAGCCGCGCCGCCTCCCCGGCCCGGTCCGCGGCCCGGTGCGCCGCCTCGGCGAGCGCGTCGGGGACGGCGCAGGTCATCGCGTTCTCCGCGCGTATCCGCGCGTCCAGGGACTCCAGCAGCGCCAGCGCGGAGCGCACGGCGACACCCTCGTCGCCGTCGGGCGGCGGGTGGGCCGCGAAGTGGTCGCCCGCCCCGGCGATGGCGTCCCACAGCAGGCTGAAGTGGTAGGAGATCTCCCAGGTCTCGGCGATCTCGTGGTGCAGGTAGAGCAGCAGGTGGGCGGCGGCGCCCGGGGTGCGCAGCGCCCGCGGGACCTGGCGGGCCAGCTCCGCCGCCGCCTGCTCCCGCCTGCTGCCGCGCCTGCGCATCGACGGCGCCGGGGCCTGCTCGTCCCCGGCGTTCCACCGCGGCAGCCGCCACAGCGCCTCCGGCTCGACCCCGCACTCGGCGAGCCAGTCCCGTAACGGCCGCACGTCCCCGTCGCTCAACGCCCCAAGCAGATCCCCCACCACCCCCCCAACGTAACCGCCCCCGCCCTCCCGACCGCCCCTTTCCCCCCAACCGCTCACTTCCCCCCAAAACCAACCACCCCAGCCCATCGATGGCACGGGTCCGCTCACCGAGGCGGACCGGCTCGGTGCGGTACGGCTCGGCCGCGGGGCGGGCACGGCCCAGTGGAGAGGGACTCGAACGCGGCGGCGGAGTATAGGCCATCTCTTCCGGCGCACGATCGAAGTCGCGGGCCGTCTCTCCGCCCATGTGCGTAATGTGGAGAACCTGAGGAGGGACCGCCCCTGGATGGAGCGGTCCCGTGTGCCGGACCTGCCGGACCGGGGCTTACCGGGTCAGCCACATGGCCACCTCCAGCGCACACTGGAGCGCCGTGAGCACGACGGCCCAGAAAGCCCAGTCCGGCGGTTCGCATTCGGGCATTGCCTCACCTCCCTCCACGCGTGAGGGGGAGGTGTGGCCCGAGGCGGACCTGCCCAAAGTCTCGAAGATGCCGACGCGCGTGAGCCAGTTCCCTCGTCACCTAAAGCGGCGTGACATCTTCCTGGCGAATGGTGAGCCCTTCATGCCCCTCGGCCGGACATTCCGCGCATTGTGCGGGTCGGGGACGGGCGGGGGAGCGGGTCGCTGCCCGGCGCCGTGGGTGCCCCGGTGGGCGGTGGTGGTGAGTTGCGCGCCGTCCCCCGCGCCGCCCCGGGGGGCTCACGCCTTTTCGGGGTGTCCCAGGTGGGTGGCGAAGAAGGTTTCTATGCGGTGCCAGGCGTCGGCGGCCGCTTCCGGGTGGGGGCCCATTCCGTTGATGCGCATCAGGGGGCGCAGCGGGCGGGGGCCGGTTTCGGTTTCGTTCAGGAAGCAGTGGCCCGCCTGGGGGTACTCCTTCACGTCGTGGACGACGCCGAGGCGCTCCAGGGCCGCGTCCAGTTTCGCGGCGGTGCCCTTCAGGAGGCGGTCCCGCCCGCCGTAGCTGGCGACGACCGGGCAGGCGCCCGCGAGCGCCGCGTCCAGGTCCTTGGGCAGCACCCCGTAGTTGGCGCAGGCCGCGTCGAAGCTGCCGCGTCCGGCGGCCACCAGGGCGAAGGCGCCGCCCATGCAGAAGCCGATGACGCCCACCGCGCCGGTGCAGTCGTCCCGGTCGACCAGGTACGACCTGGCCGCCGCGATGTCCCGGTACGCGCGGCCCCGGCCGGACAGCGCCGCCCGCATGGTCGGGACCAGGCAGCGGCGGGCGCCCCCTTCCGTGAACAGGTCCGGCATCACGGCCAGGTATCCGGCTTCGGCGAGTCGCTCCGTCTGCCGCAGCATCACGTCCTCGACGCCGAACGCCTCGTGCACGACGACCACCCCCGGCCAGGGCCCCTGCCCCTCGGGCCTGGCCAGGTGCCCGGTGAGCCGCCGGGACCCTCCGGAGGGGGCGCTGATGCTGCTCAGGTCGACGGTTGCGGGAGCGGGCACGTGTTCCTCCGGCGTGGTCGGGTTCTCGGACGACCGTGCACCGCCGGTGCCCGGCAGCGCTGGGTCCCTCCGAGGGTACGGAGGCCCTGGCGGGTCTTCCGGTCGAGCAGGACTCGAAGCGGGCCGGCGCGGGCCGGCGCCCCGCCGACGCGGCGGACCCCGGCGTCCCGGCGGTGGTCGGTGGAGTCGGCCTCGGTCCACGCGACGTGACCGCGGTGCTCGTCCACGGTGAACGCCGTTCCCCGGTCGTCGGCCGCGCCGGTGGCGGGTACCGGCGCGAGCCGGGGCGGCACCCAGGCGGTGCCGTCACCGTGCCCGCACGCGTCATGACGGGTTCTCCGATCATGACGGCGGGGTGCCCGGGAGGTGTTGACGATCCGCGCCAGGGTGTTGCCGATCAGTGCCGCCCGGGTTCCGGCCAGTCCTCGTGGCGCGTCGCGCGGGGTTCCGGGTCGCGTCGGGGGGTGCGGAGGTGGATGCGCTCGCCCTGTCGGCCGAAGAGGCTGAGGAGTTCGACGCTGCCGCGTCCGGCGGCGCCGAACCAGTGCGGGATCTGGCAGTCGAACTCGGCGGCCTCACCGGCTCCCATGGTGAAGTCCTGGTTGCCCAGTCGCACCCGGAGCTGTCCGCGCAGCACGTAGAGCCACTCGTAGCCGGTGTGGGTGCGCAGGTGCGGCTCCTCGTCGTGCGCCGGGATGATCATCTTGTATGCGCGTGGTTCCCCCTGTTGCCGTGACAGCGGGATCAGCACTCGGCCGTCCTTCCTGGTGGGGTGCTGCGGCACCCGGGGGTCGACGATCCGGGGCGCGGCGACGATCTCGTCCAGGGGGACGCCGAGCGCCGCGGTGATCGGCAGCAGGAGTTCGAGGCTCGGCTTGCGCTGGGCCGACTCCAGCCGGGACAGCGTGCTGGTCGAGATGCCGGTGGCGCGCGCCAGATCGGCCAGGCTGAGGTCCTTCTTCTCGCGGGCGCGCCGCAGCCGGGGGGCGATCTGCTCGATCACGGCATCGACGCTGGGTTGCTGGTCCATGGGCGCAGTCAACCGAATGTGTCCCGGAAACGGCAATGGAGTTTGTTGAAACCGCCCGGTCGTCGTGATCCTCCCGGTGGAGGTGATCCGGATGGACACATACCCGCGGACAGCGAGCGGATCGGCGGCGGGGCCGCGGTGGGACGCGGTCGTCGTCGGCGGTGGGGCCGCCGGCCTCTCGGCCGGAGTGGTGCTCGCGAGGGCGCGGTACGCGACCCTCGTCATCGACGGCGGCGAGCCCCGGAACGGGCCCGCCGAGCACATGCACGGGTACCTGACCCGAGACGGCATGGCGCCGAGGGACTTCCTGGCCATGGGGCGGGAGGAGCCGGCCCGCTACGGAGGGACGCCCCTGCCGGGTTCGGTGGCCGCCGCGCGCCGCGCGCCGGACGGCACGTTCGAGCTGCGGCTCGGCGACGGCCGTGCCCTGCGCGCCAGGTCGGTGCTGGTCGCCACCGGGCTGACCGACGAACTGCCCGACATCCCGGGGCTGTCCGCGCTGTGGGCGTCCCGGGTGCACCACTGCCCCCACTGCCACGGCTACGAGGTGCGGGGGCGCGCCATCGCCGTGATCGGCGGCGCGATGGGGGCGGTCTCGCGGCACCTGGCCGCGCTGCTGCGCGGCCACAGCCCGTCGGTGACGTTCTGCGTCAACGGCACCGAGGTCGGCGCCGCCGACCGGCGGCGCCTCACCGCGTACGGCGTGCGACTGGTGGACGCGCGGGTCACCCGGGTGGCCGAGGGCGACGGCACCGCGGGCGGGGAGCAGGTCGCGATCGAGCTCGACAACGGCGAGACCCTCGCGTGCGAGGCCGTCTTCGTGGCGCCCCGCCCCGTGCCCCACGACGCGGTCCTCACCGCGCTGGGCGCGGGCCGGGACCCGGTGGGCGGACTCGTCGCCGTCGACGGGCAGGGCGCCACGGACGTCCCCGGGGTCTGGGCGGCCGGGAACGCGGTCGATCCGCGCGCCCAGGTCGTCGCCGCCGCGGGCGCGGGCGCGACCGCCGCCATCGGCATGGCCGGCCGGCTGCTCGAACAGGAGCTGTGCGCGGCGGTTTCGGACCGGCGACCCGGCGTCGGGGGTGGGAGCTGATGGCCGGCGCCACCGTCACGACGTCCCGCGGCGGTGCCGCCGGCCGGCTGCCCGCCGGGGTGTACCTGCTCGGGTTCAGCCTGTTCGCGATGGGCACCGCGGAGTTCCTGCTGGCCGGTGTGCTGCCGGAGGTGGCCGCGGACCTGGACGTCTCGCTCTCCTCCGCCGGGTTCCTGATCACCGCGTTCGCGTTGGGCGTCGTGGTCGGCGGGCCGCCGTGCGCCGTGCTCAGCCTGCGCTGGCCCCGCCGCACCACGCTGGTGGTGACCCAGGGCGTCTTCGCCGCCGGGATCGTCGCGGGACTGCTGGGCGACTACCAGGTGCTGTTGCTGACCAGGGTGGTCTCCGGTGTCGCCTACGCGGGCTTCTTCGCCGTCGCGTCGGTGACCGCGATCGGCCTGGTGACGCCGGACCGCAACGCCCGCGCCTCCGGAGTCGTGGTCAGCGGGCTCAGCGTGGCCATGGTCGCCGGCGGCCCCGCGGGCACGCTGCTCAGCCACTTCACCCAGTGGCGCGTCGGCTTCTGGGCCGTGGTGGCCCTGACCGCCGCCGGGATCGCCGGCTGCCTCCTGGGACTGCCCGCGGCCGACCCGGGCGGCGACCGGCTCCCCGGGCCGAGTGTGTCCCGGGAGCTCGCCACCATGCGCGATCCGCTGCTGTGGGGCCTGTTCGCGGTCACGATCCTGACCACCGCGGCCTACATGATCACGTTCAACTACCTGGCCGCCATGCTCGCCGACATCACCGGCGTCCCCGAGGTCTGGATCCCGGCGGTGCTCGCGCTGTTCGGGGTGGGCGCCTTCGTCGGTCTTTCCGTCGGCGGCCGCGTCTCCGACCGGCGCCCGCACCTCGCGCTGCTCACCGGCGCGGCGGCGATCGTGGTCCTGTCGGTCCTGATGGTCGCCGCGATCGAACGGGTCTGGGCGGTGGTGCCCACGGTCTTCCTGATCGGCGTCGCCGCGTTCGTGCTCAACCCCGCCGTCTACGGACGCGTCTTCGCCATCGCGGCCGACGCGCCGACCCTCGCCGGCGCCACCACCGTGTCGGCGTTCCAACTGGGCATCAGCGTCACCCCGGTCCTGGCGGCCGCCCCACTCACCCGAGGGGCCGCGCTCACCTCGGTCTGCCTGATCGGGGCCGCGCTCGCCGCCGCGGCCGTGCCGCTCATCCTCCTCGACCGGGGGCGGGCCCGCCCGGGCGCCCCGTCTTGCCGGACCGGCAAGAAAACTCGCCGCCTCCCCGCCGCCCCCGCATGATCGGACACCGGTCCCGGCGCGCGGCCGGCCGACAGCAGCGGGAGGAACGGTGTCTCAGCAGACCGCGGACGCAACCCACAGGCTGGTCCCCTCACCGGCGGGCCGCACCCACCTGGTGGAGCAGGGCACCGGGCCGCTGGTGCTGCTCGTGCACGGCTTCCCGGAGACCTGGTACTCCTGGCGCCACCAGTTGCCGGCCCTGGCGGCGGCCGGGTACCGCGCGGTCGCCGTGGACGTCCGCGGCCACGGCCGCTCCTCCGCGCCGGGCGACGTCGAGGCGTACCGGATGGTGGAGCTGGTCGCGGACAGCGCCGCGGTGGTGGACGCCCTGGGCGAGACCTCCGCGGTGATCGTCGGCCACGACTGGGGCGCGGCCATCGCCGCCAACTCCGCCCTGCTCCGGCCGGACGTCTTCCGCGCGGTGGGCCTGCTCGGCGTGCCGTACGCCCCGCGCGGCGGCCCCCGGCCCAGCGAGATCTTCGCGGGGCTCGGCGGCGACGAGGAGTTCTACGTCTCCTACTTCCAGCGGCCCGGCCGCGCGGAGGCCGAGATCGAGCCGGACGTGCGCGGCTGGCTCGCGGGGTGCTACGCCGCGCTGTCCGGCGACACCATGCCCGGCCCCGGCGCGCCGAGCCCGCACTTCGTCCCCCGCGGCGGCACCCTGCGCGACCGCTTCCCCGCCGGGCGACTGCCCGCCTGGCTCACGGAGCGCGACCTGGACGTGTACGCCGCGGAGTGCGAGCGGACCGGCATGGGCGGAGCGCTCAACCGCTACCGGAACATGGACCGCGACTGGGCGGACCTCGCCGACCTCGACGGCGCCCCCCTCACCCAGCCGTCCCTGTTCCTCGGCGGCGGCCTGGACCCCTCCCTCACCTGGATGGCCGACGCGATCGACGCCTTCCCCCGCACCCTGCCCGGCCTGATGTGCTGCCGCGTCCTCGATGGCTGCGGCCACTGGATCCAGCAGGAGCGCCCCGCGGAGGTCAACCGCCTCCTGACGGACTGGCTCGCCCGCCTGCCCGGCTGAGGGCCGGGGCGGACACTCCGTCAGGGCACGTCCGGGCGCACCAGGGCCTTCTCGAACGGCTCGCCGCTGCGCCGTGCGTACGCCATGCGCTCGCGGACCTCGCGCAGCGTGCGCGGCCGGTACCCCGGCCCGCAGCAGCAGCCCTTGTGGAAGCGCACACCCGCGTGCAGCAGCACCGACAACGTCCGCCAGGCGGCGGTGTCCCGCCGCCGCGGCGGGGCGAAGGCCGACCCCACGTGGACCAGCGGCTCCGCGCAGCGCGGGCACCGCCGCTCCCTGCTCGTGTCGTACGGCTGCTTGTACGACGCCCGGCAGGGCAGGCAGACGTAGGAGGTCTTCGCGTGGGCCATGCCATCAAGCGTAGACAGGCGCCCCGCCGCGGCGCGACGGGATTCCTTTCGCGCCAGGGACTGCCGTCGGACCCCGGTCGTCGCGGGGCAGCCGGGGGCCGGGGGCCGCGCCGGCGACCGGCGCCCTCGCGGGAGTCCCCGCCGACGCGGACGCCCTCGGCGCCCGGCTCGGCCCGCACCCGCCGGAACTGTTCGGCAAGGAGTTCTTCGCCTACCTGGCCGAGGACGCCCCCGAATCCGCCGAGCTGTTCGACAAGGCGATGACGCGGTCCAGCTCGTTCACCTCCGCCATGGTCGCCGACGCGCTCGACCTGTCCGGCGTCCGACGCACCTCGACGGCGTGCTGTACAACCTGCTCCCGCACCCGCCCCCGGCGCCGCCGACCGAAGCACACATGAGGGCCCCACCATGGTGTCCCGCGCCTGTCTGGTCACGGGGAGCGACGCCTACCCCGGGGCCGCCGCGGCCGAGGACGAGCTGGACGACATCACCCGCCTGGTGCCCCGCTCGCCCCTCCGCGCCGCCCGAACCGCCTGCTCGACTTCCCCGCCGACCCCACCACCGCCGACGGCTGCCGCGCCTCCTTCGCCACCTGCGCCCCGGCCGCGTTCCCCGCCGCGCCCGGCGGGGGAGCGGCTCCCGCGGCAGCGCGTCGGCGCGGCCCGGGTGACCTGCCGTTTCGCACACAGTCACGGCAGCAACAGGTGCACCGGAGGAGCCGCGCGACGGAGTCGAAAGCCCTCATGCGGGGGTCGGTTTTCGGCCATCCGGCGCCCCGGGCCGGGTGAGCGCAGCTTCCCGGGTGGCATGGCTCTGTGTGTCGCCGCTCCGGCCCGCGACAGCGGTCACCCGCACCAGTGATCCCACCACCGGCAACCCGAATCACCCGGCCCTTCCGGCACGCCGGCACCGACGGGGGACGGACGCGGTCAGCCCTGCGACCCTTCCTGACGGCCGCATTGTCACAACCGGTCTTTCTCCGCCTCGAATTGGGATGTTCTCACGTTCCCGAGAACCGTCTTCTCCTCACCGCTCCATGAGGAATGACGCCGATGCGGAATTATCATCACATCACCTTTTGTAATAGTCGGATGCCTCTGTTCATCGGGCTTGTTTGTGTATTGTTCTCCGAATTTCTGTGACGGAGAGTGGAATCAGTCACTCCGGTTCTCGGAAAAGGGGAAAGCGAATGGTTCACAAGCCGATCGCGAAGTTCCATGGAAGGGTGGACGCCAACCGCGTCCAGGAGGACGGGATCCACTACGAGATCCTGACGCGAGCCGTGGGCAAGCTCGCCGGAAAGCCGGTCCACTCCACCTTCACCCACACCAACCAGCTTCTGCCCGACGGCTCGGAGGTCGCCACCCTGCGCGGTGTCGTCCGGGCGAAGAAGGGGTGCGACTACCTCACCACCCTGGGCGTCGGGGCATTTCGCTGCAACCCCGTCAAGCACTGTGAAGTCCAGTGCTGGCGCGGCTCGTTCGCGCTGGTGAGCAACTCCCCGGCGTTCGCCGAACTCAACGGCCGGGCCGTCGTGTTCGAGATCAGGCTCGAACCCAGGGGTGAGGTCACGCACCGCTGGTGGCTCCTGGAGGACACGTACGACGACTGCGACGACGACTGCGACGACGACTGACCGCCGTCGCGCCCGCGCAGGGAAATTCGCGGCTCGGGGGAAACTCCCCCGAGCCGCGATTCCGCGCGCCGGCCGGGGAAGTGTTCCCCGTTTCGGTACGGCATTCCGGGCAATGGCCACGGAAATGCGGCCCTGATTTCCCCCGGCGCTTTGTGTCCTGCGCTCAGCCGGCGCGCAGCACCCGGGCCGCCATTCCCGGGCGCAGCAGGCTGGTCGGCGGCCGGTCCATCCCGATCACCCGCATCAGGGCCGCCGACACGTCCGGATCGGCGGACGCCGCCCGGGCCACGCGCCGCAGCCACATCCCGCCCAGCCGCACCCCGGGCGGCCCCGATTTCCCCGTGAGCGGGACATCGCCCGTCGAGGCGAACCACCACGCCGGAGCGACGGCCCGCCCGGCGTCCCGGAAGAAGGCGCGCCACAGCCCCGTGCCGCCCGGCCCGCCCCGGCGCAGGCAGTGGTCGAGCACCCGCGCCTGCACCGCGGCGTTGGTCATCCCCGTGCCGTAGACGGGGTTGAGGCTGCACAGGGCGTCCCCGAGGACGAGGAGGCCCTCGGGGAACCGGCGCAGACGGTCGTAGCGGCGGCGGACGCTGGCCGGGAACCGCATCACCTGCACCGGTCCCACCTCCTCGACCCTGGCCAGGGCCTTGGCGACGTCCTCCGGGACCAGCTCCTCCACGGCGGCGGTGAAGCCGTCCGGGTCCGCCGGGGGCCGGTGGGCGCCGTAGCCGTACACGGTCAGGGACCACTGGTCGTTCTCCCGGGCCACCAGCGCCAGGCCCCGCGGCCGGCTCGGCTCGGGCCCGACGGTGACCAGGCGGTCGGTGCCCAGCACATCGGGGGGCAGGCGGCAGATCCGGGTGGCGTAGGTGACGTCGACGCGGAAGCGCTGCTCCGCGGGCTCGGGCAGCCCGAACCCGCGCAGCCACGCCATGGCGCGGCCGGAGCGCCCGGTGGCGTCCACCACCAGGTCGGCGTCGAGCTCCTCCCGCGAGCCCGTCCCGGCCCTGGTGACGGCCACGCCCGACACCCGCTCGCCCGAGCCGAGCAGCCCGGCGGCCTCCCAGCCCCGGCGCACGGTCACGTTCGGCAGGGCGCGCACCCGTTCGGCGATACGATTCTCCAGCAGGGGACGGCTGGCCAGCACGGTCTCCCTGCCGATGGGCGTCTGCCGCAGGAGATGGCCGTACAGGTACACCCGGTGCTGGGTGAGCACGGTGGCGCGCACCGCCCCGTCACCGGCGCACTCCCCAACGACCCCGGGGAAGAACGAGTCGAACAGGTCCGCCGCCTGAAGCAGCAGGCCGTGCGGGTGGTGGCCCTGGGGTATGCCCCGGCGGGGCCCCCGAGTGCCGTCGGTGTCCCGCTCCACCACCGTCACGCGGCGGAAGTGGTCCGCGAGCACCCGGGCGGTGAACAGCCCGCCCATCCCCGCGCCCAGCACCACGGCGTGCTCCCCGGGTCTGTCCATGCGATCCCCTTCCACGTCGGGAACGGCAGGCCGCGCCGACGCCCCCCGCGTTCCGAACCGCACGTCCCGACCGCACGGCGGACACACAGGGCACACCGGCACCACCAGCCACCGGGCGCTCGCCACGGTAAGCGGAATGTGAAGTTCGGGCCTGGGGTTCTCCTCGGGCATGGCTGGAGCATCACTCAACCCCCAGCTCAGACTTGACAACCCGTCAAGCCCTGGCCTCATGTGGTTCCCGCGCAAGCGGCGGCGGGCACTTCCGGGCCACCGGGCGGCCGGAACCACGAACGCCGCACCACCCCCGCCGCGCCCCCGCCGCACCCCCGCGCGTGGGCGCGCCGACGGCCCGGCCCACGGCGGCTACCCCCTGTGGGCCTCCCCCTCGTGGACGGGCGTCCGGTCACCGAGGTAGCCGACCCGCTGCCTTCCGCCGCGCGCCGGGTCAGGTCCCGGGGGGACACCGCCCGGCGCCCCCGCCGTTCAGACCGCGCGCTCCATGCACACCAGGCCGTCCCGCTCGTCCCACGACTCGGTGACGGTGAAGCCGAACCGCTCGTACAGGGCGATCGCGCCCGTACGCCACCGCCACACCGACAGCCGCACCGTGCCGGCGCCGCTGTCCGCGGCCCGGGCGAGCGCCGCGCCGACCAGGCCGGAGGCGACGCCCCGGCCGCGGAACGCCGGAGCCGTCCAGAGCCGCTTCAGCTCGCACCGTCCGCCGGCGGGAGCCGTCACCACCACGCAGCCCACGGCGGTGTCCCCGCTCACCGCCAGCAGCACGGTGTCGCCGGCGAACGCGGCCCGTGGGTCCGCGACCTCCGCCCGGTAGCGGTCCGGCAGCGCCCCCGCGTCCGCGACGGCCTCGCCCTTCTCCGCCTGCGTCGCCAGGTGGTAGGCCGCCAGCAGCGCGCCCGGCCCGCCCCGGCCGCAAGACCCCGGCCAGCGGACGACGGCAACCCCATGTGGATCGTTCACCGCGCCAGTGTCCCTACGCCGACTCCCTGAACACCAGCTCCGTGGGCAGGATCACCGCCGAGGGCTCCGCCCCGCCCACCCGGTCGAGCAGGACCCGCACCATCTCCTCCGCGAGCCGCTCCCACGGCTGCCGCACCGTCGTCAACTGCGGGCGGGCGCTGCGCGCCGCGAGGGAGTCGTCGAACCCGCCCACGGCCACGTCAGCGGGCACCCGGCGGCCCGCCCGCTCCAGCGCGGCCAGCGCGCCCTGCGCCATCAGGTCGGACGCCACGAACACCGCGTCCAGATCCGGGGCCGCCTCCAGCAGCCGGGTCATCGCGGCGTCGCCCCCGGCCCGGCTGTAGTCGCCCTCGGCCACCAGCCGGTCGTCGGCGGGCAGCCCCAGCTCAGCGAGCACCTCCCGGTACCCCGCGAGCCGCTCCACCCCGCCCGGGGTGTCCAGCGGCCCCGCCACCGTGGCGATCCTGCGCCGCCCGCCCTCGTGCAGGTACCGCACCATCCGGCGGGCCCCGTCCCGGTCGTCGGCCGCCACATAGGCCGGCTTCGCGGCGTGCCCCAGCGGCTTCCCGCAGGCCACCAGGGGCACCGCCGCGCGCTCCAGCAGCTCCACCACCGGGTTCCCCGAGTGGCTCGACACCAGCAGTACTCCGTCCACGTGGCCGGCCGTGATGTACCGGGCGGCCCTGCGGCGCTCCGCGTCCGTCGCGGCGACCATCAGCAGCAGGGCGATGTCGTGCCTGGCCAGCGCCTGGGTGCAGCCGCTCAGCAGCACGCTGAAGTTGGGGTCCTCGAACAGTTTCTCCTGCGGCTCGGTCAGCAGGAACGCCACCGAGTCGCTGCGGCCGGTGATCAGGCTGCGGGCGTGCCGGTTGACCACGTACCCGGTGCGCCGGATCGCACCGTTCACCGCCGCGAGCGCCGCGGGGCTGACGTTGCGCCCCCCGTTGAGCACCCGCGAAACCGTGCCTCGCGAGACCCCGGCCTCCCGCGCCACATCGTGGATGGTGGGCCGGCGCCGGGGACCCTTGAGCTGCTTCATGCTGATCCTCCCGCCTGAGGACTCTACGGCTCCGGGGAGCAGGCCGATGCGCCAGTGGGGTCCGGGGGTGGGACTCACGACCTCCGGGGAAGGCGCGCTCCGCTCCTCCGGAGGGTCCGAGGCAGTGGCCCTCGCTGGGACACGGGAGTGATGTGACCTCCGGTCTCCGGTGGGTGCCTGACCCCGTCCCCCGGCGGGGTTCGGGGCGCGGCCCCCGGCGGGGCCGGGGGCGGAGCCCGCAGCGGGGGTCCAGGAGGCGGGGCCCCTGGCCTCCGGAGGACATCCCCCCGCTCGTTCGGCCCCCGCGCGGCCGGAGCGTGCCCTGGGCGGTCCGCGCGTCCTGCCCGAAGCGGATGGGATGCCGCCAGCGCGCGGCGCGCGTTCGGCCACGTCCTTGTGCACGTGCACAAACAGGCAGCGCCCAATGCTTGTCAATAAACAGCAGATTGCGCTTTCCTGAGCCCGTCAGAGGGCGGAGCCGAATCGCAGTGCTGTGCTCGTTCCCAACACCTGGCGCCCCGCTCGCCCCGCACCCGCACCCGCGCCCGCGCCCCCGCCCCGGCTGAGCCCGCACCGTCCGTCCGCCCCATCCCCCCACCCCGGAAGGACGCCACGATGCCCACACCGCGCAGACTCGCCCTGCGCACCACCCTGACGGCCGCCCTGCTCACCCTGGCCGCCGCCACCCTGGCCCCCGCCCCCCACGCCGCGGCCGCCGCCACCCTCGCCAACGCCGGGTTCGAGTCCGGCGCCCAGGCCGTCCCCGCCTCCTGGTCGGAGTCGGGCGACGTGAACGCCTCGTTCACCGAGTCCGGCGGACGCAGCGGCAGCCACCGCCTCACCCACTGGGCGAGCGGCGCCTACCGCACCGAGACCCACCAGACCCTCGACGGCCTCTCCGGCGGCTGGTACACCCTCACCGCCTGGGTCCGCTCCAGCGGCGGCCAGAAGTCCGCCCACATCGCCCTGCGCGACTGCGGCGCCGCCGAGCAGCGCACCGACCTGCCCGTCACTCCCTCCGACGGGGCGTGGCTGCGCCTGGTCACCTCCGTGCAGGTCACCGGAGGACGCTGCACCGTGGTGTTCTCCTCCGACGCCAACGCCGGCAACTGGGCCAACTTCGACGACGTCCGCTTCACCCCGGGCCGCACCGCCGTGGCCGCCAAGGGCGTGGACGTCTCGACGCTGAAGAAGAGCGAGGACCGCGGCGGCGTCCACCGCACCGCCGACGGCACCCAGGCCGACGCCCTCCAGATCCTCACCTCCCACGGCGCCAACTACGGCCGCCTCAAGGTGTGGGTGAACCCGGCCGACGGCTACAACAACAAGACCCAGGTCCTGGCCATGGCCAAGCGGATCAAGGACCGGGGCATGAAGCTGCTGGTCGACTTCCACTACTCCGACACCTGGGCCGACCCCGGCAAGCAGTACAAGCCCGCCGCCTGGGCCTCCCACGGCTACAGCCAACTGCGGACCGACGTCCACAACCACACCCACGACGTGCTGAGCGCCCTGAAGAACCAGGGCACCACCGCCGACATGGTGCAGATCGGCAACGAGATCAACGGCGGCATGCTCTGGCCGGAGGGCTCCACCGACAACTGGTCCCAGCTCGCCGGGCTGCTCACCTCGGGCGCCAACGCCGCCAAGGCGGTCTCGCCGTCCACCAAGGTCGCCCTGCACCTCGCCGAGGGCGGGGACAACGCCGCCACCCGCTGGTGGTTCGACCAGGCCGTGCAGCGCAACGTCCCGTTCGACGTGATCGGCCTGTCCTTCTACGGCTTCTGGCACGGCACCCTCAGCGAACTCCAGGCCAACCTGGACGACGTCGCGGCCCGCTACGGCAAGGATGTCTTCGTCGCCGAGACCGCCTACGTGCACCGCCTGGACAGCGAGGACGGGACGGAGAACATCATCAACCTGAACTCCGAGCTCATCCCCGGCTACCCCGCCACCCCCGCGGGCCAGGCGGCGTGGCTGCGCGACGTGATGAGCGTCGTCGAAGCCGTCCCGAACGGCCGCGGCCTGGGCGTCTTCTACTGGGAGCCGACCTGGACCGCGGTGCGGGGCAACGGCTGGGACCCGGCCGACCCCTCCTCCGGCAACGGCTGGGAGAACCAGGCCCTGTTCGGCTACGACGACCGCGCCCTGCCCGCCCTGCGCTGGCTGGGCCACCGCTGAACCACCCGCCGCACGCGCGCCGGCCGCCTCGGCCGCCGGCGCGCGTGCGCGGCCGGCCGGTCACACCGTCAGCTCCACACGGTGGCCCGCGCGGCGAAGACCTCCGGGTCGCTGTGCACCGGGATCACGCACACCAGATGGCCCCCGGGGGCCCGCAGCACGCGGCACTCCAGCCACCGCGACACCTGCGTCGCGCCGAGGGCCAGCAGGCGCGCCGTCTCCGCCTCGACGTCGTCGGTCTCGATGTCCAGGTGGTAGCGCGGCGCGTCGTCCACCGCCTGCACTGCCGTGACCAGCTCCGGCAGCGCCCCGTGCAGCACGGTGAACTGCTCCTCCGCCGGATCGGTGGCGGGGGAGGCCCCCAGCGCCGCGGCCCAGAACCCGGCCGCCTGCTCGGCCTCCGCCTCGGGGGTGTCGATCAGGACGGCGTAGACGCGGCTTCGATGCATGCGCCCACGGTAGCGGGGGCGGTCAGGGCTTGCGGGCGGTCAGCAGGGCGTAGCCGATCTGGGGCATGGTGGTGACGGCCTCGAAGGTCCGCAGGCTCCGGGCGAACGCCTCCTCGGTCATCCCGATGTCGTGGGCGCGCACGGAGCGGAAGCCGTCGAGCATCTTCTCCAGGGTGCGGTGGGTCTGCGCGGTGACGTCGGTGACGTCCAGCAGCTCGAGGCCCGCGGCGGCCACCAGGTCGGGGTAGGTGTCGATCCGTTCCAGGGAGCGGGCGGTGAGCACGGCGCAGAACGCCTCGACGGTGGCCAGGGCGGCCGGGTCGTGCACGGCTTCGCGCAGCACGATGTCGGCGACGGCCAGGCGGCCCCCGGGCCGCAGCACCCGCGCGGTCTCCTTCAGCACCCGGCCGCGGTCGGGCATGTGCAGCATGGACTCCAGCGCCCACGCCCGGTCGAAGGACGCGTCGGGGTAGGGCAGGTCCATCGCGTCGGCGTACACGAAGCGCACCCGCCCGGCGAGCCCCTCGGCCTGCGCCCTGGCGTTGGACAGGTCCAGTTGGCGCCGGCTGACGGTGATCCCGGTGACGTCGGCGCCGGTGGCGCGGGCCAGGCGCACGGCGGGCTTGCCGGTGCCGCACCCGATGTCGAGCACCGTGTGGCCGGCCTCCGCGTCCAGCCGTCGGATCATCTGCTCGGTCATCCGCTCGGTGGCCTCGGCCACCGGCCCGTCGGCGGAGGGGTCCGGCCAGTAGCCGTAGTGGAGGTTGTCGTCGTAGATGGCGCACGTCAGGTCGGTGTACCGCTCGTACAGTTCTGCGACCTGGCCGGTGAGGGGGTGGGACATCGCGTGCTCCGAGGCGTCGAGGCGGAACCGGCCGACCCGGCCGGAGTGGGCCCGCGGTGAGGCGCCGGGAATGGCGGGGAGTCACCGCTGCAACGGGTGGCTTCCCCGTCCACGGGAGGCGAGGTCGGGTGGAGCGGGTAATTCCCCCAACCGGGGGACGCGCGGCCGGGTCCGCCGGGGCCACTGGCACGGGCGTGCGAGCAGGCGGCAATGGGGGTGATTCGCGTAGTCCCTTCCTTGTCTCCCGTTCGTCCCGGGAAGGGACAAAGCCTGCCCGAACCGCCGGTCGGGCATGGGCGTCGTCCCACAGGGAGAGAACGATGAACGAAGCACCGCCGCCACCGCTGCACATGCGCCGCGCGGGATTCGGCCCGGATCCCGCGCTGACCCAGGTGCGGGACCAAGAGGGGGTCTGCCGGGTCGCCGCCTCCCCGGACCTCGCGTTCTGGCTGGTGACGCGCTACCGGGACGTGCGGCGGGTGCTCGACGACCCCCAGCGGTTCAGCAACTCCCACGGGCAACTGCTCCACCTGGACGAGACCTCGCTGAGCGAGGAGCAGCGGGCCGTGATGCGCGCCGGCAACCTGCTGGCCTTCGACCCCCCGGACCACACCCGCCTGCGGCGCATGCTGGCCCCGGCGTTCTCCTCGGGCCGGATGCGGCGGCTGCGACCGCGGATCCAGGCGATCGTGGACGACCGCCTGGACGCGCTGGAGCGCGAGGGGCCGCCCGCCGACCTGGTGGCGGACTTCGCGGTCCCCATCCCGTCACTGGTGATCGGCGAACTGCTGGGCGTGCCGCCCGACGACCGCGACGAACTCCAGCAGCGCACCGCCCGCACCATGGACGCCGGGCTGCCCGCCGAGGAGCACCTGGCCCTTCAGGGGGAGACCCGCCGGTACATGGCCCGCCTGGTGGCCCGGGCGCGGGAGCACCCGGGGGACGACCTGCTCGGCGCGCTGGTGCGCAGGCACGGCGACGACCTGACCGACGAGGAGCTGACCGGGATGGCCTGCCTGCTGCTGACGGCGGGACACGAGACCACGGCCAACATGCTCGGTGTCGCCGTCCTGGCCCTGTTGCGCCATCCCGACCAACTCCGGATGCTGCGCGACCGGCCGGAACAGGCGGATGCCGCGGTCGAGGAGCTGCTGCGCTGGCTGAGCGTCGCCCACAACCCGGCCCCCAGGATGACCACCGGCGCGACCGAGATCGCGGGCCGGGCCGTCGGCCCCGGCGAGCTGGTGCTGTGCTCGCTGTCCGCCGCCAACCGCGACTCCGCCCTCACCGCCGACCCCGAACGGCTCGACCTCAGCCGCGGCGACCCCGCCCACCTGGCGTTCGGGCACGGCCCCCACCACTGCCTGGGCGCCCCCCTGGCCAGGATGGAGCTGCACACCGCCCTCCCCGCCCTGTTCGACCGCTTCCCCCGGCTGCACACCACCGAGCCCGGCCCCGCCTTCCGCGCCGGGCAGCTCGTCCACGGCCTGACCCGTCTGCCGGTGGGGTGGTGACGACGGCCCGCCCCCGCGGGCCCGCCCTCACCCGCCCGGGGAGAACCTGACCGGCAGGGACTGGAGCCGGCGCTGGCACGGTCCGATCTCCCAGCGCAGCGCGTCCTCGGTCGTCGCGAGCTCCAGGCCGGGGCAGCGGGTGAGGAGTGTGGTGAGCGCGATGGTGAGTTCGGCCCGGGCGAGCGGCGCGCCCAGGCAGCGGTGGATGCCGTGGCCGAAGGCGAGGTGGCCCTGGGCGTCGCGGTCCAGGTCGAGCACGTCGGGTTCGGGGAAGCGGGCCGGGTCGCGGTTGGCGGTCCACAGCGAGACCAGTACGGACTCGCCCGCGGGGATGGTGGCACCGTGCACCGTGACGGGAGCGGTGGTGTGGCGGAAGGCGGCGGCGCTGACCGGTGCGTCGTAGCGCAGCAGTTCGTCCAGGGCCGCTTCGATCCGGGTGGGGTCCTCCCGGAGACAGGAGAGGGCGCCTGGGTGCCGCAGCAGGGCGAGGACGGAGTTGCTGATGGCGTTGGTGGTCGTCTCGTGGCCGGCCACGAGCAGCAGCACCGCCAGCGACACCAGTCCCTGGTCGTCCAGTTGGTCCCCGCCGTCGGAGACGCCGATCAGGTCGGTGAGCAGGCCGGCGTCCGGTGCGTTCCGCTTGGCGTCGATCAGGCCGGCCATGTAGCGGGTGATCTCGTGGGAGGCGGTGGTGAGCCGTTCGGGCTCACCGGCCGCGACCAGGTCGTCCGACCACTGGCGCACGCGGGGCCGGTCGGCCTCCGGCACCCCGAGCAGTTCGCAGATCACGGCCACCGGCAGTGGCACGGCCAGCGCTTCGACGAGGTCCGCCCGGCCGTGCGGCCGGAAGGCCCCCACGAGGCGGTCGGTGACGTCCTGGATGTAGGGCCGCAGCCGTTCGACGGTCCTGGCGGTGAACGCCTTGGCCGCCAGGCGGCGCAGTCGGGTGTGCCGGGGCGGGTTGCTGTGCAGCATGTTCCGCGCGTAGGCCGGGTGCAGGCCGCTCAGCGACGGCTGGAGGGCGATGTGGTGTGCCAGCTCGGTCGACATGCCGGGGTCGGCCAGGGCCCCGCGCGCGGCGTCGTACCCGGTGACCAGGTAGCCGGACCGTCCGCTGTCGATGGGGACTTCCAGGACGGGGCACGAACTCAGCATCGAGTACATGGAGTTGAGGTCCTCGAGAGACGCGGTCTTCGCTGTGGGGCTGGCCATGTTCGTCCTCGGATGGGTGCGGCGCTGGGAGTGCCTGAGTTATGCCCGACGGGGAAACCATTCACCCATATGTAGTCCATTCGGGTGAGGGTGGGCGATTGTCCACCAAATGGACAGTCGAGTGATCGCTCCTTCGGGGCCGGTGCCTCACGACCTGGCTCCTCCTTTCGGGGGAAGAACCCCTGTCGCCTCCGGTGCCCGGCCGCAGCGGAGGAAGGAATGCCTCGACGACCACGGGTCCGCCGGTCGGCGTCCGCCGTTCTCCGCCGTTCTCCGCATGGGAGGCCGTTATGCCCCACACGCCCGCCAGTCCGGTCGGGGAGTTCTACGACCAGGTCACGGATGTGACGCGCACCGTCTACGACGAGAACCTGCACTACGGCTACTGGCCCGACCCGGCCGCCGCCGACGGTTCACTGGCCGAGGCCACAGAACGGATGACCGGCGAACTCCTCACCCGCCTCGACGCCCGCCCCGGCCACCACGTCCTGGACATCGGCTGCGGCACCGGCAGGCCCGCCCTGCGCCTGGCCCGCGAAACCGGCGCCCAGGTCACCGGCATCACCGTCAGCCGGCACCAGGTGACCATCGCGACCACCGCGGCCCGCGACGAGGGCCTCCACCGGCAGGTCCGCTTCGAGCACGCCGACGCCGCCCACCTGCCCTACGACGACGCCTCCTTCGACCGCGCCCTGGCCCTGGAATCCATGTTCCACATGCCCGACCGCGCCCGGGTCCTCAAGGAGGCCGCCCGCGTCCTGCGCCCCGGCGGGCGCCTCGCCGTCGCCGACATCATCCTGCGGGAACCGGTGCGCGACCCGGCCCACCGCGCCGTGGTCGAGCGCTTCTGCGCACTGATGCGCACCACGTCCGTCGAGCGGATCGACGCCTACCCGGCGCTGGTGGAGGCGGCCGGTCTCGAACTGCTGGAGATCACCGATGTGACCGCCCACACCAGCCGCACGGCCCAGGAGATCCTGGGCAGCCTGCGAGCCCTGCGCGCACAGGACGTGGGTCAGGACGAGGAGGAGTTCAACGCGCACCTGGAGACCATGGAGGGCGTGGCCGCTCTGCCGCACTTCGGCTACGTGTTTCTGACGGCCCGCAAGCCCTGACGGCCCGCAAGCCCTGACGGCGGGGCCACGGCAGCGGCCCCGCCCGCTCTGCTCCTGTGCCATCTACCCCCATTTCGGGTGAAAACGGGACGAGAACCGTGGCGCCCCCGGAACCTGTCCAGTAGGACTGTCTCGACCGCGCGATGCCCCGCGGCCGTCGCCCCGCCCGGGGAAGCGAGCGCCCGCTCGAGGGTCCCCGGCGGACGGCGCGGCGCACCGCCGCGGACCGCCGGCGACACCCGCCGCCCCTACGCCCCCTTGGAGGCCCGAGGATGCAACCGGCAGGAGACGGCCACGCGCCGGCAGCCACCGCGACGGCGGAAGCGGACCCGCCCGGCACCGCGGACGTGCCGATGGTGTCCGGGGGCGTCCCCGGGCTCGGGCACCTGCCCGCCTTCGTGTCCGACCCGACCACGGTGCTGCGGAGCGGCTACACCGAGCACGGGCGGTCGTTCCGGCTGAACCTGGCGGGCCGGCCCGCGGTCGTGGTGCTGGAGCCGCAGCACTGGAAGCAGATGCTGACCCAGCCGGAGGCGACCTTGTCGATCGCCGCCTCCTACCCCTTCCTGCGGGCCATGTTCAGCGAGGACTTCTACCTCCTCACCCACGAGGCCGAGTACCAGCGGCAGCGCGAGCTGTACCTGCCGGCCTTCCGCGGCAAGCAGTTGCAGCAGTACGTCGGCGTCATGGAGCGCAAGACCCAAGAGCTCATCGGCGAACTGGGCGACCGGGGCGAGGCCGAGCTGGTGCACCTCACCGCGGCGCTCAACCTCAAGGTCAGCGCCCACTCGTTCCTCGGCGAGGAGTTCGGCGCCCGCTTCGGCGAGCTGCTCGAGGACTTCCAGGCGTTCTCCGGCAACGTGAGCTTCCTGCTGCCCACCTGGCTGCGCCCGGCCCAGACCTCGCGCAGCCGCGCCGCGCGCCGCAAGCTCAACCGCGTGGTCCACGAGTGCCTGGTCGAGCGGCGGGCCCGGCCACGCCCCGAGCCGGACTTCATGCAGTCGCTGAGCACCAGCCGGTACGCCGACGGGTCCCCGGTGCCCGACGAGGTGCTGGTCCAGCAGGCCCTGGGCCTGGTGTGGGCCGGCCAGGAGACCACCAGCGGCCAGCTCGCCTGGGCCCTGGTGGACGTGATGACCCACCCCGAGCACCAGGCCGCGATCCTGGCGGAGCAGGCCGAGCAGCTCGCCGACGCGGAAGGGCTCACCGTGGAGCGCCTGGACCGGCTGAAGGTGCTGCGCAGCGTGCTGTACGAGTCGGAGCGGCTGCGCCCGCTCGCCTTCCTCCTGGCCCGCAAGGCGATGCGCCCCCTGAACCTGGGCCCCCACGCGATCGCGCGCGGCACGATGGTGATGACCTCGCCCTACCTCGTCCACCGGATGGCCGAGGACTTCCCCGACCCGCACGCCTTCCGCCCGGAGCGCTTCCGGGAGAACCCCCAGTCCGAGAACCGGCTCCTCGGCTTCGGCGCGGGCCTGCACCGCTGCCTGGGCCAGCGCTTCGCCCGCCTGGAGACCCAGGTCGTCGTCACGATGCTGCTGCGCCACTACACCCTGGAGCTGCTCGACGCCCCGACGCCGACCGGCGGCCTGTTCCCCCGCGGGCTCAAGGGCCCGTGCCGCTTCCGCTACCGCCGCCGCACCGCGGAGGCGTGAGGGGTCCGGGCGGGCGGCGCGCCGCCCGCCCGGACCCCTCACGCCCGAACCCGTCGCGCGGCCCTCACCGGCCGGCCGGACCCCGTCCGCCGCCGGCGCCGCGCAGGTAGCGGCCGAGCGCGCTGAGCGGGAAGAGCAGCCGGTACATGTGGTAGTTGAGCGGCAGGTCGCGCGGGAACCCGGTGCCGGTGAACTGCGGCTCGTCCCAGGTGCCGCTGTCGAGCTGGGTGGCGGCCAGCCAGCGCACCCCGGCGGTGACGGCGTCGCTCTCGCGCTCCCCGGCGGCCAGCAGCCCGATCAGCGCCCAGGCGGTCTGCGAGGCGGTGGACTCGCCGCGGCCGCGCCACGCCGGATCGCTGTAGGACTCCCACGACTCGCCCCAGCCGCCGTCCGGGTTCTGGTGCTCGGTCAGCCAGGCCACCGCCCGGCGGATCGCCGGGTGGTCGGGGGGGAACCCGGCGTCGATCAGCGCCGGGAGGACCGCGCCGGTGCCGTAGACGTGGTTCACGCCCCAGCGGCCGTACCAGGAGCCGTCGCTCTCCTGCTCGCGCAGGATCCACTCGATGCCGCGCTGGGCCGCCGGGTGCGCCGCCTGGCCGACGGCGGCCATCATCTCCACGATGTGCGCGGTCACGTCCGCCGACGGCGGGTCGGTGACCTCGCCGAAGTCGCAGAACGGCAGTCGCGCGGGCAGCCGGCTGGTGTTGTCCGCGTCATAGGCCCCCCAGGCCCCGTTGCGCGACTGCATGCCGAGCACCCAGGCCACCGCCCGCCGCACCGCGCCCTCCACCCGCTCCGGCCGCGGATGCCTCACCCGCAGCAGCGCGAGCACCACCTCGGCGGTGTCGTCGGTGTCCGGGTAGTTGTGGTTGTTGAACCCGAAGGCCCATCCGCCGGGTGCCAGGCGGGGACGGCGCACGGACCAGTCGCCGTGCGTGGTCACCTCCTTGTCCAGCAGCCAGTCGGCGGCCTTCAGCACAGCCGGGTCGTCGGGCGCCACCCCGGCGTCGAGCAGGGCGGTCACCGCGAGGCACGTGTCCCACACCGGGGACTGGCACGACTCGATCCAGCGGCGGCCGTCGTCGGTGCGCACGGTGAACGCCTCGGCCGCCGCCAGGGCCGCGCGCAGCACGGGGTGGTCCAGGTCGTAGCCGAGCAGGCGCAGGGCGATGATCGAGTACACCAGCGGCGGCTGGATCCCGTTGAAGCAGCCGTCGTTCTCCTGCCGCTCGATGATCCACCCGGCGGCGGTCCGCATCGCCGCGCGGCGCAGCCTGCGCGGCGCGACCCGGCGCCAGCGGCGCAGCACGGCGTCCAGGCCGTGGAAGGCGCCGTCCCAGGAGGCCGCCGCGGGCCGCGGGCGGGCGGGGTTCGGGCACTGGGGATCGACGTGCAGCTCGTCGATGGGGAAGGGCGCGGCGACCACGGGGCGGTGCGCGAACACGATGGTCAGCGGCACGATCGCCTGCCGGGCCCAGCAACTGAACGAGTACAGGTTCAGCGGCGCCCAGCGGGGCAGGAAGATCATTTCCGGTGGCAGCTCGGGCAGGTCCTCCCAGCGCCACCAGCCGAACAGGGAGAGCCAGATCCGGGTGAACACCCGCGCCCGCGCCACACCACCGTGCTCGCGGACCCAGGAGGAGGCCGCGGCCATGTGCGGCGCGTCCGGCGCGTCACCGGCCAGCCGCAGGGCGATGTACCCCTCGACCGTGGCGGAGATGTTCCCGGGTCCGCCCACATGGGTGGGCCACGCCCCGTCCGGGCGCTGCTTGGCGCGCACCCACTCGGCCGTCGCCGCGGTCTCCTCCGGGGTGCGGATGCCGAGGTACTCCCGCAGCAGCAGGTCCTCGGCCTCCATCGTGACGTTGGTCTCGAAGTCGCCCTTCCACCAGCCCTCGGGGCTCTGGCGGGCCAGCAGCGCGGCGGTGGCCCGCTCCACCGCGCGGGCCGCCAGCGCCTCCGTCTCCGTGCCCGAGCGGGAGGCGCCGGCCGCGGCGCTCTCCCCGGCTTCCGGAGCCGCTGCCGGGCTCCGCGAGACCGCCACCCGCGGGGCGGCGCCGTCCTGCCGCGGCGGGTTGTCGGCTTCGGCGGCCGCCTCACGCCCTCCGGGGAGGGCGGCATCCTTCTCCATGACCACTGACGACTCCCGACGGAAAGGCACACGCCACGAGGCGCTCGATCACGCTCGGGTCGCATGACGCTACTGTCCGCCTTCTTCCCTATGCCCGGAAGAACCGAGCCCCCGTCACCCGGACGGGCATGGGTTCTCCACCCGCACTCAGCAGTGGGCGCACGGCCGTACGAATGAGAGACCCGCCGGCCCGCCATTCCGGGGCGGCGGAAGGGGCAGGAGGGTCGGGAGGGGCGGCGTGGGCGGGGGAGAAGGCTCGCCGGCGCCGGGAGCGCGCGCCCCGGCGGGGCGCGGCCGTGCTCAGGGCCGGCGGCCCGCGGGGTCGCCGCCCGGGTCGTCGGCGAGCGCGATGGAGGCGGTGGATCGCTTGCCGACCGGCTCCCGGCGGACCTCGTACCCCTGGCAGAGGGCCATGACGATCTCCAGCCCGTGCTGGCCGACCCTGCCGGGGTCGGCGGCCCGGGCCACCGGCAGCACCGGTTCGCTGTCCCACACGGTGATCTCGACGGCGCCGCCGCGGACCTGGAGGTCCAGGACGCACGGCCCCGGCGCGTGCTTGACGGCGTTGGTCACCAGCTCGCTGACCACCAGTTGCACCGTGTCCCGCGCCCGCGCGGACACCGGCAGGCCGTGCACCGCCTGCACCCGGGTGAGGAAGTCCACGGCGAACTCGCGCGCCCGCCCTATGCAGCCCGTGTCGCCCTCGTACGCGACGGACGCCGCCACCGGCCCCTCGACCGGTGCCTGCCGCCCGACCTCACCCCCGGCTGCGCTCACGGCGCCCCCTTCCACTCCCCGCACCCTATGTGTGCCCCCGCCGCGGCGGGGGCACGCGGCGCCCGCCCGCCGGAGCGCGCGGCCGCCGCCGCGGACCCTACGTGGCCCGGTCCACGGCGTGCTGGGCGAGGGTGCGCAGGGTGGCGCGGACGTCCGGGGGGAAGCGGGCCCCGTCCAGGGCGCGCAGCGCTTCGGCGTGCCGGCGGCGGATCATGTCCTCGACCTCGGCGCGGGCGCCGGTGCCGGTGAGGACGGCGCGGAGGCGGTCGGCGTCGGCGCCGGTGAGGCGCGGGTCGCCCAGCAGCCCCTCCAGGACCGCGCGCCGTTCCCGGTCGGCGCGGCGCAGGGCCAGCGCGGTCAGCGCCGTGTGCTTGCCCTCGCGCAGGTCGTCCAGCGGGGACTTGCCGGTGGAGCGCGGGTCGCCGAAGACGCCGAGGAGGTCGTCGCGCAACTGGAACGCCTCGCCCAGCGGCAGGGCGTAGGCCGTCAGCGCGCGCCCCACGCCGTCCCCGGCCCCGGCGAGGGCGGCGCCGATCAGCAGCGGGTAGCGGACGGTGTAGCCGGCGGTCTTGCCGCGGGCGATGCGCAGCGCCGCCTCGACGTCGGGCGTGGGCCGGCCGGCCGAGGTGAGGTCGAGGTACTGGCCGTGCATCACCTCCTGCCGCATCGCGTCGATCAGCGGCAGCACCCGCTCGCTCTGACCGGGGCTCAGGCCCGCCGTGTGCAGCAGCTCGTCCGACCAGACCAGCGCCAGGTCGCCCAGCAGGACGGCCAGGGCGACGCCGAGGCGCCGCGCCGACGCCCGCGGCCGGCCGGCGGCGCAGGAGGCGGCCAGGAGGCGGTGCAGCGAGGGCCTGCCGCGGCGCGCGGGGGAGCGGTCCATGACGTCGTCGTGGATGAGCGCGAAGGCGTGGAACATCTCCAGCGCCGCGGCGACGGTGACCACCTCGCGCGGTGTCCCGCGGCCGCCCGCGGCGTGCCAGCCGGCCGCGCACAGGGAGGGGCGCAGCCGCTTGCCGCCGCCCAGCACGAAGTCGCGCAGCACCGCGGCGGCCTCGGCCGGGGCCGCCCCGCCGGCCCGGCCCGGGCCCGCCTTGCCCTCCAGGAACCCCAGCAGGCAAGCCTCGACCTGCCCGCGCAGCGCGGGCAGGTCGAGCCCCGCGGGCCGCGCGGGGCGGCCCGGTCCGGCGCCTGCCGGTTCCTGGGGCTGCTCGGTCATGTTCGCACCGCCGCGTGAAGCGACATATACGGCATATACGGCAGACCCACCATATCTCCCGCACCTGCCGAGGACGTGCTTCCGCGTGGCGGGGGAGGGTCGCGGGCGGCCCGGGGCGGTCAGCGGACCGGATCGCCCCCGGCCTCCCGCGCGGCGGGCACCGTCTCCGCTGCCGGTGCCCTGCCCCCGGCGATGCGCAGCGCCTCCACCAGGTCGCGGTACAGGGCGTCCGTCGCCAGCAGCGCACCGTGCCGGCCCCGGGCGCGGACGCGGCCGCCCTCCATCACCACGATGGTGTCCGCGTCGATCACGGTGGACAGCCGGTGCGCGACCGTGACCACGGCCCCGGTGGCGGCGCGGGAGCGGATGCAGTCGTGGACGGCGGCCTCGGTCAGCCCGTCGAGCTGCGCGGTCGCCTCGTCCAGGAGCAGCACGTCGGGGGTGCGCAGCAGGGCCCGGGCCAGGGCGATGCGCTGGCGTTCGCCGCCGGAGACGGTGGTGGACGACAGGGGCGTGTCCAGGCCCTCCTCCAGGGCGTCGACCTTCTCGGCCAGCCGGACGTCGCGCAGCACCCGGCGCAGCTCCTCGTCCGTCGCGTCGGGGCGGGAGAGCAGCAGGTTGTCGCGGATGGAGCCGGGCACGATCGGGGTGTCCTGCTCCACGTACGCCAGCTTCGCCCGGATCTCGCCGTGCGAGTGGTCGCGGTACGGGCGCCCGTCCAGCAGCAGTTCGCCCTCGGTCGGCTCCAGGAACCGCAGGATCAGCGAGAAGAGGGTCGTCTTGCCCGCCCCCGACGGGCCGACGATCGCGGTGTGCCCGCGCCGCGGCACGGCCAGGTCGACGCCGCGGACCGCCGGTTCCGCGTCGGGTCCGTAGGCCGCGCCCACGCCCCTCAGCTCCAGCACGGGCACGGTGCCGCGGCGGTCCGGGTCCGGCGCGGGACGGGGCGGGCGCGCCGGGTCCGCCGGGCCGGCGGGGTCCTCGATCCGCAGGTCGTCGGTCTGGCGTATGCGCTCGGCGGCGGCGATGCCCGCCTGGAGGGCGGTGACGTTCTGGCTCAGTTCGGTGATCGGGTCCATCAGGCCGAACGCGAACAGCAGGAACGCGATCAGGCTGGAGACCTCCAGGCGCCCCTCCTCGACCCGCCACGCCCCCACGCCGAGGATCACGATGATCGCCAGTTGGATGCCGGACCAGGCGATCGTCCAGGCCAGCGCCTCGCGGCGCACCGCCCGGATCCCGTGCTCGGCCGAGGACCTGGCGTCGGCCACGATCCGCTCGGCGGTGCGCTCCTCGGCGCGGCTCACCTTCACCGTCCGGATGGCCCGCAGCGTGCCCTCCAGCGCACCGCCGAGGCGCCCGATGTGCTCCTGCGCCTGCTGCTGGGCCTTGGCGATGCCCGGCATCAGCACCGCGAACAGCACACCGATCACCGCCACCGCGGCCACGGTGGTGCCGAGCAGCGTCAGGTCGAGCACGGCCATCAGGACGAGGGTGCCCACCAGCATCACCGTCCCGTTGATCAGGCCGACCAGGGCGCCGGTGGCGGCTTCGCGGAGCAGCACCGTGTCGGAGGTGACGCGGGTGACGAGCTCGCCGGTCGGGCGGCGGGTGACGGCGGGCACGGTGGCGCGCAGGAAGCGCCGCACCATGGACTCGCGGGCCTCCAGCACCACGCGCTCGCCCAGCGCGCCCAGCAGGGTCCACTGCCGGTAGGAGACGGCGCTGCCCACGACGAGCAGCGCCAGCAGCACCCCCACGGGGCGGGCGAGGGAGGACGAGTCCCCCAGGGCGTCGATCACCTCCTTGGTGACCATGGGCGTGGCAAGCCCCAGCGCCGAGCCGACCAGGGCCAGCAGCAGCGCCCGCACCAGCGCGGCCTTGTGCGGCCGGGCGAACGACCACAGGATCCCCAGCCGCGGCAGGGCGGCCTCTCGAGCAGCACTCTCTGGAACGTCCATGCCATGAATGGAACATCACTGTTCCGCAATGGTCAAACGCATTTCAGACCGGGAGGGAGCGCTACCGTATCCGTATGAGCGAAGACCGCAGCGCGGTGGCCGAGAGCGGGACGCGGGCGCGCACCCGGCGCGCCATCCTGGACGCCGCCGCCTCCGTGCTGTCCACGGACCCCGCCGCCTCGCTCGGCGACGTGGCGGCGGCCGCGGGCGTGGGCCGCACCACCGTCCACCGCTACTTCCCCGAGCGGTCCGACCTGCTGGCGGCCGTGGGCGCGGACATCCTCGACCAGATCGCGGCGGCCACCGAGCGCGCCCGGCTGGAGGACGGCCCCGCCCCCAAGGCCCTGGAGCGGCTCTGCCAGGAGTACTTCGAGCTCGGCGACCGCCTCACGCTGCTGTTCGACGTGCCGCAGTTGATCAACGGCCCCGAGTGGGAGCAGGAGACCCCCGCCGACCGGGCGCTGCACCGCGCCATCGAGCGCGGCCAGGCGGAGGGCGCCCTCGACGCCGGGGCGGACGCCGAGTGGATCCAGAACGTGATGTGGGCCCTGCTCTACTCGGCCTGGCACCGGACCCGCTCCACCGGCACCCCCAAGCACGCGGCGCTGACCCTGTGCCTGCACACGCTCAGGAAGGCCATCGCCCCCTGACGGCGCCCCGCCCCCGCCCCCCCCGGGCGGGGGCGGCTGACACGGCCCGGAAGGTGCTTCCCCCTCGTCAAGCACCTTCCGGACCCCGGCGGCACCGGCTCCAGGTTCGACGCCCGTGGTGTTGTTCAGCAGCCCCCGCGCGTCACTGTGAAAAATCCCGCCTCCCCCGCCCCAGGAAAAATAGAATCTTCATACAAAATTGTTTTCCAGATTTCCTCGGACCCCGAATGGAACTCCCCGATCCGCTTGCTGGCCGATATTCCGCATGCCTACCGTGGACGCGCACGACCCGGGGGCGCGGCAGCCGACAACGGCGAGGAACAGGGGCGGGAATGGGGCGTGGTGAAGGCCCGTTGGACCCGGCGGCCGGACCGGTGCCGCGCTTCGCGCTCGAATTACGCGAACTGCGCAGGAAAGCCGGCGGACCCACCTACCGGACGATGGCCGAGAAGGCCGGGTATTCGGTCACCGCGCTGTCCCAGGCCGCCGCCGGGCAGCACTTCCCGACGCTGCCGCTCACCCTCGCCTACGTGCGCGCCTGCGGCGCGGACCCGCAGGAGTGGGAGCAGCGCTGGCTGCGGACGTTCGAGGAGATCGCCCGCTCGCGACCCGACGACGCCGCGGACGCGCCGTACCGGGGCCTGGCCCGCTTCGAACCCCGGGACGCGGCCCTGTTCTTCGGCCGCGACCGGCTCGCCGACCGGATCGCCCGCCTCGCCCGGCGGCACCGCTTCACCGCCGTCTTCGGCTCCTCCGGCAGCGGCAAGTCCTCCCTGCTGCGCGCCGGGCTCATCCCTCGGCTGCGGCAGCCGGAGGACGGCGCGCCGCGCCCGGCCGCGGTCCGCATCCTCACCCCGGGCGAGCACCCGCTGCGCAGCCACGGCCCGCGGCTGGCCGCCCCGCCCGGCGCCGACGGCGACACCTGGCTGATCGTCGACCAGTTCGAGGAGCTCCACACCCTGTGCCGCGACCCGGCCGAGCGGGCCGCCTTCGTCGACCGGCTGCTGGCCGCCAGGGACCCCGGCAGCGGGCTGCGGGTGGTGATCGCCGTGCGGGCGGACTTCCTGCACCGCTGCACCGAGCACGCGGGGCTCACCGCCGCCCTCCAGGACGCCACCGTGCTCGCCGGGCCGATGGGCCGGGAGGAGCTGCGGGAGGCGATCGTCAAACCCGCCCAGGCGGCCGGGTACGTCGTGGAGCGCTCCCTGACCTCCCGTCTGCTGGACGAGGTGGAGGGCGAGCCGGGCACGCTGCCGCTGCTGTCCCACGCGCTGCTGGAGACCTGGCGCCACCGCAGGGGCCGCACCCTCAACGAGGCCGCCTACGAGGCCGCGGGCGGTCTGCGCGGCGCGATCGCCCGCACCGCCGAGGGCGTCCACGCCCGCTTCACCGCCCCCCAGGCCGACCTCGCCCGGCGGATCCTGCTGCGCCTGGTCGCCCCCGGTGACGGCGCCGCCGACACCCGCCGCCCCGCCGCCCGGGGCGAACTCGACCTGGGCGACCCGCGGGACGCCGCCAGGGTCGTGGAGAGCCTGGCGCGGGCCCGGCTGCTCGTCCTGGACGAGGGCACCGTGGACCTGGCCCACGAGGCGCTCATCACCGCCTGGCCCAGGCTGCGCGGCTGGATCGACGCGGAACGGGACCGGATGCGCACCCACCGCCGGCTCACCGACGACGCCCGCGCCTGGCAGGACCTGGGCCGCGACCCCGGGGCCCTGTACCGCGGCAGCCGGCTGGCCGCCGCCGTGGAGGCCTTCCCGGCCCCCGACCGGGACCGCGACCTCACCCCGCCGGAGCGGGAGTTCCTCGCCGCGTCGACACGTCAGCGGCACCGCGCGGTCCGGCTGCGCCGCACCGTGACCGCCGTGCTGGCCGCCCTGGTCCTGGTGGCGTCCGGCACCGCCGTCGTGGCGTTCCAGCAGCGCGCCTCCGCCCGCGCCGAACGCAACGCGGTCCTGCACGGCCAGGTGACGTCCCGGGCGGACAGCCTGCGGAGCACCCAGACGTCCCTGGCGGCCCAGCTCGACCTCGCCGCCCACCGCATGCGGCCGACCCCGGACCTGTACACGCGCCTGGTCGGCGACGCGGGGACCGCCCTGTCCACCCCGCTGGCCGGGCACCGGGACATCGTCGCCTCGGTGGCGTACAGCCCGGACGGCCGCACCCTGGCCTCCGGCGGCCACGACGGCACCGTGCGGCTGTGGAACACCGGGGGCCCTGGGCGCCCCCGCGGCGTCGGCGCGCCCCTGGCCGACCACTCCGGGCCGGTCGCCTCGGTGGCCTTCGCCCCGGACGGCCGCACCCTGGCCACCGGCGGCCACGACCACACCGTGCGGCTGTGGGACGTCCGGGACCCGGCCCGGCCCCGCCGCCTCGGCGCGCCGCTGGCCGACCACTCCGGGCCGGTCGTCTCCGTGGCGTTCGGCCCGGACGGCCGCACCCTGGCCACCGGCGGCGACGACGGCGTGGTGCGGCTGTGGGACGTCGACGCCCCGGCCCGGCCCCACCGCCTCGGCCCGCCCCTGGCCGACCACTCCGGCGGCGTCCGGTCGGTGGCGTTCAGCCGGGACGGGCGCACGCTCGCCACCAGCGGCTTCGACAGGACGGTGCGGCTGTGGGACGTCGGCGACCCCGGGCGCCCGCGCCGGCTCGGCGAGCCGCTGCGGGACCACACCGAGCCGGTCTGGTCGGTGGCGTTCAGCCCCGACGGGCGCACGCTCGCCACCGCAGGCTTCGACAGGACGGTGCGGCTGTGGGACGTCGGCGACCCCGGGCGCCCGCGCCGGCTCGGCGAGCCGCTGCGGGACCACACCGAGCCGGTCTGGTCGGTGGCCTTCAGCCCCGACGGCCGCACCCTGGCCAGCGCCGGCCGCGACGACACGGTGCGGCTGTGGAACCTCACCAACCCCGCCTACCCCAAGCCGCTGGGCCCGCCCCTGACCGACCACACCGACGGCGTCTGGACGGTGGCGTTCCACCCGGACGGGCGCACGCTGGCCACCGGCGGCTACGACCGGTCCGTGCGGGTGTGGCACCTGCCCGGCACGCTGCTGACCGGCTACACCAACCCCGTCACCGCGGTCGCGTTCGCCCCCGGCGACGTGCTGGCCACCGCCAGTACCGACGACCGCGCGGTGCGGCTGTGGCGCGCGCGGAACCCGGCCCGTCCGGTCCTGCTGGCCAAACTGGTCGGGCACGACGCGTCCGTCACCGCGGTGGCGTTCAGCAGCGACGGCCGCACCCTGGCCACCGGCAGCGCCGACCGCACGGCCAAGCTGTGGAACGTGCGCGACCCCGCCCGCCCCGTTCCCCTGGGCCCGCCGCTGGCCGGCCACCGCGACGGCGTCACCGCGGTCGCCTTCGGCCGGGGCGGCCGTCTGCTGGCCACCGGAGGCAAGGACGGCACCGCGCGGCTGTGGGACATCGCCGATCCCGCCCGCCCCGCACCGCTCGGCGTCCCCCGCGCCCGGCACCGCGACCAGGTCCTCTCGGTGGCCTTCCACCGGGACGGCCGCCTGCTGGCCACGGGCGGCGAGGACAACACGGCGCGGCTGTGGGACATCGCCGATCCCGCCCGCCCCGCCCCGCTCGGCGCCCCGCTCGCCGACCACCGCCACTTCGTCAACGCGGTCGCCTTCGCCCCCGACGGAAGGACCCTCGCCATCGGCGACGCCGACCGCAAGGTGCGGCTGTGGGACATCACCCGCCCCGCCCGCCCGACACCGCTCGGCCCGCCCCTGACCGGCCACAAGGGAGCCGTCACCGCGGTGGCGTTCAGCCCGGACGGCCGCACCCTGGCCACCGCAGGCTCCGACCACACGGCACGCCTGTGGAACCTCACCGACCGCGCCCGCCCCGCCGCCCTCGGGCAGCCCCTGACCGGTCACGGCGACACCGTCACCTCCGTGGCGTTCAGCCGCGACGGGCGCACCCTGGCCACCAGCAGCTACGACGTCAGCGTCCGCCTGTGGCACCTGGACGCCGACCGGGCCGCCCGGCGGATCTGCGCCGCCGGCAACCTGCTGACGCCCCGCCAGTGGCGACGGCACCTGCCGCACGTCCCCTTCCACCCGCCGTGCGGGTGACGCCCCGGCGCACCGGCCGGCGGTGATCCGGACGTCCACCACGAGGGCGGTTGACGGGATCGGTAGTGAGTGATTAGCTACTCACATGCCGACGGGGTCGCGCAACGGCCCGGGAGGCGGTCAAGGGGGCGGGCATCCGCCAGGTGTGCGCCCATCGGTCGCTTCCGCCGCGGAAGCTCTGCTCCTGTGCTGCCGCGTGCCGACGTGCTTCGGCTGTCATCGCGTACTGGTGACGGGGACGGCCGACCGCATCTCCGTCCAACCCCAGCCCCAACCCCAGCCCTCAACCCCCGACCGGCACTCTGATCAGCTCTCTTGAGTGAGTGATTAACCACTCAAAATCCTGTCCCGAAGGGAATCACCCCATGCACGCCACCGAGATCGTCCTCCCCGCCGTCGGCGAGCCCGAGAGCCTGCGGGTGCGGGTGCGGGAGCTGTCCGAGCCCGGGCCCGGGCAGGCCCTGGTCCGGGTGGAGGCCAGCGGCGTCACCTTCGCCGAGCAGCAGATGCGCCGCGGCAAGTACTACGACATGCCCGCGTTCCCCTTCGTCCCCGGCTACGACCTGGTCGGCGTTGTCGAGGAGCTGGGCCCGCCGGTGCCCGGACAGCCCGCGGTGTCCGTGGGGCAGCGGGTGGCCGCGCTCACCAAGACCGGCGGGTGGGTGGACCACGTCCTGCTGGACGCCGGGGACCTGGTGCCCGTCCCGGACGGCGTGTCCGCCGCGGACGCCGAGACCATGGTCACCAACGGCGCCACCGCCTGGCGCATGCTGCACCGCACGGCGAAGGCCAAGGCGGGCGACACCATCGTGGTGCACGGGGCCAACGGAGGCGTCGGCAGCGTGCTGGTGCAACTGGCCCGCGCGGCAGGCATCACCGTCATCGGCACCGCCTCGGCCCGCAACCGGCAGGCCGTCACCGACATGGGCGCCATCGCCGTCGACTACCGCGACGACATCCTCGCCCGCGTCCGCGAACTGGCGCCGCGGGGCGTGGCGGCGGTCTTCGACCACGTCGGCGGCGAGGGCATCAAGGACTCCTGGCGGATGCTGGCACCCGGCGGCACCCTCGTGTCCTACGGCAGCGCGTCCACCCGCGACCGGGCCGGCAACGGGATGGTCACCGTCCTCGAACTCCTGGCCAGGCTCGCCCTGTGGAACGCCCTGCCCAACAAGCGCCACGCCCACTTCTTCAACCTGTGGGCGGGCAGGAAGCGGCACCCCGACACGTACCGCGCGTCCCTGCGCGAGGACCTCGGCCACGTCTTCGAGCTGCTCCGGTCGGGGGCGATCACGGCGAGGATCGACCGGGTCTACCCCCTCCACGAGGCCGCCGCCGCCCTGCGTCACGCCGAGTCCGGCACCGTCGTCGGCAAGGTCGTCCTCGCCCCGGCCGCCGGCACACGCGACTGACACCCCCGCCTCCGCGACGCCACCCCGCCCGCCCCACTTCCCCAGGAGACCGCCATGCCCGGAGCCGACCAGCTCACCGCCCCCGCCCGCACCCCCGCCCGCCACGGCCTGCCGGGACCGTCCCGTCCGGGCACCGTGCTCGACAACCGCGCCTCCTACACCGGCTTCGGCCTGGCCTGGCTGGCCGGGCACGGAGCCTTCGCCCTCGCCCACGGCGACGAGCCGCTGCTCGCGCTGCCCTCCGCCGTCCCGGCCGTCGTGCTGCTCACCGGACTGGTGGCGGCCGTGGCCGTCACGGCCGCCACCAACGCCAGGGACCAGAAGGGAGCCGACCGCGACGCGGCACTGGCGGGCAGGCTCCTGGGAGCCTCGTGGGCGATCGGGTTCGCCGCGCTGTTCCTGATGATCACCGCCCTGGGCGGGGTGCTGGACGAGCGGCACGTGCACACGGTGCTGTGGCCGACCGGCTCCGGGCTCGTCGTCGGTCTGCTCCTCCTCGCGGGCGGCGCCGTCCACCGCGACCTGTCGCAGTACGCGCTGGGCGCCTGGCTGGCCCTCACCTCGTCCGCGGCCCTCTTCCTCGACGTCCCGAACCTGTACTGGGTGCTGGCCATCGCCGGCGGCGGGGGCTACCTCGTCGCCGCGGCCCTGGAGCCCCGCCGCCGGGCGGCGGCACTCGCGGCCTGACCGGCCCCGCACCCCGACGTCACCACCACCGGCGAGGCGACCGCGGACACCGCGGCCGCCTCGCCGCCGTCTCCCGCGCGACCGTCCCCGCTGGACGACGGCACCCGCGTCCGGCCCGGCGCGCGCCGGAGCCGTGCACCGCTACCGCGGGGGCAGTTACCGCGGGGGCAGTTCGTCGGCGAGCAGATCCATCAGCAGGGAGTCGTGCCAGGTGCCGTCGGGGCCCCGCTCGTACTGCCGCATCACGCCCACCGGGCGGAAACCGGCCTTCTCGTAGGCGCGGATGGCGGCGGCGTTGTCGACGGCGGGGTCGATCGTCAACCGGTGGTGGCCGTGGTCGTCCACCAGGTGCCGGGCGAGGGTGCGCACCGCGTCGGTGCCCAGTCCCCGGCCGTGCACCTTCGGGTCGAGGTAGATGTCGATACCGGCGTGCCGGTAGTCCGGCTCGTCCTCCTCCCACCACTGGATGGCGCCGACGACCCGCCCCCCGTACTCGATGGCCAGCGAGCGGTGGTCCGCGTCCCGCAGGTCGTCGGTGACGGCCGCCACGAGATCGGCCCCGCCCTGCCAGCGCGCGTACACCTCGGGCTCGGCCCGGATCCTGGCGAGGGCGGGCACGTCCCGCTCGTCGGCGGGACGCAACACCACTTGGTCACCGTGCAACCGCTCGTGCTCCTTCACGCCCCCGACGCTAGCCCTCCCGGCGCCCGCCCTCCACCGCATTGCCCCGCCGGGGCCCCGGGATCCCGGGGCGCGCGTCACCGGACCGCGGAAACTCTCCGCCGGGCGACCACTTTCCGGTCCCGGTGGTGTCCATCCATCCGAGAGGGACCGCAGGAGACAAGGAGCGACATGCGAGGGATACCGCCGCCGGGGGAGACCGGTGCCTCCGCCCGGGCCCGGCGCTCGGCCGAGGAACTGCTGGCGCTGGCGCGGAACGGGGACGGCGAGGCGTTCCGCGGGCTCGTCGAACCCCACCGACGCGAACTCCAGGTGCACTGCTACCGCATCCTCGGCTCGGTGCAGGACGCCGAGGACCTGCTCCAGGAGACGCTGCTCGCGGCATGGCGGGGCATCGGCGGCTACCAGGAGCGCGCCTCGGTACGGACGTGGCTCTACCGCATCGCGACCAACCGCTGCCTCAACGCGCTGCGGGCCGGCGCCCGCCGCCCGCCCGAGTACGCGGCCTACCAGCCGGAGGTCCCGTTGCCCGAGCCGTCGCGCCGCCGAGCCGAACCGAGCTGGCTGGAGCCCTACCCGGACGGGCTGCTCGACGAGATCGCCGACCGCACCCCGGGACCGGAGGCGCGGTACGAGGTCAGGGAGTCGGTGTCGCTGGCGTTCCTGACGGCGCTCCAGGAACTGCCGCCCAGGCAGCGGGCCGTCCTGGTGCTGCGCGACGTCCTGGGCTTCCGGGCCGCCGAGGTGGCGAACATGCTCGACACCACGGAGAACGCGGTGACCAGCGCGCTGAAACGGGCACGCGGCGCGCTGGCGCGGGAGCTGCCCGGCCCCGACCGGGAGAGCGCCCCGCTGCCGGACTCGCCGCGGGAGCGCCGGATCGTGGACGACTTCACCCGCGCGTTCGAGGCCGGGGACGTCGACGCGGTCGTGGCGCTGCTGACCGACGACGCGTACCTGACCATGCCGCCGCTGCCGCTGGAGTACCAGGGCCTGGACGCCGTCCGGCACTTCCTGGCCACGGTCGCGCTCCGCGCCTGCCGCCGGCACGTGCTCGTGCCGACGCGGGCGAACGGCCAGCCCGCGTTCGGCTGCTACCTGCGCGACCCGCGGACGCCGATCCTGCACGCGCACGGAGTGCTCGTCCTGACCCTGAGCGGCGACCGGATCAGCGGCCTGACCCGGTTCCTGGACAACTCGCTGCTGGAGCGATTCGGATTCCCGCGATCACTGCGCCCGCGCCCGTGAACGGCCGTGCGCGGTCGTCCGCCCGCGGTGGCCCCGGGCGGAAGCGGACCAAAGGAGAAATGTTGAGTGCCGACGCGGGACGGATGACGTCCACACAAGCATGGGTATTGGGGCTCGCCTCACTGGCGTCGTTCATGATGGCCCTGGACAGCCTGATCGTGACCACGGCGCTGACCACGATCCGGCAGGATCTGACGGCGTCGGTCGAAGCCCTCGAGTGGACGGTCAACGCCTACAACCTCACGTTCGCGGTCCTGCTGCTGACCGGGGCGGCGCTGGGGGACCGGTTCGGCCGCCGCCGGGTGTTCGTCGCCGGGCTGACGGTGTTCACCGTCGCGTCGGTGGCCTGCGCGCTGTCGCCGAACATCGGCGCCCTGATCGCGGCGCGGGCGGTGCAGGGGGCCGGCGCGGCCATGGTGCTGCCGCTTTCGCTCACCCTGATCAGCGCGGTGTTCCCGCCGCGGCAGCGGGGCAGGGCGATGGGCCTGTACCTGGGCATCACCGGTCTGGCCACGTTCAGCGGCCCGTTCGTCGGCGGCGTCATCGCCGAGGGGCTGGCCTGGCAGTGGATCTTCTGGCTGAACCTGCCGGTCGGGGTGGTCGCGGTCCTGCTCACGGCGCGGCGGGTCGAGGAGAGCCTCGGCCCGAACAACCGGTTCGACCTGGGCGGGGTCGTCCTGGTGACCCTGGGCGCGTTCGGCATCGTCTGGGGCCTGGTCCGCGGCAACGCGGCGGGCTGGGGCAGCGCCGAGGTGCTGGGCGCGCTGGGGCTCGGAGTCGCGCTGGTGGTGGCGTTCGTGCGGTGGGAGCAGCGCGCGGAGGCGCCGATGCTGCCGATGCGGTTCTTCCGCCTCAGGGCGTTCGCCACCGCCAACCCGGCGAACTTCTGCGTGTTCGCCTCGCTGTACGGCACGCTGTTCTTCCTCGCGCAGTACTTCCAGACCGTCCTCGGGGAAGGGCCGCTCGGCGCCGGACTGCGGCTGATGCCGTGGACCGCGACGCTGATGGTGTGCGCGCCGATCGCCGGCGCGCTGGCCGACAGGTACGGCGAGCGGCCGTTCGTGGTCGGCGGGCTGCTGCTCCAGACCGTCGGCATGGGCTGGATCGCCCTTGTCTCCGACACGGGCACGAGCTATCCGCAACTGCTGCCCGCGCTGATCCTCAGCGGCGCCGGGCTGACCATGGCCATGCCCGCGGCGCAGAAGTCGGTGGTCGCGGCGGTGCGGCCGCAGGAGATCGGCCAGGCGTCCGGGGCGTTTATGATGCTGCGGATCTTCGGCGGGGTGTTCGGTGTCACGGTGGCGGTCGCCGTCTTCGCGAGGGTCGGCGGCTACGGATCGGCCGAGGAGTTCACCGAGGGCTTCACGGCGGCGATGGGCGTGGTCACCGCGCTCTCGTTCCTCGGCATGCTCGTCGCGCTCGGCATGCCGGGCCGGCGGCCGACCGCCGTGACCGCCGGTTCCGCGGCGCGGGGCGGGGCCGCGCCGCCGCGGCCGGCGGACGCCGCACCCGAGGGCGCGACCGCCCCCTGACCCGTGTTCCCGCAACCCCCCTTCCCACCTCACCTGGAGAACTCGATGACCACTGACCTGACGGAACTGAAGGATCGTGCCCAGCGGCTCCGCGAGCTGCACAGCGGAGAGATGCTCGTGCTGCCCAACGCCTGGGACGCGGGCAGCGCGGCGGTCGTCGCCGAAGCGGGGTTCCCCGCGGTCGCCACCGCGAGCGCCGCCGTCTCGGCGGTGCTCGGCCACCCCGACGGCGAGGGCGCGCCGTGGCAGGAGATGTTCGCCGCGGCCGGGCGGATCGCCCGCGCGGTGCCGGTCCCGGTCACGGTGGACGCCGAGGCGGGATACGGCATGCGGCCGCAGGAACTGGTGGAGCGGCTGCTGGACATCGGCGCGGTCGGCTGCAACCTGGAGGACACCGACCACCGGGCGGGCGGCCTGGCCGACGCCGAGGCGCACGCCCAGTGGCTCGCGGACGTCCGCTCCGCCGCCGACGACACCGGGGTCCCGATCGTCATCAACGCCCGCATCGACACCTTCCGGCCCACCGACGGGACACCCGAGGAGGAACGGGTCGCGGAGACGATACGGCGGGGCCGGCTGTACCGGGAGGCGGGCGCCGACTGCCTCTACCCGATCGGCGTGCGCGACAGGACCGTCCTCGCCACCCTGGTCGCCGAACTCCCGGGACCCCTCAACGGCAACGTCAGTGACCAACTCGACCTGGCCGCACTGCGCGACCTGGGCGTGGCGCGCGTGTCCTACGGCCCCAGCTTCTACCGCGCGGCCCTGGCCGACCTGAGGACCACCCTCCAGAACCTCCGCACAGCCTGACCCGGCGCCCGCGAGCGCCGCCCCACCTCCCGGGGCCGGCGGGCCCGCCGCCCGCCGACCCCGGGGGTCCCACCGGTTCCCCGACCCGCACCGCTCCCGGGTGACGCGGTGGGCGGGCAGGGCCGGGCGCAGGGGTGGCCCGCCGCCGGCCGGGCCCCCGGAACTCCGGGTCGGGTGGGAGGCCCCCACCCGGTCGCCGTCGCTGTCGCGGCGGCGGTCGTGCCGGTGAGGGCGGACGGCGGTGCGGACAACCATCGGTTGACAGGCTCGGCACCCGCCTGAGCGGCAGGCGCCGGGCGACGTGACCGCGCGCCGCCCAAGCGCCGCCCGGAACGGCCGTGCCGGCGAGCGCCCACCCCTGGTGAAAAGTTGTCCGACCGGACGACCCGGCGTTGCCCGGCAGCATCGAAGCGAGCTCCGGACCGGGGATCGAACAACCCGCATGCCGCCAACGCACAACCAGAAGTTGTCCAACTAGGATGGTCCGCCGTGGACCTCAACGCCGTACGCACCTTCGTGGCCGTAGCGGACACCGGGCAGTTCCAGCGCGCCGCCGCCGAGCTGTCGCTCACCCAGCAGGCCGTCTCCAAGCGCATCGCCGCCCTGGAGGGGGAGGTGGGGGTGCCGCTGTTCACCCGCACCGCGCGCGGAGCCGAACTCACCATCGACGGGCAGGCGTTCCTGCCCCACGCCCGCGCGCTGCTGAAGGCCGAGGAGCGGGCCGCGGCCTCCGTCCGGCCCGGCAGCCGCGCGCTGCGCGTGGACGTGATCGGCCGGCGGGCCGCGACGGCCGGCCTGCTGCGCGACTTCCACCGCGCCAACCCGGACATCCCACTCGACGTCGTGACCCTCTTCGACGCCGACCAGGCCGTCGCCGCCGTCCACGCCGGCACCATCGACGCCACCTTCCGCGCCGTCACCATGCCCGGCCGGCGGCTCCCCGACGGCATCGCCGCCGTCCCGGTCCTCGACGAGCCCCTCCAGTTGTGCGTCGGCCCCGCCCACCCGCTCGCCGCCGCCCGCTCGATCACCCCCGCCCAGCTCGCCGGGCACCGCGTGTGGATGCCCGGCAACGCTCCGGGCACCGAGTGGGGCGCCTACTACGACGCGTTCGCCGCCGCCTTCGGGCTCACCATCGACACCGTCGGCCCCGACTTCGGGGTCGAGGCCCTCCTCGACGCGATCGCGGACTCCCCGCGGCTGGCGACCTTCTTCGGCGAGCGGACCCCCCTGGTCTGGCCCGCGGGCCACGATCTGCGGCGCATCCCCCTGCGCGACCCCACCCCGGTCTACCCCCACTCGCTGCTGTGGCACACCGGCAACCCGCACCCCGGGCTCGCCGCGCTGCGCGACCACCTCACCGCCGCCCGGCCGCGCCGCCCCGGAGCCGGCACCTGGCGGCCGGCCTGGGCTCAGCCCTGAGCGGCGAGCGGCCGGGAGCTGTGCGAGACCGCGACGTAGGCCAGCCCGTCATAGGCGTCGGCCAGGGTGACGGGGCTGTGGTGGAGGCGGTACGTCCACCGGGGGACCAGCGCGCCGAACTCCCGCGTCATGTGGCGGCCGTGCAGCCACTGCCGGACCGCCCGCGGCCCGCCGTGCGCGCCGCGCAGGTCCACGAGGTGGTCGCCGGGGTTGGCGGCGGCCAGGTGGGCCTCCACCGCGGTGGCGCGGGCGGGCCCCACCCGGTTGGCGACGGCGGCTCCGGGGCGGGGCCGCGCCCACGGGCCCGGCCACACCCGGCGGGCCCGGAAGGAGCCCCGTCCGAACAGCAGGCCGAGCGCGTAGTAGGCGTCGCCGTACCGGGCACGCAGGTGCTGTCCCAGCGCCGGGACGGCGCCGCCCCCGTAGCGGGCGGCGGCGATGTGGCCGTTGTGCGCCCACAGGGCGACCTTGGCGGACGGATCGCCGAGGAGGTCGCCGACCGCGTCGGCCATGTACCGGTCGCGGACGGCGAACACGGTCCGCTCCGGGTCCCCGTGCCGCCTGGGGCGGGTGGCCAGGTCGGCGGCCCGGCACAGGATCCGGGCGTGGCGGATCGCGTCGGCCGCCTCGGGGGCAGTGCCGAGGACGAGGTCGAGCAGCGCCTCGGCGTCGCGGAGCAGGCGCTGCCCGGGGTCGGGGCGCGAGCCCGGGGACGCCGTGGCCAGCACGGCGAGCGAGGCCAGCAGCCCCTCCGCGCGACCGGGCACCACCGACCGCAGCAGGGGGCCGAGCACCGCCAGGGAGGGTCCGCACCACTGGGGGTCGATGCCCGCGAAGCGCACCTTCCGCGCCTCGGGGCGGCCCCGGTTCCAGGCCCGCATCCACTCGACCATCGCCAGCACCTCCTCGGTGCGCCAGGTCCAGAACCCCAGCCCCGCCAGGGCCTTGGCGCCGTCACCGGTCCCGTGGCGCACATACGCGTCGACGGCCGGCGCCGCCGACGCGCTCGCCTCCATGGCCAGGACCGAGAACCCCAGCTCCGTCACCAGGAACTCCAGCAGACGGTGCTTGAGCCGGAAGAACTCGCTGGTGCCGTGCGTGGCCTCGCCCATGCCCACGATCCGCACACCGTCCAGGACGCCCTTCAGCGGCTGGAGGTCGGCGGTGGACGCGCCCGCGGCCAGGCCCGCCAACGGCACGGCGTTCCCGGCCAGCCACTCCGTCACCTCGGGGGACACCGGCTCGCGATCCGCTGACGACATGTCCACCGAGGCTAGCGGAGCGGGTCGGGCCCGCGGCGGGCCGGGGGCCGCCCCCGTGCTCAGCCGCCCGGCCGGGCGGAGGCGTCGGCGGGGAAGATCCGGGCCAGGTGGTAGTCCAGCACCGCCCGCGCCTCCGTCAAGGAGCGGCGCCCGTGCAGCACGTCGAGGCCGAGCCCGGTGGCTCCGGACACCAGCAGGTCGGCCTCGTGCCGCCGGTCGAGGCGCGGCGCCGTGCTCCCGGCCGCCTCGCCCGCCGCGATGATGTCCGCGACCAGTTGCTCCAACGGCTGCTCCGCGGCCAGGAAGACCGCCGCGAGTGACGGGTCGGTCAGGCTGCGGGCGTAGTACGCCGCGAACACCCGCAGGGCGAAGGCCCGCTGCTCGTCCAGCGGCAGGAACTCGTCGAGCAGCGCCCGCAGCAGTCCGCGCGGTTCCGTCATGCCGTACGGGATGCGCGCCCTGGCCAGCCGCTCGTTCTCCTCGTGCAGCAGGCGCAGCGCCTCGACCAGGAGGGCGTGCTTGCCGTCGAAGTGGTACTGGACCACCCGCAGCGACACCCCGGCCTCCGCCGCGATCGCGCGCATGCTCGCCGCGTCCAGGCCCCGCCCGGCGGCGATGCGCCACACCGCCTCGGCGATCCTGCGCCGCTGCCGGGCCCCGGTGCCCGTCGGCCGCGCCACCGGCGGCACGGCCGGGGCACCCCGCGCGGGCAGGCGCTGCTTGCGCCGGCGGTACGCCCTGGCCTGGCAGCTCCGCGAGCAGTAGACGGGCGGGCGGCCCCGCCCCGAGCGGGCCGCGGGGGCGCCGCACATCGGGCACGCCCGCGCTTTTTCGTCACGCACACCTGTCACCGTAGCGCCGCGGAAAGTGTGACGTAAAGGCGATCTCAGGTGGAAATACGCGGAGCTCATGCCCTTTCATTGATACGTCCGTAACGTTTCCTCTCGGAGAGGCAGACCGTGAAGCACGACGTCCTCCAGGTTCTCGGCATGACCGTGATGGTGGTGTTCGGCCAGGGGCTCATCCGGATCCTCGTCGACCACGGCGACCGGGGGCTGCTCGGGTGGCTGCCCGGCGGCTTCACCCCGGCGCTGCTCGCCCACACCGCCCTGACCGCCCTCGGCGCCGCCCTCACGAGCCGGGCGCACACGCGGGCGAAGGCCCTGGGCCGCCGCTGAGGCCCGCACCGCCGAGCCGGTCGCCGACCGCGGGGGCTCCCCGTGGACCTATCCTGAGGCACGATCGCGGGATCGGCGGAGGGGGACGGGTGACGCTGTCGCAGGGCGACCCTCGCACGGTGGGGCGGTACCGGCTGGAGCAGCGGCTCGGCTCCGGCGGCATGGGCGTGGTGTACCTCGCCACGTCGCCGTCGGGGCGGCGGGTCGCGGTGAAGGTGATCCGGCCGGAGATCGCGGCCGGCGAGGAGTTCCGGGCCAGGTTCCGGCGCGAGGTGGCCGCCGCGCGGAAGGTCAGCGGCGCGTTCACCGCGCCGGTGGTGGACGCCGACCCCGACGCGGACCCGCCCTGGCTGGCCACCCTCCACGTCCCCGGGCCCTCCCTGCACCAGCGGGTCACCGAACGCGGCCCGCTGACCGCGGCGGAGGCGCGCGCGCTGGGCATCGGCCTCGTCGAGGCGCTGCGGGACATCCACCGGGTGGGCCTGGTGCACCGGGACCTCAAGCCCGCCAACGTGCTGCTCGCCGACGACGGCCCCCGCGTCATCGACTTCGGCATCTCCCGGGCGGCCGGCGCCGACCGGCTGACCCACACCGGGGTGCTCGTGGGCACCCCGCCGTTCATGGCGCCCGAGCAGTTCCTCGACCCGGCCCGCATCGGCCCGCCGACCGACGTCTTCGCGCTCGGCGCCGTCCTCGCCTTCGCCCTGGCGGGCCACGGCCCGTTCGACACCGAGTCCCCGTACGCCGTCGCCTACCACGTCGTCCACGAGGAGCCGCGGCTCACCGGCGTGGACGCCGCGCTGCGGCCGGTGATCGAGGCGTGCCTGAGCAAGGTCCCCGAGGACCGGCCGGACCTCGATGCCTTGCTGGCGACGCTGGAGGCGGAGGGGGCGGAAGGGGAGGGGGAGCAGGCTGCGGCCCCGGGACCCGCCGTGGAACCGGCCCCCGCCCCGTCCCCGCCGCGCCCCGCCGCCCGCCCGCCGCCTCCGGCCGCGCCCCCGCCCCCGGCCGAGGACGCGCCCCCGCCCCCCGAACCCCCCACCGGCGCGCGGCCGCCGCCCGCCGCCCCGTCCCCCGCCCCGACCCCGCCACCCGCGGAACCCCAGG
>NZ_BAAGTD010000043.1:0-73467 GCF_054782095.1 Streptomyces capparidis | reverse complement strand
CCGGCCCCTGCGGCCGCCCCACCCCCCCCACCCCCGAACCCCCCGCACCGTTTGACTCCTGAACGCGTGGCGCTCCCCACCCCCCGTCCACGTCCCAACTATTGACGCGCTCACGCCATCCACAGGACAGTGGCACCGGCGGCCGCCAGGCGCGACGGGACGCGCGCCGGCCGGTGCCGCCGAGCCACCGCCCGCCCCATCCGCCCACCTGCCCGTCCCGCGCAGGAGGTGTTGACATGAGCACATCCTCTTCAGTCATGCCGGACCCATCCCCCGCCGCCCCCCGCCGCCGCCTCACCACCCTCCGGGTGCTGGTCATCGGCGGCGCCCTCGCTCTTGTCGCGGGCGTTCTGGGAGCGCTCTCAAGCGCCACCGCCAGCGTCCCGCCCCCGCCCTCGGGCTGGACCCAGGTGTGGAGCGACGACTTCACCGGCGCCGCCGGAACCCTCCCGTCCGCCACGAACTGGATCATCGACACCGGCCGCGGCTACCCCGGCGGCCCCGACAACTGGGGCACCGGCGAGCGCCAGACGTACACCAACAACCCGGCCAACCTCAGCCACGACGGCAACGGCAACCTGCGCATCACCCCGCTGAGGGACTCCGCGGGCAACTGGACCTCCGGCCGCATCGAGACCCGCCGCAGCGACTTCCAGCCCGGCGCCGGGGGCAAGATGCGCATCGAGGCCCGCATCCAGATGCCGAACGTCACCGGCGCCGAGGCCATCGGCTACTGGCCCGCGTTCTGGACCCTCGGCGACACCTACCGGGGCAACTACTGGAACTGGCCGGGCATAGGCGAGTTCGACATCATGGAGAACGTCAACGGCCTGAACTCGGTGTGGGGCGTGCTGCACTGCGGCGTCAACCCCGGCGGCCCCTGCAACGAGACCAACGGCATCGGCGCCAGCCGCGCCTGCCCCGGCAGCACCTGCCAGTCCGGCTTCCACACCTACACCTTCGAGTGGGACCGCAGCTCCTCGCCCGAGGCGCTGCGCTGGTACGTGGACGGCGTGCAGTTCCACTCCGTGACCGCCTCCCAGATGGACGCCGCGAGCTGGGCCAACGCCACCCACCACGGCCACTTCATCCTGCTGAACGTGGCCATGGGCGGCGCCTTCCCCGACGGCGTGTACGGCGGGGCCACCCCGGTCGCCTCCACCGTCCCGGGCCGCCCGATGGTCGTGGACTACGTCTCGGTGCTGCGCGCGGGCGGCTCCAGCACCGGCGGCACCAGCAGTGGCACCACGAACGGCGGCACCACCAACGGCGGCACCACCGGCGGCGGTGGCGGCAGCGCCTACACCACGCTCCAGGCGGAGAACTACACCGAGCAGTACGGCACGATCACCGAGGACACCACGGACACCGGCGGCGGCCGGAACCTCGGCGCCATCGCCAACGGCGACTGGGTGCGGTACTCCGGCGTCGACTTCGGGTCCACCGCCGCCACCCAGTTCAGGGCGCGGGTCGCCTCGGGCGCCGCCTCCGGCGTCAGCGGCCTGGTCGAGGTGCGCCTGGACAGCCGCAGCAACCCGCCCATCGGCAGCTTCGCCCTGGCCAACACCGGCGGCTGGCAGAGCTGGCGCACGGTTCCGGCCAACATCACCGGCGTCACCGGCAAGCACGACGTGTACCTGACGTTCACCAGCGGCCAGCCCGCGGACTTCGTGAACCTCAACTGGTTCACGTTCGCCACCAACTGACCGCGCACGGCCCGGGCCGGCACCCACCCCGGCCCGGGCCGCCCCGCGCCGCCGCGGGCCCCCGCTCCCACCGCCGGAACCCCCGGGGACACCCGAAGGGGACCCCCAAATGGGGCGTGGCCAAGGAGATTTGTCGACTCCCGAGAGTGATTTCTTCCAAAAAGTGACGCGGACCTGCCGTCCGGTTCCCTCAACGGGCGGCGGGCCGCGTAACTTTGTCGCCGACGCCCCCGCCCGCCACCACCGCCCCGCCGCCGACCGGACGACGGGCGCGAAGGTGCCGGGGAAGCCACTTCAAGGGTCGGAGCAGCATTGGCACGGAAGATCGGCAGTCGGTACACCGCCCACCAGGTGCTCGGGCGGGGCTCCGCCGGGACGGTATGGCTGGGCGAGGGCCCCGACGGCCCGGTCGCCATCAAGCTGCTCCGCGAGGACCTTGCCTCCGACCAGGACCTGGTCGGCCGCTTCGTGCAGGAGCGCACCGCCCTGCTCAGCCTGGACCACCCCCGCATCGTCGGCATCCGCGACCTGGTGGTGGACGGCAACGACCTGGCCCTGGTGATGGACCTGGTCCGCGGCACCGACCTGCGCTCCCGCCTGGAGCGCGAGCGCAGGCTCGCCCCGCAGGCCGCCGTCGCGATCGCCGCCGACGTCGCCGACGCCCTCGCCGCCGCCCACGCCGCCGGGGTGGTGCACCGCGACGTGAAGCCGGAGAACGTGCTGCTGGACACGGCCGCCCCCGCCGGCCCCGGCGGCGCGCCGCCCGCCAAGCTCACCGACTTCGGCATCGCCCGCCTGGTGGACTCCCCCCGCCGCACCCGCGCCACCCGGATCATCGGCACCCCCGACTACCTCGCCCCGGAGATCATCGAGGGCCTGCCGCCGCGCGCGTCCGTGGACATCTACGCGCTGGCCACGGTGCTCTACGAGCTGCTCGCCGGCTTCACCCCGTTCGGCGGCGGCCACCCCGGCGCGGTGCTGCGCCGCCATGTCACCGAGACCGTCGAGCCGCTGCCGGACATCCCCGACGGGCTGTGGCAGATCCTCGCGTCCTGCCTGGCCAAGGCCCCCGCCTCCCGGCTGACCGCCGCCGAGCTCGGCCAGCGGCTGCGCGAGCAGCTCCCCGCCCTCGCCGGCCTGCCGCCGCTCGAGGTCGCCGCGCCGGACGACCCCGAGGACGAGGAGCCCGGCGCCGAGCGCCCGCCCACCCCCGCCGAGGAGCCCGGCCGCCGCCGCGGCGCCGTCCCCCTGGTGCCGGGCGCCGCGCCCGACTCCAGCCGGGACACCCACACCAGCCTCAAGCTCCCCACCCCCGGCGAGCTGGCCGCCTACCGGCGGCGGCCGCCCGCCCCGGGGAACCGGCCCGGCGCCCCCGCCGCCGAGCTGCTGCGCCGCAGACGGGTCAAGGTGGGGGCCGCCGTCGCCGCGGCGCTGACCCTGGCCGCGGTCGGCGGCTACGGCTACGTCTCCGGCCGGGACGCGGGCGCCACCACCCGGGAGGACAAGGAGCCGGGCGGCGAGCGCGGCGCGGTGGAGCGCGACGACCAGGGCATGGACGCCCCCGCCGGCACCCCGACCGCCCCCCGCGCCAGCAGCGAGCCGTCCCCCCAGGGCGACACCGGCAGCGAGCCGGAGGTCGAGGCCGAGCAGGCGGCGGCCCCCCTCCCGGACTGGTCGGCGTTCGACGCCGTCCCCCGCCCCGAGGTGGAGCTGACCGGCGGCCCGCGCGCCATCACCGAGTCCGGCGCCACCTACGTCTTCGCCCGCGGCGCGGACGCCAACGTGTGGTACCTCACCCGCACCGCCCACGGCTACGGCCGCTGGCAGCGCCTGACCGGCATAAGCACCCGCTACGACCCCGCCGTCGCCTCCTCCGCGCCCGGCACCCTGGACCTGTTCGCCGTGGGCACCGACGGCCTGCTCTACCGGCGCTCCCTGGTGGGCGGCGCCTGGTTCGACTGGTACCAGGTGGACGGAAGGACCAGGTTCGACGCCGCCCCGGCCGCCGCCTCGTCCGAGCCGGGCCGCATCGACCTGGTCGGCCGCGTCGGCGGCGACCTGGTGACCGCCTCCTACCTGGACGGGCGGCTGAACACCTGGTCGCTGGTGCCCACCGCGGGCCGGATCGCCGGCGCTCCCGGGCTGCTGTCCCGCGCGCAGGGCACCCTGGACGCGTTCGTGGTGCGCCGCGGCGACTCGGCGGTGCTGCGCGTGCCCTTCGCCAACGGCGCGTGGCGGCCCGCCGAGGAGATCCGGGGCCTGTCCACCACCGGCCGCCCCGAGCCGCTGTCCGGCAAGGACGGCTTCCTCGTCTTCGTCCGCGACCGCGAGGGCAGGCTCGCCCAGGCCGCCCTGTCCTCCCGCGGCACCTGGCGGCACCTGCCGATGCCCGGCAAGACCGCCCAGGACCCGCCCGCCGCCGCCGTCAACGGGCCCGGCATGGAGCTGTACGTCCGCACCCCGGGGGGCGCGCTCACCCGCGCCACCACCTCCTGAGCCGCCGGCGGCGCCCGTGCGCGGTGCGCGCCGCGTCCGGTCGCCGCCCGCACCTTCCGGCGGCGGCCCGGGGAAGCATTACCCTGGGGGCGTGGCAGTCGTCGATGTATCCGAAGAGCTGAAGTCCCTCACCTCCACCATGGAGTCGATCGAGGCCGTCCTCGACCTGGACAAGATCCGGGCCGACATCGCGGCCCTGGAGGAGCAGGCCGCGGCTCCGGACCTGTGGGACGACGTGGAGAACGCGCAGAAGGTCACCAGCCGCCTGTCCTACCTCCAGGGCGAGCTGCGCCGCGTCGAGGGCCTGCGCGGCCGCATCGACGACGTGCAGGTGCTGTTCGAGCTGGCCGAGGGCGAGGACGACGCCGAGACGCGCGAGGAGGCCGAGCGGGAGCTCGCCGCCGTGCGCAAGGCCGTCGACGAGCTGGAGGTCCGCACGCTGCTGTCCGGCGAGTACGACGCCCGCGAGGCCCTGGTCAACATCCGCGCCGAGGCGGGCGGTGTGGACGCCGCCGACTTCGCCGAGCAGCTCATGCGGATGTACCTGCGCTGGGCCGAGCGGCACGGCTACCCGACCGAGGTGTACGACACCTCCTACGCGGAGGAGGCGGGCATCAAGTCCGCGACCTTCGCCGTCAAGGCCCCCTACGCCTACGGCACGCTCTCGGTGGAGCAGGGCACCCACCGCCTGGTGCGCATCTCCCCGTTCGACAACCAGGGCCGCCGCCAGACGTCGTTCGCCGGCGTGGAGGTGCTGCCCGTGGTCGAGCAGAGCGACCACGTGGAGATCGACGAGTCCGAGCTGCGCATCGACGTGTACCGGTCCTCCGGCCCCGGCGGGCAGGGCGTGAACACCACCGACTCCGCGGTGCGCATCACCCACCTGCCGACCGGCATCGTCGTCTCCTGCCAGAACGAGCGCTCGCAGATCCAGAACAAGGCCACCGCGATGAACGTGCTCCAGGCGAAGCTGCTGGAGCGCCGCCGCCAGGAGGAGCAGGCCAAGATGGACGCCCTCAAGGGCGACGGCGGCAACTCCTGGGGCAACCAGATGCGCTCCTACGTGCTGCACCCGTACCAGATGGTCAAGGACCTGCGCACCGACTTCGAGGTCGGCAACCCGCAGGGGGTGCTGGACGGGAACATCGACGGGTTCCTGGAGGCCGGCATCCGCTGGCGCAAGAGCAGCCAGTCCGCCCAGTAGCGGCCGCGCCCGGTAGCCGGTCCGGGTGAACGCGGGTCGAACGCCTTGCGCCGTGCGCGGGACCGCCCGCTGAATGGAACAACGGACGCTGAGCCGTCGTCACCAGCCCCGCCCGCGGCGCCCGGCGGGCGGGGCGTTTCGCGCTTGTGATGATCCCGTCAAGGGAGGTCACGAGCCTGTACCCATGTGACAGCCAAGTGCGCTGATATACGACAAAGCCGCACGCAACCTGCTTGACGGTTTTCGGTCGGCGAAACAAGCTGGCCCGCGGCACGAATGTGGCCGCTCCACTATAGCTACTGGGGGTAGTTGGCTGATGACCAATCGGAACACACGACTGCGTCTGGCCCGCATCGGGGCCGCCGCGGTCTTCGCGGCGGGGGCTTCGCTGACCGCCGCGGGTGCGGCTCAGGCCGCGAACTTCGGGGGGGACGACGAGGCTCCGGTCAAGGTGCAGGTCGGGACGGACCTGACCGTGGGCGGCACCGCGGTGATCGGCGGTGGCGACCAGGGCGGCCAGCAGGGCGGCGCCGACCAGGGCGGTGCCGACCAGGGCGGCGCTGACCAGGGCGGCGCTGACCAGGGCGGCGCTGACCAAGGTGGTGCCGACCAGGGCGGTGCCGATCAGGGTGGCGCTGACCAGGGTGGTGCTCAGCAGGGCGGTGCCGACCAGGGTGGTGCTCAGCAGGGCGGTGCCGACCAGGGTGGCGCCCAGCAGGGTGGCGCTGACCAGGGCGGTGCCCAGCAGGGTGGTGCTGACCAGGGTGGCGCCCAGCAGGGTGGCGCTCAGCAGGGTGGTGCCGACCAGGGTGGCGCTCAGCAGGGCGGTGCCCAGCAGGGTGGCGCTCAGCAGGGTGGCGCTGACCAGGGTGGCGCTCAGCAGGGCGGCCAGCAGGGTGGTGCCCAGCAGGGCGGCGCTCAGCAGGGTGGCGCTGACCAGGGTGGCGCCCAGCAGGGTGGCCAGCAGGGTGGTGCTCAGCAGGGCGGTGCCGACCAGGGTGGCGCTCAGCAGGGTGGCCAGCAGGGCGGTGCCACCACCACCGGTGGCGGCAACGGCGGCAACGGCGGTAACGGTGGCGACACCGGCACCTGCGTGCTCGCCAACGACAGCGTCCAGTGCGAGGACGGCACCGAGCCGGACAACGCCGCCTCCCCGCAGCAGGTGACCCAGACCCAGCCGAAGGAGGAGCTGGCGGAGACCGGCTCCACCGAGATCGCCTTCCTCGTCGTCGGCGCGGCGACCATGATCGCCGGCGGTGTCGGCTTCCGCCTGATGCCGCGGCTGGTGACCCGCCGCGCGGCGGCCTGATCAACCGCCCGACCGCGCCGGGACGCCGTCGGCGTCACCCGGCCGGGGCGAAAACCGAGGGCCCGGAGCATACGCTCCGGGCCCTCGGCCATGATCCGTTCAGTCCCGCGGTCCCTGCGGTGCCGGGCGCTCCTCCGGGCGGCGCGGCCGCCTCGGCCGTCAGCCGCCCGGGTGGCCGGCCGCGGCCGTCACCGGCGCTCGCCTGACCTCACCCCGCGTAACCCACCACCAGCGCCACGGCTATCACCGCGGCCAGCAGCACCATCAGCCCCATTGGGCTCAGGCCGTTGAGGAAGCCCTGGAGACCGCCCTGCTGGTGCAACTGCGCGCGGCTGGCCCGGCAGGAGGGGCAGCGGCCCTCGCTCACCGGCCCGGCGCAGTTGGCGCACACCAGTCGGTCGCATGTCATGCGATCTCCTCCTTGCCCAGCCAACGCATCGGGGCCCGACGTGGGTTCCCGTTCCCCCCACTGTGCCAGCTTCCGCGGGGATCGGCGCGGGGCGAGCGCGCTCTCCGGGCGCTCCATTAAGCCTTATGCCCTAGTTTTCCATTTTTGCACAGTGAACCAGCCCACCAACCCGGTCCGCCGACTGCATCCCTCTCGGCGGTTCGCGTATCGTCACCCAACCAGGAGAGCCCGTTCCGGCTGTCCTCCTTCCCCCTAGACTGGCCGACCGTGATGCAGCCGTGATCCGATTCGAGAACGTCTCCAAGAGCTACCCCAAGCAGTCCCGTCCCGCGCTGCGGGACGTCTCGCTGGAGATCCAGAAAGGCGAGTTCGTCTTCCTGGTCGGTTCCTCCGGCTCAGGGAAGTCGACCTTCCTCAAGCTCATCCTGCGCGAGGAGCGGGCCAGCCAGGGTGCCGTGCACGTGCTGGGCAAGGACCTGGCCCGCCTGTCGAACTGGAAGGTGCCGCAGTTGCGCCGCCAGCTCGGCAACGTCTTCCAGGACTTCCGCCTGCTGCCGAACAAGACGGTGAGCGAGAACGTCGCCTTCGCCCTGGAGGTCATCGGCAAGCCGCGCAGCTACATCCGCAAGGCGGTCCCTGAGGTGCTGGACCTGGTCGGCCTCGCCGGCAAGGAGGACCGGATGCCGGGCGAGCTGTCCGGCGGCGAGCAGCAGCGGGTCGCGGTCGCCCGGGCCTTCGTCAACCGGCCGATGCTGCTCATCGCCGACGAGCCCACGGGCAACCTGGACCCGCAGACCTCCGTCGGCATCATGAAGCTGCTGGACCGGATCAACCGGACCGGCACCACGGTCGTCATGGCCACCCACGACCAGCAGATCGTGGACCAGATGCGCAAGCGCGTCATCGAGCTCGAGCAGGGGCGGCTGGTCCGCGACCAGTCGCGCGGTGTCTACGGCTACCAGCACTGAGCCGTGCGCCCCGCCGGGGGACACCGGGCGGGGGAGAAGTCCAAGCCGAGCCGCAGCCACCTGAAAGGACATCATGCGGGCCCAGTTCGTCCTGTCGGAGATCAGTGTCGGTCTCCGGCGGAACCTGACGATGACCTTCGCGGTGATCGTGAGTGTCGCACTCTCGCTCGCCCTCGCCGGCGGCAGCCTGCTCGTGCACAAGCAGGTCGACCACATGAAGGGCTACTGGTTCGACAAGGTCCAGGTGTCGATCTTCCTGTGCAACAAGGACGACGGCAAGCGGGTCGCGAACTGCTCCAAGGGCGCGGTCACCGAGCAGCAGAAGCAGGACATCAGGGGCGAGCTGGACAAGCTCGACGTCGTCGACAAGGTCTACTACGAGACGGCCGCCGAGGCGTACCAGCGCTACCGCACCGACTTCAAGGACAGCCTGATCGCCCAGAATGTGACGGCCGATCAGATGCAGGACTCCTTCCGGGTCAAGCTCAAGGACCCGGACAAGTACGAGGTGATCAGCAGCGCGTTCAACGGCCGCCCCGGGGTGATGGAGGTCAACGACCAGCGCGCCCTGCTGGAGAACCTGTTCGACCTGCTCAACGGCATGAACCGGGTCGCCTATGTGCTGATGGCGCTGATGCTGACCGTCGCCCTGCTGCTGATCGTCAACACCGTCCGGGTGTCGGCGTTCAGCCGCCGCAGGGAGACGGGCATCATGCGGCTGGTGGGCGCGCCCGGCTACTACATCCAGATGCCGTTCATCATGGAGGCCGCCATCTCGGGCCTGATCGGCGCGGGCCTGGCCTGCGGCATGCTGCTGGGCGGCAAGTACTTCCTCATCGACAGTTGGCTGTCGGGCCGCATCCAGTTGATCAACTTCATCGGCTGGGACCAGGTGCTCCCCGTGTTGCCGGCCGTGCTGCTCGTCGGGCTGCTGATGCCCGCGCTGGCCGCGTTCATCGCCCTGCGCAAGTACCTGAGGGTCTGACCCCCGGGCGGGACGGCGGCGGGCCCCGCCGTTTCACCCGTACGGGCGCACCGGGGGCGCGGGATTCCCGCGCCCCTCCGCGTGCCCCCCGCGCGCCGCGGCGGCGGGGGGCCGCCCCGGCCGGGTGGCTCCCCGTGGGGCCGGCCGGCGCTTCCCGGGGGCCCGCGCACCGGCGTGTCCTGGCTCTCAACACGCCCGGACGCGCCCGCGATCGCCCACGGGGTGGCCTAGACTCCCAGCCATGTCCGGCCCATCCGCGTTCGTAAGGCCCCGCAGCCTTCGGCAAGGGGCGGCCCTGGTCATCGTCTGCGGCGCCGTCTTCGCGGCCGGAGTGGTCACCGGAACCTGGGACGGCCCCTCGCAGGCGCCCGCCCCGCTGTCGGCGGACTCCGCGGCCGGATCCGGCCGCGGCGGGCCCGCGGGCACCCAGGACCTGCCCGCGACCCTGTCGGAGGCCATGGGCGAGGGCGGCCTCGAACCGGAGGCCGCCGAGGAGATCGTCAGCCGCAGCGGCGACCGCTGGGCGGCGTTCTACACCGAGCAGGAGTACCAGGACTTCCAGCAGACGCTCGACGGCTCCTACGTCGGCGTCGGCCTGTGGGTGCGGCGCACCGGCGAGCGCCGCATCGAGGTCAGCCAGGTGCAGTCCGGCGGCCCCGCCGACCGCGGCGGCGTGCGGGCCGGCGACCTGCTGGACCGCATCGACGGCGAACCCGTGGGCGCCCGCCCCGTCACCGAGGTCGTGTCGCTGCTGCGCGGCGGCGGCGAGCCCGGCTCGCGCGTCACCCTGGGCCTGGAGCGGGACGGCGAGCGCCGGGAGGTGGCGCTGCGGCGCGCCGTCCTGGACGCGCAGAACGTCACCGTGGGCGACATGGGCGGCGGCGTCACCCGGATCACCGTCACCACCTTCACCAGGGGTGTGGGGGAGCGGGTGCGCGAGGCCATGCGGCAGCCGCGGGTGCGGCGGGGCGTGGCGGCCGGCGGCGGCGTCGTGCTCGACCTGCGGGGCAACTCCGGCGGGCTGGTCGCCGAGGCCACCAGGACCGCGTCCGCGTTCCTCGACGGGGGCCTCGTCGCCACCTACGACGTGCGCGGCCGGCAGCGCGCCCTGTTCGCGGACGGCGGCGGGGACACCACGACCCCGCTGGTCGTCCTGGTGGACGGCGGCACGATGAGCGCGGCCGAGATGCTGGCCGGCGCCCTCCAGGACCGGGGCCGGGCCGTGGTGGTCGGCTCCCGCACCTTCGGCAAGGGCTCGGTGCAGGAGCCCAGCACGCTGGCCGACGGCTCCGTGGTGGAGGTCACCGTCGGCACCTACCGCCTCCCCTCCGGCCGCACCGTGGACGGCGACGGGGTGCGCCCCGACCTCGAGGTGGACCCCGCCGAGGGCCGCGAGACCGCCGAGGCCCAGGCCCGCCACGTGCTCAGCGGGCTCAGCGCGGCGTAATTGCCTCCCGTGGCCGCGGCCGGTGGTGCGACAATGACCACACCATGGCGAAAGAGACTGGACGCAAGCTGGTCGCGCAGAACAAGAAGGCGCGGCACGACTACCTCATCGAGGACACCTACGAGGCGGGCATGGCCCTGATGGGCACCGAGGTGAAGTCCCTGCGCCTCGGCCGGGCCTCGCTGGTGGACGGCTTCGCGCAGATCGACGACGACGGCGAGATCTGGCTGCACAACGTCCACATCCCCGAGTACAGCCAGGGCACGTGGACGAACCACGCGGCCCGGCGCAAGCGCAAGCTCCTGCTGCACCGCTCGGAGATCGACAAGCTGCGGATCAAGACCCAGGAGACCGGGCACACGATCGTCCCGCTGTCGCTGTACTTCAAGGACGGCCGGGCCAAGGTCGAGATCGCGCTGGCCAAGGGCAAGAAGCTGCACGACAAGCGGCAGGCGCTGCGGGAGAAGCAGGACCGCCGCGAGACGGCCAGGGCGGTGGCCGCGGCGCGCCGCAGGCAGCGCTGAATCCTTCCGCCGGGCGGGGAATGAAGTGGAAGCACCCCGCGTTGTTCACGTACGATGACGCCGGGACCGCCGCCCCGAGCGGCGCGGCCGGTTCCACCGAGGGTGTTGCCCGAGTGGTGCTGTTTGACAACTGAACCGGATTGGCCAGTGACCCGCAGGGGTCAGCCGACCTGGTTCCGCATCCTCACCCCTGGGGGTGATCGGTTTCGACTGGGGATGTTGGAGCAGGGGAAGCGAGCCGAGGAACGCGGCAATGATCTCGTTAACCATGTGTCGCAAAAAAATAATCGCCGAAACCAAGCGCGATTCCTTCGCCCTCGCTGCCTGATAAGAACAGGTAGCGACTTCGCGAAGTGTCGGACCGGGAGTGTTCCCGACCCGGACCCCGGCATCAGCTAGGGAACTCAACCGTCAGTCCCGGCCACGGGGGCTGACGGGAAACCTCACAGTGGCTGGGCCCGTCGGAGACTTGTCTGCGTGATCTCCGGGGCCGAGAAAATCGCAGCAGACTGCGCTCGGAGAAGCCCTGGTTCAGCTTCACAGGACGCGGGTTCGATTCCCGCCACCTCCACTCGGACGACAGGCGACGTGTGCCGCGCTTACGCGCTGGCCACGTCGCCTTGTCGCGTTTTGCGCGACTTCGCCGCGCGGGGCGGGGGCTTTGCCACCCGCACCCCCCGGCCCGGGAGCGGCCTGGGGGCGGGTGAGTGTTCCCGCCCCCAGGCCGGGGGTCGCTCTCAGCGCGTGAGGGGCGCCTGTATCCCTGTTGCCGCCGGGGTTGCCGGTACTCGTGTGGTGGTGGCCAGGGCCGCCGTCAGGAGGGCGGCGGCCAGGGGGAGGAGATCCAGGTGGGCGGCGATGAGGACGAAGCCGAGCACGGCGAGGGCCGGGGACCAGGCCGGGCGCAGACGCAGCACGGCCTGCTGGACCAGCAGGGCGAGCAGGCCGGCCTGGAACAGCAGCGGGCCCGCCAGGTACAGGGCGTCGGTGAGGCCGGGCGGCAGGCCGGGGGCGTTCTCGTGGCGGGCCCGCACGCCGTCCATGGCCGCGTTGTCGGACGCCTGGAGACCGACGACGATGTCGACGACCACCACGCGGGCGAACGCGAGCATGCCGAGGACGGTGGCCGTGACGGCGCCCGCCGCGACGATCCGGTGGCCCCGGCGGCCGGTCGCGGCGAGCGGCCGGCGCAGTGCGAACGCCGTCGCGGCGAACAGCAGCAGGCCGGCCAGGAACAGCAGATGGCCGACCGTCCAGGCCGGTCCTGGGCCGTGGGCGCCGTCCAGGCCGTCCAGGAGGCGGACGAGGCCGTAGGCCAGGAGCAGCAGCGGGGCGGCGAGGGCGGGTGACAGAGCGGGCATGGGCGATCGGGCTCCCCGGGACGGGTGGACGGGTCGGTTTGTGCCCGTTGATCGTCCGCCGGGGCGCGGGGTGCCCGGATCGCCCGTCCGAGCGGTTTCCCGGCCTCCCCCGCGCGGGGGAGCCGGGCCCTAACCGCTCGCCCCGCCGGGGGAGCCGGGGCTGATCAGCCCGGTCTCGTAGGCGGCGATGACGGCCTGCACCCGGTCGCGCAGGCCCAGCTTGGCCAGCACATTGCTGACGTGCGTCTTCACGGTGTGCTCGCTGACCACGAGCGCCGTGGCGATCTCCGCGTTGGACAGGCCCCGGCCCAGCAGCCGCAGCGTCTCCCGCTCCCGCGCGGTCAGCGCCGCCAGGCGGTCCCCCGGCACCGTGCCCCCGCCGCGGGGCCGCACGCGCACGAACTCCTGGATCAGCCTGCGGGTCACCGCGGGGGCCAGCAGCGCGTCCCCGGCCGCGGCGACCCGGACGGCGTGCACCAGGTCGTCGCGGCGGACGTCCTTGAGCAGGAACCCCCCGGCGCCCGCGTACAGGGCGTCGTACACGTAGTCGTCGTGGTCGAACGTGGTCAGCATGACGACGCGGCAGTCGGTGCGCGCGCGCACCGCCCGCGCCGCCTCGATGCCGTCCATGCCGGGCATCCGCACGTCCAGCAGCGCCACGTCCGGCCGGTGCGCGAGCACCGCCTCCACCGCGGCCGCGCCGTCCCCGGCCTCCGCCACCACCTCGATGTCCGGCTGGGCGTCGAGGATCATCGCGAATCCGGCGCGCACCAGCTCCTGGTCGTCGGCCAGCACCACGCGGATGGGGTTCACCGGGCCTCCACCGCCGACCGGTACGGCAGGTGCGCCGCCACCTCGAACCCGCCGCCGGGCCCCGGCCCCGTCTCGGCCCGCCCGCCGCAGGCCCGCGCCCGCTCCCGGATGCCGACGAGGCCGCGCCCGTCCGTCCGGCCGGTCCTCGCGGGCCCGCGCCCGTCGTCGGCGACGGTGAGCAGCAGCTCCTCCCGCCGCCAGTCCAGCGTCACCGTGGCGGCGGTCGCGGCGGCGTGCCGGACGGTGTTGGTCAGGGCCTCCTGGACGATCCGGTAGGCGGCGGCCTCGGCGTCGGCGGTGAGCGGACGGGGCTCGCCCAGCTCGCGCAGCGCCACCCGCAGCCGGGCCCGCTCCGCCCCGGCGACCAGTGCGGGCAGGGCCGCCAGACTGGGGCCGGGGGCGCGGCTCGCCGCCTGCCCGTCGTCGTCCTTCAGCACGCCCAGCATCCGGCGCAACTGCGCCATCGCGTCCCGGCCGGTGTCCGCGATCGCGTCGAAGGCCCGCTCGGCCCGCTCCGGGTCGGTGCGGACGGCCACCGGGCCCGCCTCGGCCTGCACCACCATCAGGCTGACGGCGTGGGCGAGCACGTCGTGCATGTCCCGGGCGATCCTGGCCCGCTCCGCGGCCGCCGCCCGCGCCGCCTCCGTGGTCCGCTCCCGCTCGGCCCTGGCCCGGTTGGCGCGGGCCAGCGAGCCGAGCAGGTACGCGGTCAGCGGCAGCAGCAGGGTGAAGGTGAACTCCACCGCGTCGTTGTCCTTCAGCAGCAGCGACGCGGGCGGGAAGGTGAGCAGGATCCACCACAGGAACGCCTGCCGCTGCCAGGGTTTGCCCAGGTCGGCGACGGTGTAGACGGCGAGGAGCCCGCCGTACTGGAGGTGCTGGCCCGGCCGGTGGTGCAGCGCCACCAGCGTGGCGAACACGGCCACGGCCACGGGCACGGCGAACGGCGCCCGCCGCCGCCACACCAGCGGCACCACCGTGCCCGCGTTCAGCACCAGGCCCAGCCAGGTCACCTCGCCCGGCCCCGCGCCCAGGAACGGCACCGACACCGGCACCGCCACCGCGAGCGCCAGCCCGGCGTCCGCCCCACGGGCGGGCAGGCCGCGCACCCGCTCCGCGACCCCCTCCACCCACCGCCCCACCGCCATGCCCCGCAGTATCGCAACCCCCGTCCCGCCCCGGCCTCAGCCCCCGGAGGGACATCCCCGCCCGTCCTCCCTCGCCCGGGGGAGCCGCCCCGGCCGCCTGCGCCGGAGCGAGGAATTCCGTTCCCCGTTGAGCAACCCCGCCCCCCGGCTCCGTATGGAGAGGGCGGATGGGGCGCGTGGGGGCCGAGGGGCGAAGGGCCCGGGCCCGGCCGCCGTACACGTGAACACCGCTCCGCGGCTGCCGCCGTGCCGCACCACCCGGGTCGGCTTCCCCCCACGAGCCGCCCGCTCCCCCTGGAGGTCAGTGAGTTGAGCCACCGAAGCCACCGACGCGTCAACAAGCGGACCGGCGTGCTCGCCGGGGCGGGCGCGACCGCGATCGTCGCGGCCGCGATCCTGCTGCCGAACGCCAACGCCAGCGCCGACAAGGAGGCGGGCCCGAAGGCGTTCACGTCCTTCCAGGCGGCTCGGCTCGGCTCCGCTGTCGCCGCCGACCTCGGTGACGACGCGGCGGGCTGGTACTACGACGGCGAGTCGGACCGACTCGTCGTCAACGTCCTCGACGAGGCCGCGGCGGACCGGGTCGAGGCCGAGGGCGCCGTCGCCCGGGTCGTGGAGAACAGCATCGCCGAGCTGAGGGCGGTCACCGACGAGCTCGGCGACACCGCGTCCGTGCCCGGCACCGCCTGGTCGATCGACCCGCGCACCAACAAGGTCACCGTCCTCGCCGACAGCACGGTCGAGGGCGGCGACTGGGCGACGCTGGAGCGGGCCACCGGCGCCATGGGCGACAAGGTCACCGTCAAGCGCACCGGCGGCGAGTTCCGCCCCTTCGACCATCCGGCGCCGCGCGGCGACCAGCCGGAGGGCACCGGCGAGGGCGGGCAGGCCGCGGAGGGGGCGGACGGCGGCGACGCGATATTCGGCGGCGGCGTGCGCTGCTCCCTCGGCTTCAACGTCACCGTGGACGGCGCCCCCGCCTTCCTGACGGCGGGCCACTGCGGCGACGCCGCCGACACCTGGACGGCCGACCAGGCGGGCGCGCAGTCGCTGGGCGCCACCACCGTCTCGGAGTTCCCCGGCAGCGACTACGCGCTGGTGACGTACGACGACCCGGCGGCGGCCCCGCCGAGCACCGTGGACCTCAAGGACGGCACCACCCAGGAGATCACCCGCGCCGCCGAGGCCACCGTGGGCCTGGCGGTGCGGCGCAGCGGCAGCACCACCGGGCTCAGCGACGGCACGGTCACCGGCCTGGACGCCACCGTCAACTACGGCAACGGCGACATCGTCAACGGACTGATCCAGACGGACGTGTGCGCCGAGCCCGGCGACAGCGGCGGCGCGATGTTCGCCGACGACGCCGCGATCGGCCTCACCTCGGGCGGCAGCGGCGACTGCACCACGGGCGGCGTGACCTTCTTCGAGCCGGTGACCCGCGCCCTGGCGGAGACCGGCGCGGTGATCGGCACGGACGACGGCGGCACCGGCGACGGGGGCGCCGAGGCGGACGCGGGCGCCGACAACGCCGGCGCCGGCGACGGGGGAGTCGAGGACGGCGGCGCCGAAGCGGGCGGCGCCGACGGGGGCGCCGTTGACGGCGGCGCCGAAGGGGGTGCCGCCGTCGGCGGCACCGGCGGCCAGGAAGGCACCGCGACGAACGGATCCGCGGTGAACGCCGGGACCGGAACCCCATAGGAACCGGCCACCCCATCGCCCCGGATCCAGGGCACCTCCCCAGGATCCGGGGCCCGCCGTTCTCAGGGACCCGACTCCCGGTGCTCGACCGGGCGTCGCCGGATGTGGACGTCACCGGTGTGCGGGGCGGTGACCACACCGTGGTCGGGGACCGAGCGTGCGGCGAGGGTGACACCGCTCGCGATCCGGCAGTCCCGTCCGATCAGGACTCCCGGGCCGAGACCGATGCCGTTGCCGGTCTGGCAGCGGTCACCGATGACGGCGCCGAACCTCGGTGTGCCGCAGCGGTACAGCCCGCCGGGCACACGCAGGACGACCTCTTTCTCGGGCCCCCGCATGTGCGGGCTCCACATGCTGATGGCCGCCACCGTCAGGTTCGCCGACAGGTGGGCGTCGGCACCGACGAGAGTGCGGTTGAGGCCGACGCGGTGGCCGAGGATCGTCCCCGCCGCGAGGAAGGACCTCGTCACCTCGCAATTGAAGCCGACGGAGACACCGGCGCACAGGACGGAGCCCGCGCGCACCGTGGAGAACTCCCAGACCCGCACGCCAGGGCCGATGATCACATCGTCGCCGATGATGGCCGTGGGATGGATCCGGGCGGTCGGATGGACGCGCTGGGGGACGGCGGCGAGGGCCGCATCGTGCCAGTCGTCCCAGCAGGCGAGGAATGCGGCCAGATCGGACTCCTCCAGTTGTTCGTACGGCGTGCCGCGCAGCGTGGCCGCGTCGGTGCGGGCGGTGAGGTGGTCGCCAAGGCGGATGGTGGGCATGAGGTCCTTTCGTGTCGGTTCGGCACCGTGCCTCGGCGCCGCTAGCATCGACGTCACCGTCTCCGAGCAACGGGGAGTTCACCTGTGTGTCATCTGCGCGTTGGCGTGGCCATCCTGACGATGGGCGACCGGCTCGCGGAGCTCGCCGATCTGCTCGACTCGGTCACCGGGCAGGACACGCCTGCGACGCGGATCGTCGTCGTCGGCAACGGCACGCCGCTACCGCCCTTCCCCGCAGCGGTGACCGGGGTGGAGCTGCCCGAGAACCTGGGCGTGGCGGGTGGACGCAACGCCGCCATCGCCCGGCTCAGGGAGTTCGGGGACGTCGACGTGGTGGTGGACCTGGACGACGACGGGCTGCTGATCGACAGTGATGTGTTCACCCGCCTGGTGAGGTTGTTCGAGGACGACGACCGCCTGGGCGTGGTCGGCTTCCGCATCGCCGACGAGCGGGGCCGTACCCAGCGTCGCCACGTGCCCCGGCTACGGGCCGGGGATCCCACAAGAGGTGGGATGGTGACGACGTTCCTCGGAGGCGGTCACGGTCTGTCCATGTCCATGCTGGACGAGATCGGCGACTGGCCGGATGCCTTCTTCTACGCCCACGAGGAGACCGATCTCGCCTGGCGGGCCCTGGACGCGGGATGGAAGGTGCGCTACGAACCCGATCTCGTGCTCCGGCATCCGTGGACATCGCCGACCCGGCACGCGGTCTTTCACCGCATGGTCGCCCGCAACCGGGTCTGGCTGGCCAAGCGTCACCTGCCCGCCGTCCTCGTCCCCGTCTACCTCGGTGTCTGGATCGCCCTGACGCTGGCTCGCGCCAGGTCGGCAGTAGGTCTGCGGGCCTGGTTCGGCGGCCTCGCCGAGGGGCTGCGCACCTCGTGCCCGCCGCGTCGGCCGATGCGGTGGACCACCGTCTGGCGGATGACCCGGCTGGGCCGTCCGCCGATCATCTGATCGCGGTGCCCCCGGCCTCCTCGGCCGTCAGCCACGCCGGAATCGCGCCGCACGTCCTGTTCAGCCACGCCGAGTACCGGGCGACGCCCTCGGCGACGCCGCAGGGACCGCACCGGGGCGGTGGCGACGTCGTCCACGTGCACCAGATCGCGGATCTGCCGTCCGCCGCCGTTGAGGTGCAGCGGCAGGCCGAGTGCGGCGCGGGCGGCGAACCAGGCGACCACCCAGGAGTGGCTGTTCTCCTTCACGACCTGGGGCTCCCCGTAGACGGAGAAGTACCGCACGACCGTGTAGGAAGTCGGCACGGCCCTCAGGACCAGCGCAGTCTGGGTTTCGCCCCATGCCTTCGTGTTGCCGTAGACGGACATCGGCCGGAGCGGGGCCCGCTCGTGGAACCGCGGGGGCGTCCTGCCGTACACGGACTCCAGCAGGCGCCGTGTGGCGGCGTGCTCCCCGCACGCGGGTGCCCAGTCGTCAGGGTCGCCGTTGCCGTAGACGCTCGCCGAGGAGACGAAGCAGAACCGCCTGACGCGCCTGGAGCGCGCGACCGCGTCCAGGAGCACCTGGGTACCGGCGATGTCGGTGCGTACCGCCGCCATGGGCAGGCGGGTGCAGGCGGCCACGTCGGCGAGCGCGGCGGCGTGGACCACGTAGTCGCACTCCGCGACGACCTTGCCCACCGCAACCGGGTCCTCGATGCTGCCGACGACGATGTCCGGGTGCTCGGGATCGACTCCGAACAGGTCCCGGTAGACCTCCTGCGGGTAGGCGTCCAGGGTGCACAGGCCGATGGCGCGGGCGCCGAGGCGGCGCAGACGGGCGGTGATGCGGCTGCCGACCAGTCCGGCCCCGCCGGTGACCAGTACGGTCCGGCCCTTCAGTCGTTTCAGGTGGGTGTCGTGCACGAAGCCTCCATGGGGCGAGTCGGATCGGTTCGGGTCAGCGGTCCTGCTCGCGAGCCCGCTCGCGCAACCTGATCAGCCGCTCGAACTGGGCGGCGTACAGCTCCACCTCGTCCGGGGTGAGGACCAGCACCGACTCCGTGCTCCGCCCGTCGGCGCGGTGCAGCGTGATGCCGAGAGCGGCCTGCCGGGCGCGGTGGTCGTACATCGCGTCCCGCTTCAGCGGTGTGGCGTGGGTGACGGAAGCCCATGAGCCCTGAGCGGACGGGTCGTCGTGGGTACGCATGGTCGCGTCTCACCTCCTGCGTTCTCCGGTGTTGCGCTTGAGTGAACAGCCGAACGCGTACCGTGAGGAGGTGCCGGGATGTAGGCCGGTCGTGGGCCCGTGTAGACCCGCGTCCCGGAGAGGAAACGGAAGGGGGCGGGGGTGGCTCCGAAGCCGGAGATCGGTGAGCTGATCCGAAAGGCGTGCCGGGCCCGTGGCTGGGGTCCGGCCAAGCTCGCCCGGGAACTGGGGATCGCCGAGGGCAGAGGGCCGACAGGGCTGGACCGGCAGTCCGTCAGGCGGTGGATGGTGGGGGAGCGGAAGCCGGAGTACTGGCTGCCGTACCTCGTGCGGGTCCTGGACCTGGACCTGGACGACGACCGGGCTCCGGAATGCGCCGAGCCGTCGCACGCGGTCGGCGATACGGTGGCAGCACTCCTGGAGTTGGGAAGGAGCGACGTGCAGCGACGAAGCTTCCTGGCCGCGACGAGCGCATATCCTCTCGGCGTCCTCAACCTGCCGGAGCCCGACGGCCTCCTGCGCAGGACCGACCGCGAGGGCACCGTCCGGGTCGGTATGGGGGAGGTCGCCGCCGTCCGGCAGATGACCCGGGTCCTCGGCGACGCGGCGGCGGAACTGGGCGGCGGCCACGCCCGCCACCTGGCCGTCCGCTATCTGACCGACGACGTCGCGCCCTGGCTGGACGGCCGGTACACCGAGAGGACCGGCCGCGAGCTGTTCGCCGCCGCCTCCCAGCTCGTGCACCTGGCCGGGTGGACGGCCCAGGACGAAGGCAACCAGGGCCTGGCCCAGCGGTACTACGCGCACGCCTACCGGCTGGGGGTGGAGTCCGGTGAGCCGGAGGTGACCGCGACGGCCCTGCGCGGCCTCGCGGTCCAGGCCATCGACCTGGGGCACGGGGCCGTGGCCCTGCGGCTGGCCGAGAAGTGCATCGAGGAGGCCGGATCCCTGGACGATCCCCGGGCCAGGGCGTACTACGGGGCGACGCTCGCGGAGGCGGCCGCCCTGGACGGCGACCGTGGGCTCGCCACGCGTTCGCTCACCGCCTCCCGAGCCGCGATCGAGAAGACGGCGGATGCCCCGCCCGGCGACTCGTGGGCGTCGCACTTCAGCGTCGGCCGGTGGGCCCACTACTCCGGGCTCGTCCTCGCCCGACTCGGTGACCTTCGCGGCGCCACCGAGCACCTGCGCCAAGCCCTGGACATCCACGGCATCGACCGCCGTCGCAGCCGTGCCATCGTCCTCGCCCATCTCGGGCAGGTCCACCTGCGGCAGGGCGATCTCGACGCGGCCCTGTCCGCCTGGACGGCCTTCGTCGACTCGGCCGACGGCCTGCGTTCGGTGAAGATCGACGACGCGGCGCAGGACATGTGCGCCCGACTCGACCGCTACCGGAAGGTCCCGGAGGCCGGCGAACTCCGGCAACGGGCGGAGACCCTGGCCGCGGAGAGGGCAGCCACCTGACCTCGGGGCCCGCCGCCTTCAGGGGCGGGGGCCGCGGCCGTGGGTTGCCGCGTAGTGGGCGGGGGTGGTGCCTACGTGGCGGGTGAAGTGGCGGTGCAGGTGGGCCTGGTCGTGGAAGCCCGCGGCGGTGGCCGCCTCGGCGGGGCGGTGACCGGTCAGGAGCAGGTCGCGGGCCAGCTCTATGCGCCTGCCGGTCAGGTAGGTGTGCGGCGGCAGGCCGTAGGAGCGGGTGAAGCAGCGGATCAGGTGGGTCGGGTGGGCGTGCAGGACGGCGGCGGCCTCGGCCAGCGACAGGCCGTCGCGGACCCGGGAGTCGAGCAGCTCCCGCAGGCGCGCGGCCAGGCGGGCCGCGTCCCGGCCCGGGGTGCGCGGGCGCGCCGCGGCCAGGTGGTGCCGCAGCCGCTCCCGGACGAAGGCGAGGCGGCACTCGGCCTCGAAGGCGTCCCCCTCCCGGCCGAGGGCCAGGTGCAGTCGGTGGATCCGCCTGCGCAGCGGCCCGTCCTCGAGCACCGGGCCGTCCACGGCCCGCCCGGCGAGCCGCTCCGGCAGCACGGTGGTGTCGAGGTACAGCACGCGTTTGCGGAAGCCCGACGCGGTGACGGTCCTGCCGTCGTGGCTGACCCCGGGAGGCAGCAGCAGGACGCTGCCCGTTCCCGAGGCCCCGTGGCGGCGGCGGTCGAGCGCGAAGTCCACCGCCCCGTCGTCCAGGATCATCAGGTCCCACGTCCGGTGGGTGTGGGCCGGGTAGGCGTGGTCGGTGAAGTGCGCGTGGAAGACCTCCGCGATGCCCGCGACCGGCGGCCGCCAAGCCGTGATCGCCGGGCGGGAACGGTCTCGTGCCATGCCAGGAACGTACAAGACCGGCGGGCGGCGGGCGCGGCAGGCTCGGTGGCACCGGCCGGGGCGCCCGCCCCGGCACGACGTTCCCGAGAAGGAGTCCGCATGCCCGGCACCCCCGCCCCCGTCAACCTCGCCGACCGGCTCTCGCGGTTCAGCGACCTGTGGGCGCAGAAGAAGATCGCCGATCTGAACGACTACGAGATCAAACTCGCCAAGCTGAAGGGCGAGTTCGTCTGGCACACCCACGAGGACACCGACGAGCTGTTCCTGGTCGTCAGCGGACGGCTGACCATCCAGCTCAGGGACGGCGACGTGGAACTGGGCCCGGGCGAGCTGTTCGTGGTGCCCCGAGGCGTCGAGCACTGCCCGGTGGCGGCGGAGGAGACCGCGATCCTGCTGGTGGAACCGGCGGGCACGCTCAACACCGGGGACGCCGGCGGGCCGATGACCAAGGCGGCGGAGGCGCTCGCCTAGGGCCTGTCGTCGGCCGTGGCGGGGGCGTCCGGCGCGGCCGCCTCCGCGGGGGGACGGGCGGCGCGGCCCACCGCCCGGGCCGCCACCGCCGCCAGGGCGGCCGCCACCGCCGCCGGGGCGTACGCCGCGCCCGAGCCCAGGTGCTCCGCGCACCAGCCGCCCGTGGCCGCGCCCGCCGAGATGCCGACGAGCAGGGCCGTGTAGAGGGTGGTCAGGCCCTCGTTGAGGCGGTCGCCGGGGATGACGTCCTGCGCCAGCGTCATGCCCGTGACCATCGTCGGCGCGGTGGCCACACCCACCAGCAGCAACAGGACGCACAGCACCGGAAGGCTCCCCGCCAGCAGCAGGCCCGCCACGGCGGCGGCCAGCGCGGCCACGGAAGCGGTGAACCGGAACGGGGCGGGGGCGCGCTGCGGCAGCGCCCCCAGCACCAGCCCCGCCGCGCACGACCCCGCCGCCTGGACGGCCAGCAGCACACCGCCCGCCGCGGGCGAGCCCAGCGCGTCGGTGCGGGCGAGGGTCGCCACCTCCAGCCCGCCGAACACGGCGCCGACCAGCCCGAACGCCGCGAGCAGCGGCGGCAGGCCCGGTCTGCGCACCAGCAGCGCGGGCCGCTCGTCGCGGACGCGCGGCGGGGGCTCGGTGCGCCGCTGGGCGGAGAACAGGGCGGTGCCGACGACGAGCAGGACGGCGGCGGTGAGCAGCCCCGCCTGCGGGAAGGCGGCCGTGCACAGCAGCATCGCCAGCGCCGGGCCCAGCACGAAGCACAGCTCGTCCATCACCTGCTCGAACGAGTTCGCCGTGGGCCGGGCCGCGGGCCGCTCCCGGTGCACCCACTCCCACCGGGCCCGGGTCATCGCCCCCACGCTCGGGGTGGCCGCGGACGCGGCGGCGCACACGAACAGCGCCCAGGTCGGCGCGTCCAGGGTGACGCACAGCAGCATCGCCGCGGCCCCCGCCGCGAACACCGCCGCCGCGGGGAGCGCCACCCGGGACTGCCCGTGCCGGTCCACCAGGCGGCCCAGGAACGGGGAGGCGAGCGCGGCGGCCACCACACCCGCGGCGCTGACCGCCCCCGCCAGGGCGTAGGAGTCGCGGACGGTGGCGATCATGACGACGTTGCCCACCCCGAGCATGGAGGTGGGCAGCCGCGCGACGGCCCCGGCGAGGGTGAAGGCGACGGCGCCGGGGGCGGAGAACAGGGTGCGGTACGGGGTGAGGGAGGGGGGCATGGGATCACCGTCGGGCCGGTGCCCGTTCCCGGTCCAACACCTGTTCCCCGAGGATTGTCGCGCTTGGGTTGTGAATGCCCTGTGACCTGCGGTGCGATGGGTCGTCAGGTGGCTGCCGCCCCCCGTGGCGGTGAGCGATCGGGGGCGCTCGTGGAGGGTCTCGCGGTGGGGTTGCGCAGGTGGGCCGGAGGAGGGGGCGTGAGCCCGTCGCCTCCGCCGGGCCGTGAGGACGAGCGGCCCTCCCCGCCGAACGCCGCACCCACCACCGTCCCGCCGTCCCGTCCCCGTCCCATCCCCCGTCCCCGTCCTCCGCGCCCCGTCCCGTCCCCGCCGTCCGGCGCCGTGCCGCCCCGCCCTCCGCGGCCGCCCCCCGCCCCCCGGTACGCTCCCCCGTCATGACCGCAGACCTCGACGTTCGCCTGCTCCGCGGGTTCGTCGCGGTGGCGGAGGAGTTGCACTTCGGGCGGGCCGCCGTCCGGCTGCGGGTGGCGCAGCAGGCGGTGAGCCGGGATGTGCGGCGGCTGGAGGCGCGGCTCGGGGTGACGCTGTTCCACCGCACCACCCGGAGGGTCGAGCTGACCGCGGACGGTGAGCGGTTGCTGGCCCGGGCCCGGGTGGTGCTGCGGGCGCACGACGACTTGGTGGCCGAGTTCGCGCCGCCGCGGGAGCGGCCCCTGCTCGTGGACATCGCGGCGCCGGTGTCCACGGGGCGGCGGGTGGTGGAGGCGGCGCGGGCGCGGGAGCCCGAGGTGGAGCTGCTGACCCGGCAACTGGGCGGGCTGACCGGGGCGGCCCGCCGGATCCTGGACGGGGAGCTGGACGTGTCGTTCGGGCGGGCCGGGGGGCTGGCGCCGGGGGTGCTGGCGCGGCTGGAGCACCGGCTGGTGCGGTACGAGCGCCTGGCGGTGCTGCTGCCCGAGGGCCACCGCCTGGCCCGCCTGCCCGAGGTGCCGCTGGCGGCGCTGGCGGGGGAGAGCGTGTACGCGGCCCGCGGCAACCCGGACACCGCGGAGTGGACGGAGCTGGCGGAGGCCCTGTTCGAGGGGCGGGGGATCGCGGTGGCGGCGCCGTTCCCGCCGATCGTGGGCGAGGAGGAGTTCGCCCGGGTGGTGCCGCGCCGCGGCGAGCCGGTGCTGGCGAGCGTGGTGTTCACGCGGGTGCCGGGCACGGTGCTGCGCCCGCTGGTGGACCCCGTCCCGCTGGCGCCGGTGTCCATGGTGTGGCGCAGGGGGCTGCGGCACCCGGGGCTGGACGCGCTGCACGCCGCGGTGCGCAGCCTCGCTGCGACGGACGGCTGGTGGCAGCGGACGCCCGGGGCTTGGCTTCACGAAGTGGACGCGGCGCTTACGGCGCGCTGAAGCGGCGCTGACCTGGGACTCGTCCCGCCCGTACCAGATCGACGCCCGACGGCACCGGATTTGACCACAGTTGGTACCTGTAGAGCGCAACTAGAAGCACTGCGTTCACACCATTGACACAGGTTGGCCCCTGCCTTAGCTTCCTCGCCATCGAAACGTTTCGACAGGCCCCTTCGACGCCAGCGTCGAAGCGCTTCGATTCAGTCAAGTTTTGATCTCCCCCACTGCCTGGAGGCAGTCGATGTTCAAGGCGCGAAGGCGGGTGGCCATAGCGGCCGTCGCCGCGGGAATGCTGGTGCTGGCCGGGTGCGGCGGCGACTCAGGGGACGGCGACGGCAAGACGCTGCGGCTGTGGCACTACGAGGGCCCCGAGAGCGCCATGGGCAAGGCGTGGGCGGAGGTCATCAAGGAGTTCGAGAAGACCCACCCCGGCGTCAAGGTGAAGTTCGAGGAGAAGAGCTTCGAGCAGATCCAGAAGACCGCCGGCCAGGTCCTGAAGACCTCCCAGGCGCCGGACCTGATGGAGTACAACAAGGGCAACGCGACCTCGGGCCTGCTGGCCAAGCAGGGCCTGCTCACCGACCTGTCGGCGGAGGCCAACAAGCGCGGCTGGAGCCAGATGCTCGACAAGAGCGTCGGCGCCACCGGCCAGTACGACGAGAACGGCGTCATGGGCTCCGGCAAGTGGTACGGCGTCCCCAACTACGCCGAGTACACGATGGTGTACTACAACAAGAAGCTCTTCGAAGAGCACGACGTCAAGGTGCCGACCACCATGGCGGAGTTCACCGCCGCCCTGGACAAGTTCGCCGACGCGGGCGTCACCCCCCTGTCCAACGCGGGCGCCGAGTACATGGCCCAGCAGTACGTCTACCAGTTGGCCCTGACCAAGGCCGACCGCGCCTGGGTGGACGCCTTCGAGCGCTACACCGCCAAGGCCGACTTCAACGACGCCGCCTGGACCTACGGCGCCGAGACCTTCGCCGACTGGGTGAAGAAGGGCTACATCAGCAAGAAGACCGTCGGCACCAAGGCCGAGGACGCGGGTGTGGCCTTCATCCAGGGCAAGTACCCGATGCTGTTCTCCGGGAGCTGGTGGTACGGCCGCTTCCAGGCGGAGATGAAGGACGACTGGGGCACCTTCCTGTGGCCCGAGACCAAGCTGACCCTGGGCTCCGGCGGCAACAACTGGGTCGTGCCGAAGAACGCCAAGAACAAGGAGCTGGCCTACGACTTCATCGACCTGACGATGAAGCAGGCCGCGCAGAACACCCTGGCCCAGAACGGCGGCGTCCCGGTGAAGGCCGACCCCAGCGCGGTCACCGACCCCAAGGCCAAGGAACTCATCAAGAACTACGAGGACCTGTCCGGGCGGGACGCGTTCGCCTACTACCCCGACTGGCCCGTGCCCGGCTTCTACGACGTGCTCGTCCAGGAGACGCAGAAGCTGATGAACGGCACCGACCCGGGCAAGGCGCTCGACAGCCTCCAGAAGGCGTACGACGACGGGGTTCCCGTCAAGTGAAGACCGGCACCAACGCGGTGACCCGAGGGCGCCGGGGCGAGGGGACCTACGCCTGGTTCCTCCTCCCCAGCGCGCTCGGGTTCCTCGCCATCGTCATCGTCCCGTTCGCGATGAACATCGGGACCAGCTTCACCGACTGGGACGGCGTCGGCGACGTCAACTGGGTCGGCGTGGACAACTACAAGGAGCTGCTCTCCGACTCGACGTTCTGGGACTCCTTCCAGCACAACCTGTGGCTGATCCTGGCCATGGCGATCGTCCCGACCTGCCTGGGCCTGGTCCTGGCCGCCGCCCTGTTCGACTTCGTCGGCAAGCGCTTCGGCCCGCGCACCGCCAGCCTGCTGCGGGCCTGCTTCTACCTCCCGCAGGTGCTGCCCATCGCCGTGGCGGGCATCGTGTGGAGCTGGATCCTGGCCCCGGAGGAGGGCGCGCTCAACGAGGCGCTCGGCGCGATCGGCCTCGGCTCGCTGGAGCAGGACTGGCTCGGCGACCCCGAGATCGCCATGTACAGCGTCATGGCGATCATGGTCTGGGTGCAGATCGGCTTCCCGCTGGTGGTGTTCATGGCGGGACTCCAGCGGGTGGACCCCGCGCTGTACGAGGCCGCGGAGCTGGACGGTGCCAACTGGTGGCGCCGCTTCTGGCACGTGACGCTGCCGCAGATCAAGCCCGAGATCTATGTGGTGCTGCTGTGGTGCACCATCGCCGCGCTGAAGGTGTTCGGGCCCATCTACGTGCTCACCAAGGGCGGGCCCGGCGGGGCGACGAACGTGCCGTCCTACTACTCGTACCAGAACTTCTTCGAGAAGTCGCAGGTCGGCTACGGCGCGGCCATCGCCACCGTGCTGACCCTGATCATCGCCGTCCTCACGGTGATCTTCCTGCGGGTGCAGACCGCCAGTGAGGACAAGGAGCGCTGACCATGGCCGCCACCCTGGAAAAGACCGACCAGAAACGGCGCGGGACCCCGCCGCGCCGCCGCGCGACCGGCTCGGTCGGGCGGTCCGGGGGCAACCCCGGCAAGTGGGCGGTGCTGGCGTCGCTGGCCGTGCTGGCCGTGATGATGCTGCTGCCGTTCCTCATCGTGGTCATGAACGCGCTGAAGACCCCGGAGGAGTACTCGCAGAACGGGCCGCTCGCCCTGCCGGAGGGGCTGTACCTGGAGGGCCTGAAGGACTTCTGGGAGCGCGTGGACTTCGGGCAGAAGCTGCTCAACAGCGCCCTGATCAGCGGCAGCGTCGCCGTGATCGCCACGGTGCTGTCCCTGTTCACCGCGTACGCGCTCGGCATCGGCCGGGTGCGCGGCCGGGTCTCGCTGCTGATCGTTTTCATCATGGCGCAGACCCTGCCGCAGGAGGCGCTGGTCTACCCGCTGTACTACCTGTCGAACAAGGTCGGGCTCTACGACACCCGGCTGAGTGTGATCATCGTGTTCTCGGTGATCCAGAGCGCGTTCGGCACCTATCTGCTCTCCTCCGTCCTCAGCACCTTCCCCCGTGAGGTGATCGAGGCGGCGCGGATCGACGGCGCCAACAAGTGGCAGGTGCTGTGGCGCATCGTCGTCCCCATCAGCCGCCCCACCCTCGGCGTGCTGATGGTGTTCTTCTTCATCTGGACCTGGAACGAGTTCTTCCTGCCGCTGGTCATGCTGATCTCCAATGACCAGCAGACGGTGTCCGTCGCGCTCGGCGTGCTCCAGGGCCAGCGGCTGATGGACGCCACCATGACCAACGCATCGGCGCTGCTGGGCACCCTCCCGGCCATCGCCTTCTTCCTGATCTTCCAGCGGACACTGACCCGCGGCATCGCGGTGGGAGCGGTCAAGTAAATGAAGTTCACCAACGGCTACTGGATGCTGCGCGACGGCGTGCGCGCCACCTACCCGGCCGAGGTCCTGGACGCCACCCCGGGCGAGGGCACCCTGGTGGTGCACGCGCCGGGGCACCGCATCCGCCACCGCGGCGACCTGCTCAAGGGCCCGGTCGTCACGGTGGACTGCACGGCGCCCATGCCCGACGTGGTCGGGGTGCGGATCACGCACTTCGCCGGCGAGGAGCACCGCGGCCCCGACTTCGGGCTGGAGGCCGACGCCTCCGCCCGGGCGGTCGCCGCAGCCGACGAGGAGGCGGCCACGCTCACCTCCGGCGAGCTCACCGTGCGCGTCTCGCGCAGCGACCCGTGGCAGGTCGACTTCCTCGCGGGCGGCCGGGTGCTCACCCGCAGCGGGGCCAAGGCCATGGCGTTCATGGAGACGCCCGAGGGCCACCATGTGCGCGAGCAGCTCGACCTCGGCGTCGGCACCCACGTGTACGGGCTCGGCGAGCGCTTCGGCCCGCTGGACAAGGTCGGCCAGAGCGTGGATGTCTGGAACGCCGACGGCGGCACCTCCAGCGAGCAGGCGTACAAGAACGTCCCGTTCTTCCTGACGAACGCCGGGTACGGGGTGTTCGTCAACCACCCGGGCCACGTCTCCTTCGAGGTGGGCTCCGAGGCGGTCTCCCGGGTGCAGTTCAGCGTCCGCGGCCAGTCGATGGAGTACTTCGTCATCTACGGGCCCACGCCCAAGGAGATCCTGCGCAAGTACACCGCGCTCACCGGCCGCCCGGCGCTGCCCCCGGCGTGGTCGTTCGGCCTGTGGCTGTCCACGTCGTTCACCACCTCCTACGACGAGGAGACCGTCACCTCCTTCATCGAGGGGATGGCCGAGCGGGACCTGCCGCTGTCGGTGTTCCACTTCGACTGCTTCTGGATGCGCGAGTACAACTGGTGCGACTTCACCTGGGACCCGCGCGTCTTCCCCGACCCCCAGGGCATGCTGCGCCGCCTCAAGGAGCGGGGCCTGCGCATCTGCTTGTGGATCAACCCGTATATCGCGCAGCGCTCCCCGCTGTTCGCCGAGGGCAAGGCCAACGGCTACCTGCTGCGCAAGCCGAACGGCGACGTGTGGCAGTGGGACCTGTGGCAGCCCGGCATGGGCCTGGTGGACTTCACCAACCCGGCCGCGCGCGAGTGGTTCACCGGGAAGCTGGACGCGCTGCTGGAGATGGGCGTGGACTGCTTCAAGACCGACTTCGGCGAGCGGGTGCCCACGGACGTGGCGTACTTCGACGGCTCCGACCCGGAGCGGATGCACAACTACTACACCCAGCTCTACAACGAGACGGTCTTCGAGCTGCTGCGCAAGCGGCGCGGCGAGGGCGAGGCCGTGGTGTTCGCGCGCTCGGCCACCGCGGGCGGCCAGAAGTTCCCGGTGCACTGGGGCGGTGACTGCGAGTCCACCTGGTCGGCCATGGCGGAGAGCCTGCGCGGCGGCCTGTCGCTCGGCATGTCCGGGTTCGGGTTCTGGAGCCACGACATCGGCGGGTTCGAGGGCACCCCGGACGCCGCGGTGTTCAAGCGCTGGATCGCGTTCGGGCTGCTGTCCTCGCACAGCAGGCTGCACGGCAGCCACTCCTACCGGGTGCCGTGGGCGTTCGACGAGGAGGCCGTGGACGTCCTGCGGACGTTCACCGAACTCAAGCACACCCTGATGCCGTATCTGTTCGGCGCGGCCAGGCAGGCCCACACCGAGGGCGTGCCGGTGATGCGCGCCATGGTCGTGGAGTTCCCGGACGACCCGGCCACCACCCATCTGGAGCGGCAGTACATGCTCGGCGGTGACCTGCTGGTCGCGCCGGTGTTCACCGCCGACGGCGACGTCTCCTACTACGTGCCCGAGGGCACCTGGACGCAGGTGCTGACCGGGGAGCGGGTCACCGGGCCGCGCTGGGTGCGCGAGACCCACGGGTTCTCCAGCCTGCCGCTGCTGGCCCGCCCCGGCGCGGTGGTGCCGTTCGGCGCCGAGAACGGCCGGCCGGACTACGACTGGGCGGACGGCGTCACCCTGCGGGTGTACCAGCCCGCGGACGGCGCCGCCGTCACCACCGAGGTGCCCGGGGCCGACGGCGGGGTGGCGGCCACGTTCCGCACCGCGCGCGACGGCGGCACCCTCACCGTGCAGCGGGACGGGGCGGACGGCCGGTGGCAGGTGCTGCTCGCCGGCGTGGCCTCCGCCTCCGGCGCGACCGTGACGGGCGGCACCGCGGAGGAGAGCGAGCACGGGCTGCTGGTGCGGGCCGAGCAGGGGGCGCGGCGGATCACCGTCACCGTGCCCGAAGGGGCGTGGTCCGCGTAGAGGCACAACCGCCCGGTGGTCCCGGGGCCCCGCATGCCCCGGGACCACAGGCGGGCTCGTCCGGCCGCGGCACGCGCCGGACGCCACGGCCGGGCCCCCACGGGCCGGGTCCCAGCACATCCGGCGGGACGGCGCGATCCGAGGCACGGCACCGGGAGAGGGCATTGGTCAAGATCACTGATGTGGCGCGCCGCGCCGGGGTGTCCCCCAGCACGGTGTCCTACGTGCTCAGCGGCAAGCGTTCGATATCGGAGGAGACCCGGCGCCGGGTCGAGGAGAGCATCCGGGAGCTCGGCTACCGCCCGCACGCCGGGGCGCGCGCCCTGGCCAGCAATCGCTCCAACGTGCTCGCCCTGGTGGTGCCGTTCCGCTCCGGCATCCATGTGCCCGTGGTGATGCAGTTCGCGGTGTCCGTGGTCACCGCGGCCCGCGCGCACGACCACGACGTGCTGCTGCTCACCCAGGAGGAGGGAGAGGAGGGGCTGCGCCGGGTGGCGGGCAGCTCCATGGTGGACGCGCTGATCGTCATGGACGTCGAGATGCACGACGCCCGCCTGCCGCTGCTGCGCTCCCTGGACCGCCCGTCGGTGCTCATCGGCTTCCCCGCCGAGAACGAGGGCCTGACCTGCATCGACCTGGACTTCACCGCCGCGGGCCGGGCCTGCGTGGACCATCTGGCGGGGTTCGGGCACCGCAGCCTCGCCCTGGTCGGCTCGCCGCCCGAGGTGTACGCCCGTGAGACCGGCTACGCCCAGCGCATGGCCGAGGGCTTCACCGCGGCGGCGCTGCGGCACGGCATCGCCGCCACGGTGCACCCGTGCGAGGCGACCATCAGGGCGGCCCGGGAGACGGTGCACACGCTGCTGGCCGAGCACAAGGACCTGACCGGTGTCGTGGTGCACAACGAGCCGGTGGTCGAGCCGCTGCTCATGGCCTTCCAGGAGGCCGGTAAGCGGGTGCCGGAGGACCTGTCGGTGGTGGCCATCTGCCCGGACGCGGTCGCCACGCGCGCCCCGATCCCGCTCACCTCGGTCGCCATCCCGGCGGAGGAGGTCGGCTCCCGCTCCGTGGAGCTGCTGATGGACAAGCTGCGCGGCCGGGCCGTCCCCGACGGCACATTACTGGCCCCCACGCTGACCCCGCGGGCGAGCACCGCGGCGGCCCCGGCGACCGAGGCCCCCGCGCCCTGACCGGCCGGGGCCCCGTCCGGCCCGCACGACCGGGCCCGGCGGGGTCCGGCCCCGCGAACCAGGACGGCGGCCCCGCCGCGGGCCGACCGACCACGACCCGTTCCCGGCCGGCCGGACGAGGGGCGAACCCCGGCCCCGGGACGTGAGAAGGGAGATGGTGAGCGCTTTACCGCCCCGTTTGGGATCGAAACGTTTCACATCGAGACCACTTGCAAAGCCGCAAGGAGAGAACGTGAGATCAAAGGTGGCACTCCGCAGGGTCGCCCCCGCCGTGGCCGTGGCGTTCGCGCTCGCGGTCGGGCTGGCCGGCCCAGCGCCCGCGCAACCCGAACAGACCTACGCCTTCCAGAACCCCGACCTCCCGCTGGACACCCGGATCGAGGACCTGCTCGGCAGGCTCACCCTCGAGGAGAAGGTGTCCATGCTCCACCAGTACCAGCCCGCGATACCCAGGCTGGGCATCAAGTCCTTCAAGACCGGCACCGAGGCGCTGCACGGCGTCGCCTGGCTCGGCGAGACCACCGTCTTCCCGCAGGCCGTCGGCCTGGCCAGCACCTGGGACCCGGAGCTGATCAAGCGCGTCGGCTCCGCCGTCGGCGACGAGGCGCGCGGCTTCCAGCAGGAGCGGCCCACCGGCTGGGGCCTGAACATGTGGGCGCCCGTGGTGAACCTGCTGCGCGACCCCCGCTGGGGCCGCAACGAGGAGGGCTACTCCGAGGACCCCCTGCTCACCAGCGCCATCGCCATCGCGTACGGCAAGGGGATGCAGGGCGACGATCCCCACTACCTCAAGACCGCCCCCACCCTCAAGCACTACCTGGCCAACAACAACGAGGTGGACCGGATCACCACCTCCTCCGATCTGCGCCCGCGCGTGTACAAGGAGTACGACGAGCAGGCGTTCAAGCCCGCGATCAGCGCCGACGCCGCCACCGGCGTCATGACGGCCTACAACCTGGTCAACGGGCGCCCCGCCACGGTCACCGACCTCAACAGCTCGGTGCGGACGTGGACGGACAAGACCCTGTTCAACGTCACCGACGCGGACGGCCCGAACAACGTCCCGGGCAGCCAGAACTACTACCCGGACAAGCCGTCCGCCAACGCCGCCATCCTCAAGGCCGGCGTCGACAGCTACACCAACGAGAGCGCGGACCCCTCCTCCACCCTCAAGGCGGTCCACCAAGCCCTCGACCGCGGCCTGATCACCGAGAAGGACGTGGACAACGCCGTCCGGCACGCGCTGTCCATCCGCTTCCGGCTCGGTGAGTTCGACCCGAACGGCGGCCCCTACGGCGCCATCGACAAGTCCGTCATCAACAGCGAGCAGCACCAGAAGCTGGCCCGCACCACGGCCGCCGAGTCGATGGTGCTGCTGAAGAACGGCAAGCTGAAGAACGGGCAGCAGGCGCTGCCGCTCGACCCGAAGAGCACCAAGAAGGTCGCGGTCGTCGGCCCGCTGGAGAACACCCTCTACACCGACTGGTACTCCGGCTCCCTGCCCTACGGCATCACCCCGCGCGAGGGCATCCAGCAGCGCCTCGGCGACGGCGGCACCGTCACCGCCAGCGAGGGCGTGGACCGGATCGCGCTGAAGAACACGGCCACCGGCAAGTACATCACCGGCGGGGCGGACGCCGACGGCGCGGCCCTCAAGGAGAGCGCCGCCACCGCGGGCGCCACCGAGCAGTTCGACGTGTTCGACTGGGGCCAGGGCGTGCTGACCCTGCGCAGCGCCGCCAACGGCAAGGTCGTCGGCTACGACACCGGCAAGGACGAGCTCGCCAACAACCAGGCCCAGCCCAACGGCTGGTTCGTCCAGCAGATGTTCAAGCTGGAGAAGCAGCCGGAAGGCGACTACCTGCTGCGCTACGCCGGCTACGAGACCACGGAGAGCTGGTTCCCGCGCGCGGGCACGTACGTGGCTGCCGACGCCGACGGAACCCTGCGCCTGGTCACCAAGGACAAGGCGTCCCGCTACGCCAAGGACGTCGTCCGCAGCGGCATCGACGAGGCGGTCAAGGCCGTCAAGGGCGCGGACAGCGCGGTCGTCGTCGTGGGCAGCATGCCGTTCATCAACGGCCGCGAGGCCCACGACCGCACCGACATGAACCTCGCCGAGAGCCAGGCCGAGCTGGTCAAGGCCGTGTACAAGGCCAACCCCAACACCGTCATGGTGCTGGAGACCAGCTACCCGGACACCATCACCTGGGAGCAGGAGAACCTGCCCGCGATCGTGTGGACCACCCACGCGGGCCAGGAGACCGGGCGCGCCCTCGCCGACGTGCTGTTCGGCGACGTCAACCCGGCCGGCCGGCTCACCCAGACCTGGTACAAGTCGGTCGGCGACCTGCCGGACATCCTCGACTACGACATCATCAAGTCCGACCGGACCTACCTGTACTACAAGGGCGACCCCCTCTACCCGTTCGGCCACGGCCTGTCGTACACGCAGTTCCGCTACGGCACGCCCAAGCTGTCCGCTCCCGCCATCGGGAAGAACGGCAAGGTCACCGTCACGGTTCCCGTCACCAACAGCGGGAAGCGGGACGGCGACGAGGTGGTGCAGCTCTACGTCCACCAGCGGGACTCCCGCGACAAGCAGCCCGTCAAGGAGCTCCGGGCCTTCGAGAAGGTCCACCTGAAGGCCGGGCAGACCAAGAACGTCAAGCTCACCCTCAAGGCCGCCGACCTCGGGCACTGGGACGTCACCCGGGACCGGATGGTCGTCGAGGACGGCCGGTACGACGTCATGGTCGGCGCCTCCGCCGAGGACATCCGCGGGCGCACCACGCTGCGGGTGCACGGCGAGAAGATCCCCGCCCGGGACCTGTCGAAGACCACGGGCGCGGTCAACTTCGACGACTACTCCGGGATCCGGATCGTGGACGAGACCAAGACCAGCGGTGACGCGGTCGGCGGGACCGCCGACGGCGAGTGGGTCTCCTACCGGGACGCGGACCTGAAGACCGGGCCGAAGACCTTCACGGCGCGGACGGCCAAGGAGAGCGCCGGGAGCGGCGCGGTGGAGATCCGCCTCGGCGGGCCGAACGGGAAGCTGCTCGGCACCGCGGAGGTGCCGTCCACCGGCGACCGGTACGCCTACCGGACGGTGACCGCCGACCTGACCGCCGCCCGCGGCCGGCACGACGTGTACCTGGTGTTCCGGGGCGATCTGCGGATCAGCTCCTTCTCCCTGCGGTAAGCGGGGCGGGGTCCGGGGGCGGCTCCTCCGGAGGCCGGGGGGCTTCGCCCCCTGAACCCCCACCGGGGCTGCGCCCCGGACCCCGCCGAGGGGGGTGAGGGGGTGGGTGCCGGGGGTTCCGTCCCCCGGCACCCCGCCGGGGGTCCTGCCCCCGGCACCGCTCGGGGGTTCACCCCCGAGGCCCCCTCCAGCGCTCGGGGGACCGGTCCTCCGCCGGCCGGAGGGCCGGTACTCCCTCCCGGCGCTCCGCACCCCCCGGGCGGGCGGAGCCCCGGGCGCGCCTCACGGCCCCACGCACCACCGACGTCCCACCCACGCACGCCTTCGTCAAGGAGAGCCGCTCCATGAAAGGCACGAAAGGCAGAACCGCACGACCACACCGTTATCCCCTTCTCGTCCTGGCCGCCGTCGCCGCGGTGCTGGCCTCGCTGCTCGCCGTTCCGGCGAGCTCCTCGGCCCAGCCGGCGACGCGGGCCGCGGAGGTCCGGCACACGGTCACCTACGACCGCCACTCGCTGAAGATCGACAACGAGCGGGTGCTGCTGCGCGGCGCCGAGTTCCACTACTTCCGGCTGCCCAGCCCGGACCTGTGGCGCGACATCCTGGAGAAGTACCGGGCCGCGGGCTTCAACACGGTCTCGCTGTACTTCAACTGGTCGTACCACTCGCCCGCCCCGGGCACCTACGACTTCTCCGGCGTCCGCGACATCGACCGGCTGCTGCGCACGGTCCGCGAGGTCGGCCTGCACGCCGTGGTCCGCCCCGGGCCGTACATCAACGCCGAGGTCAGCGGCGGCGGCTTCCCCGGCTGGCTGAAGACCGTGGACGGCCGCGCCCGCTCCAGCGACCCCGGCTACACCGCCGCGTACCGGGAGTGGATGACCACCGTCAACAAGATCCTCGCCAGGCACCAGGCCACCCGCGGCGGCCCGATCGTGCTGTACAACGTCGAGAACGAGTACGCCGCCAACACCGACGCGCAGTACATGCAGGACCTCCAGGACCTGGCGCGCGCCGACGGCATCGACGTGCCGATCACCCACAACCAGTGCTGCGACGCCTCCTGGACGCCCACCTGGGCCGAGGGCCTGGGCGCGGTGCAAATCCCGGGCGTGGACGACTACCCGCAGTCCTTCGACTGCGCGAACGCCGAGACCACCTGGGGCCCGTGGGGCGAGGGCCGCACCGAGCGGCTGAGCGAGAACGCCCCGGTGTACGCCGCCGAGTACCAGGGCGGCGCGATCGACGTGGGCGACGCCGGGTTCGACCGGTGCCGTGAGCTGACCGGCACCGCGTTCATGAAGTACTTCTACAAGTCGAACCTGATCACCTCCGGTGCCACCATGTTCAGCTACTACATGGGCTTCGGCGGCACCTCCTGGGGCTGGCTGCCGCAGCCCAACGACGGCTACACCTCCTACGACTACGGCGCCGCCATCACCGAGGCCCGGCAGCCGACCGTCAAGTACGACGAGTTCAAGCTCCAGAACTACTTCCTGGCGGCGGCCCGCCCGCTGACCAAGACCGACCCCGCCGACGCCCCGGCCACCGGCAGCGACGCCCTGGAGGCCGTCGCCCGCGCCAACCCGGACGACGGCACCCAGTTCGTGCTGGTCCGCCACAAGGACCGGGCGGCGACCTCCGACGACTCCGGCACCTTGGACTGGACCACCCCGGACGGCCGCTACTCGCTGCCGGTGCGGGTGAACGGGCGGGACGCCAAGGTCCTCGTCGGCGGCTACGACCTCGGCGACCAGCGCCTGGCCGCCACCACCTCCGAGGTGATGACCCACCTCACCACCGGCGGCCGGGACATCGCCGTGCTGTACGGGCGCGACGGCGAGCGCGCCGCCACCGTCCTGAAGTACGACCGCAAGCCGAAGGTGCGGGTGCTCGACGGCTCGGCCACCTCCGCCTGGGACGCCGCGACCGGCGACCTGCGCCTGGACTACGCCCACAAGGGCCTCACCCGCGTGCTGGTCACCGACGGCGGGCGCCGCCCGCTGCTCCTGCTGCTCGGCACCGACGCCACCGCCGCCCGGTTCTGGCAGGCGGACACCGCCCACGGCCCCGTCCTGGTGCGCGGCACCGACCTGCTCCGCGAGGCGCAGGTCCGCGGCGGCACCCTGCACCTGCGCGCCGACACCGCGAAGGCGGGCCAGGTCGAGGTGTTCGGCCCGGCGCGCCGCCTGACCGTGGGCGGGCAGCCGGTGGCGGTGCGGCCCACGGCCAGCGGCTCCCTGGTGGGCACGGTGCGGGGCGCGAAGCCCGTCACCCTGCCGGAGCTCACCGGCTGGCGGGTGCGCTCCGAGGCGCCCGAGGCCGCCCCGGCCTTCGACGACTCCCGCTGGACCAAGGCGGAGAAGACCACCACGGCCAGCCCGATCAAGCCGAAGACCCTGCCCGTGCTGTACGCCGACGAGTACGGCTACCACTACGGCAACGTCTGGTACCGGGGCCACTTCACCGCGAACGGCAGCGAGACCTCCGTGGACCTCAACGCCGTCACCGGCAAGCGCGGCGTCTACCAGGTGTGGCTCAACGGCCGCCACCTCGGCTCCGCGAAGGGCGGCACGCAGTCCGACTCCGAGCCGGTCAACCCCGACCCCGGGCCCGGCCACTTCGAGATCCCGAAGGGGCTGCTGAAGAAGGGCGAGCGGGCCACCGTCGCCGTGCTGGTGCCGAACATGGGCCACAACGACAACTGGACCGCCGACGACACCCGGTTCAAGCAGCCCCGCGGCCTGGTCGGCGCCTCCGTCGCCGGGGCCGACTCGCCGATCGAGTGGCGGATCCAGGGCGCGCTCGGCGGGGGAGAGCTCACCGACCCGGTCCGCGGCCCGATGAACACCGGCGGCCTGTACGGCGAGCGCTCCGGCTGGCACCTGCCCGGCTACGCGGACCGCTCCTGGCGGCCGGGCTCGCCCGCGACCACCGAGGTCGCGCCGGGCGTGACCTGGCAGCGCACCACCTTCCGGCTGGACCTGCCCAAGGGCCAGGACACCTCGGTGGCGCTGCGCTTCGGCGGCGGGTTCGACCAGCGCGCCCGGGTAATGATCTTCGTCAACGGCTGGAACCTCGGCCAGTTCGGCGGCGACATCGGCCCGCAGCGCGACTTCGTGCTGCCCGCCGGGATCCTGCGCGGGCACGGCACCAACACCCTGGCCCTCGCGGTGGTGGCGCAGGACGAGGCCACCGTCGGCCCCGTCTCGCTGGTCACCGTGGCCGCCCAGCGCGGCGGCGTCCCCGTGCGGGACGTCCCCTCGCCCGGCTACGCCGCCCTGCGGCCCGCCATGACCGGAGCCGCGTCATGAAGGAGCCCGTCGTGAACGAGTCCGCCAGGCGCGCCTCCCTGAACCGCCGCGCCCTCCTGGCCGCGGCGACCGCCGCGGCCGGGGCCGCCGCCCTGCCCGCCGTCCCGGCCCACGCCTCGCCCGCGAACGGGGCCGAGGCCGGCGGCTGGGGCGGGGCCGGGCGCGGCAACCGCTACGCCCTCCAGCGGGCCTTCACCGACCGCCGCTTCGGGATGTTCCTGCACTTCAACATGGGGACCTTCCACGACGCGGAGTGGGTGGACCCCGACCGGGACCCGATGACGTTCGCGCCCGCGGCGCTGGACTGCGGGCAGTGGGCGGACGCCGCCAAGGCCGCGGGCATGACCTTCGGGGTGCTCACCGCCAAGCACCACGACGGCTTCTGCCTGTGGCCGTCGAAGTACACCGACTACGACGTGATGAGCAGCGCCTGCCGACGCGATGTCGTACGCGAGTACGTCACCGCCTTCCGCTCCCGGGGCCTGGCCGCCTGCCTGTACTTCTCGCTGTGGGACCGCACCCAGCGGGTGGAGGCGCCGGTCGGCCGCGACGACATGGAGTTCGTCAAGGGCCAGCTCACCGAGCTGCTCACCGGGTACGGGCCCATCCCGCTGCTGATCTTCGACGGGTGGGCGTGGCAGATGGGCCACCGGGAGGCGCCGTGGGGCGAGATCCGCGCCCATGTGGCCTCCCTCCAGCCCGACTGCCTGGTGCTCGACCTCAACGGGCTCACCGTGCCGTGGGAGTCGGACCTGCTGTTCATGGAGGAGACCAAGGGCGGGGTGTTCTGCCCGCCCGGCAACACCTACGCGGCCACGCAGGGCCAGACGATCCTGCCCACCGGCTGGTTCTGGCACCCGAACTCGCCGCAGACCCCCACGCTCACCCCCGAGGAGATCGTCGACGGGCACCTGAAGGTGCTGGAGCCCCGCTACTGCACCTTCATCCTCAACTGCCCGCCCAACGACAAGGGCCTGCTGGACCCGCACGTCGTGGACACCCTGCGCGAGGTGGGACGGCGCTGGCGCCCCGACCCCGCCCGCCCGCCGCTGCCGCCGCAGCCCGACCAGTTGCGGTACCCCCTCACCCCGGTGTCGGCCACCGCGACCAGCGGGGACGCCGCCGCGGCGGTGGACGGGATCAGCGACTTCGGCTGGAACGGCCAGGCCACCCAGACGCTGTGGCGCTCGGACGCGGCGCTGCCGCAGGCGGTGACCCTGGACCTGGGCCGGGTGCGCCGGGGCGTGGACACCTTCACCTACCTGCCCCGGCAGGACACCGCGGAGCCGTACTCGTTCGAGACCTTCGTCACCGAGGGGAACGTCACCGGCTACCGGGTCTCGGTGAGCGTGGACGGCACCCGCTTCCGCACGGTGGCCAGGGGCCGCTGGGCGGGTGACCACACGCTCAAGCAGGTCTCGTTCCGGCCTCAGGCCGCGCGCTATGTGAGGTTCGAGGCGCTGGCCACGGTGGGCTCAGGGCCCGCCGTCGCCAGCGAGATCGGCTGCGGAGGGAGGGACGTCCGGCCGAGCTGAGCAGCCGGACGGGGCGCCGCCCGCCACCCGCGCGGCGGCGCCCCCCCGGCCCGTCCACCGGGCCCGCGCGCGCTCACACGGCCGCGCGGGCCGCGGTGAGTCGAGCGTTTCCTCCGCGAGACTTCCAGCCATCCTCCAGAAACGCGCTGATCGTAAGGTCATGACGATTACCTGACCTCGGGAGGCGTCATGGCCGGCACGAAGGCAGTCCGCAGGGGACGCCGATGGATAGAGCAGTGGAATCCGGAGGACGAGCAGTTCTGGGAGAACGGCGGCAAACGCGTCGCCGGCCGCAACCTGGCCTTCTCCGTGCTCTCCGAGCACATCGGCTTCTCGGTGTGGTCGATGTGGTCGGTGATGGTGCTGTTCATGGGCCCCGAGTACGGCATCGACGCGGCGGGCAAGTTCTTCCTGGTGTGCATGCCCACCCTGGTGGGCGCGTTCGTGCGCATCCCCTACACGTTCGCGGTCGCGATCTTCGGCGGCCGCAACTGGACGATCATCTCGGCCCTCTCGCTGCTGGTGCCGGTCACCGCGCTGCTGATCGTGATGGAGCCCGGCACCTCCTACACCACCTTCATGGTCGTCGGCGCGCTCACCGGCATCGGCGGCGGCAACTTCGCCTCCTCGATGACCAACATCAACGCCTTCTACCCGCTGCGGCACAAGGGCTGGGCGCTGGGCCTGAACGCGGGCGGCGGCAACATCGGCGTGCCGGTCGTGCAGCTCATCGGCCTGGCCGTGATCGGCGCCGAGGCGGGCCCGCGCACCGTCGTGGCCATCTACCTGCCGCTGATCCTGGTGGCCGCGGTCTGCGCGGCGCTGTTCATGGACAACCTGGCCCCGATCAGCAACGACACCGGGGCGGCCAAGGAGGCGGTGCGCGATCCGCAGACCTGGCTGATGTCCGTGCTGTACATCGGCACCTTCGGCTCCTACATCGGCTTCAGCTTCGCCTTCGGCCTGGTGCTCCAGAACCAGTTCGGCCGCACCCCGCTGGAGGCCGCGCAGGTCACCTTCATCGGCCCGCTGCTGGGGTCGCTGATCCGGCCGCTCGGCGGACGCCTGGCCGACCGGATCGGTGGGGCGAAGGTCACCTTCTGGAACTTCGTGGCCATGGCCACCGCGGCCACGGTGGTGCTGTACGCCTCCCACGAGAAGTCCCTCGGGATCTTCCTCGTCGGCTTCATCAGCCTGTTCGTCTTCGCCGGCATCGGCAACGGCTCGACGTTCAAGATGATCCCCGCCATCTTCAAGGCCAAGGCCGCCGCCCAGGGCCTGCGCGGCGAGGAGGCCGAGGCGTGGGCGCGGCGCCTGTCCGGGGCCTCCATGGGCATCATCGGGGCGGTCGGCGCGGTGGGCGGCCTGCTGATCAACCTGGCCTTCCGGCAGTCCTTCCTCACCCAGCACACCGGCACCCCGGCGTTCGCCTCCTTCCTGGCCGCCTACGCGGTGTGCTTCGCCCTGACCTGGGCGGTGTACCTGCGCCGCTCCTCGGCCACCGCGGCCGGGATCAGGGGCGACGGGGCCGCGCCCCGCGCGGAGCGCGCGCTCGGCTACGCGGAGGTCTGAGCCCCCGGGGCGCCGCGGGCCGGGCACACACCGCCGGCGGCGCCCGGACCGGGGCCGGGCGCCGCCGGCGGGGAGCACCCGGGAATCACGGGGGCGCCCCGGGCATCGCACCCCAGGATCCACCATGACCCACCATGACTCACCACGACAAACCCGTATGAACACCTCCGTGTGCTCCGTTCGGATGTGCTCTCGGTTACGGTCGGACGCGCCGCAGCGCTCGGTAACACAGGCGAAATGCCGTCGAACCGAGATCGTCACCCGGCGTTGCGAACATGCGGGAAAACCACGCCGCCGGTCCGGGACGTCCGGCTCCGCGCGGTATGCAATGCAGGGTCAGCGAAGCGGGGCCGTGAAACATGCGCCACCTAACCGGAACCGATGACAACGAGACGGCGAAGGTGCCGCCCCTCGCCGGGTTCACCGTCGGGGTCACGGCGGCCAGGCGGGCCGACGAGCTCGCGGCGCTGCTGACCCGCCGGGGCGCCACCGTGATGATGTCGCCCGCCCTGCGGCTCGTCCCGCTCTCCGACGACACCGAGCTGCTGGCCGCCACCCGCCAACTGCTGGCCGACCCGCCGGACAAGGTCGTCGCCACCACCGCCATCGGCTTCCGCGGCTGGATGGAGGCCGCCGACGGCTGGGGCCTCGGCGACGCCCTGCGCGCCCTGCTCGGCGAGGTGGAGCTGCTCGCCCGCGGCCCCAAGGTGCGCGGCGCCATCCGCGCGGCCGGGCTAACCGACGCCTGGTCGCCCGCCTCCGAGTCCCTGGCCGAGGTGCTGGAGCGGCTGCTGGAGGAGGGCATCAAGGGCTCCCGCGTCGCCGTCCAGTTGCACGGCGAGCCGCTGCCCGGCTTCGTGGACGCGCTGCGCTGCGCCGGCGGCGAGCCCGTGCCCGTGCCCGTCTACCGGTGGCTGCCGCCCACCGACATCGCGCCCGTGGACCGGCTGCTCGACGCGGTGGTGGCGCGCACCGTGGACGCGGTGACGTTCACCAGCGCACCCGCGGCCATCAGCCTGCTCGACCGGGCCGCCGAGCGCGGCATGCGCGAGGAGGTGCTGGACGCGCTGCGGCACGACGTCCTGCCCGCCTGCGTCGGCCCGGTCACCGCCAGCGCCCTGGAGGCGCACGACGTGCCCACCGCCCAGCCGGAGCGGTTCCGGCTCGGCCCGCTGGTGCAGGTGGTGGTGCGCGAGCTGCCCGGGCGGGTGCGCCCGCTGCCGCTGGCCGGGCACCGGGTGGAGATCCGCGGGCAGGCCGTGCTCGTGGACGGCGAGCTGCGGGCGGTGCCGCCCGCCGGGATGACGCTGCTGCGGGTCCTGGCCCGCCGCCCCGGCTGGGTCGTCTCCCGCGCCGACCTGCTGCGGGCGCTGCCCGGCGCGGGCCGCGACGAGCACGCCGTGGAGACGGCCATGGCCAGGCTGCGGGGCGCGCTGGGCACGCCCCGGCTCATCCAGACCGTCGTCAAGCGCGGCTACCGGCTGGCGCTGGACACCCCCGACCACGCCTCCGGCGACGACAACGGGGACGGGGACGGCGACGACGCGTTCGTCTTCTGACCCGGGACGGCCACCGCCCCGCCCCGCACCGCCGCCGCGCCCTCACCCCGCCGACGTCACGGTGCGGCGGCGGTGCCTGGCCACCCGCTCCCGGTTGCCGCACAGCTCCGAGGAGCACCAGCGGCGGCGGTGCCCGCGCGAGGTGTCCAGGTAGATCACGTCGCAGGACTCGCCCGCGCACTCGCGCAGGCACCCGCGGGCCCGCGGGTCGGTGAGCAGCGCCACGGCGTCCCTGGCCACCAGCGAAAGCAGCCCCGCGCAGTCCGGCTCGGCGGCGAACGCGCAGCGCAACTGCCCGTCCCTGCCGCGCCGCACCCGCGGGGCCGGGGGCGGCGGCAGGCACAGCCGCGCCAGCAGCTCCAGGTCCCGGGCGTCCGCGGCGCCGCGCATCTCGGCCCGCACGATCCTGCGGAGCAGCTCGCGCGCGCCGCGGAACCGGCGCAGCCACCGCTCGTCCACGGGCACGGGCGCGCCCGCGGGCACCAGGCCCGCCAGCACCAGCCACTCGCGCAGCCGCTGCGGGTCGCGCAGCCGGTCCACGGGGTCCCTGCCCAGGCTCCGGCCGGCCGTGGCCAGCAGGTCCAGGCAGGTACGGCCCGTGTCGAAACGCAGCTCCTGGGAGGTCCCCGGCATCTGCCCTCCTGGCTCGGGGTCGCTTCGCCGCTCAGGTGTCCCGCTACCGCCGCTGTGCTCTGGCTCCAGGGTGCCCGGCCGCAGGCGGCACCGCGAGAGGGCGGAAGGCCCCGGTCCCGCCCGGCCGCCGCCGAGCGCGCCCGGGGTGCGGCCCCGGCCGCGGATCGGTTACGGTGCCAGGTCGCCCCCGTGGCGGGAATCCGCCGGGTGCCGCGTTCGTTGCCATGCGAGCGCAACCCCATCGCATCGGAGGGCGGACGCGGGGTGGGGACGAGCAATGCGGAAGGGGGCCCGTGGTGGCCTTGTCGGACACGGCGCGGGACAGAGAGATCGCGCAGGAGCAGCGGCACCTGGACCGGGTGTACCGGCGCCTGGAGGAGAAGCTCCACGAGGCCGAGTTCATCCTGGACGACGCGGCCAGGCGGGTGCAGGTCGGCACGCCCGGCGCGCTCGCCGAGCGGGACGCCCAGGTCTTCCGCGCGGGCGTGCACCTGAACCGGCTCAACTCCGAGTTCGAGGACTTCCTCTTCGGCCGGGTCGACCTGCTGCGCGGCAAGGACGGCCGCCGCGGCCCGGACGGCGCGTTCACCTCCGTGGAGCCCGCCGACGACGCGGTCGGCGAGGACGGCGAGGCCGTGATCGCCGAGACCCTGCACATCGGGCGGCTCGGCGTGCTCGACGCCGACTACGCGCCGCTGGTCATCGACTGGCGGGCGCCCGCCGCCGCCCCGTTCTACCGGGCCACCCCCAAGGACCCGGGCCGCGTGGTGCGCCGCCGTGTCATCCGCTCCCGGGGCCGGAAGGTGCTGGGCGTCGAGGACGACCTGCTGCGCCCCGAGCTGAACCCCGTCCTGGACGGCACGGGGCTGCCCGTCGTCGGCGACGGCGCCCTGATGGCCGCGCTCGGCCGGGCCCGCGGCCACGCCATGCGGGACATCGTCGCCAGCATCCAGGCCGAGCAGGACCTGGTGATCCGCGCCCCCGCGGGCGGCGTCACCGAGGTCACCGGCGGCCCCGGCACCGGCAAGACCGCGGTCGCCCTGCACCGCGCCGCGTACCTGCTCTACCAGGACCGCCGCAGGTACGCGGGCGGCATCCTGGTGGTCAGCCCCACTCCGCTGCTGGTCGCCTACACCGAGGGCGTCCTGCCCTCGCTCGGCGAGGAGGGGCAGGTGGCGATCAGGGCCGTCGGCTCCCTGGTGGACGGCGCCGAGGCGGACACCTACGACGACCCCGCGGTGGCCCGGGTCAAGGGCTCGCTGCGGATGGTGAAGGTGCTGCGCAACGCGGCCAGGGGCGCGCTGGAGGGCGGGCGAGGGCAGGCGCAGCCCCGTGAGCTGCGGGTGGTCGCGTTCGGCCGCACCCTGCGGCTGGACGCCGAGCAACTGGCCGGGATCCGCCGCACCGCGCTGGGCGGCACCGCCCCGGTGAACCTGCTGCGCCCCCGGGCCCGCAGGCTGCTGCTGGACGCGCTGTGGGCGAAGGCGGACCGGGCCAGGTCGCTGCTCGACCCGGAGCTGGCCCGGGAGGAGCGGGAGGCGTTCGACGAGGACGTCTCCGGGGAGAGCGCCTTCACCGCGTTCCTGGCCGCGTGGTGGCCCGCGCTGACCCCGCGCGGGGTGCTGGCCGCGATGGCGGACGAGCGGCGGATGTCCCGCTGGTCGCGGCGGGTGCTCTCCGGCGAGGAGGCGCGCCTGGTGGCCCGCTCCCTGCGCCGCGTCGCCGCCGGGCGCCCCGGCGGCCTGTCCGTCCACGACGTGGCCCTGCTGGACGAGCTGCGGGTGCTGCTGGGCCCGCCGCCGCGCGAGCGCGTCCGCGAGGTGGACCCGCTGGAGCAGCTCACCGGCCTGGACGAGGTCACCACCTTCGCCGACCGGCACGCCGGGCGGGTGCGCCGCGACTACCGGGACGCCGAGCCGGAGCGCACCGAGTACGCGCACGTCATCGTGGACGAGGCGCAGGACCTCACGCCCATGCAGTGGCGCATGGTGGGCCGCCGCGGCAGCCACGCCACCTGGACGATCGTCGGCGACCCGGCGCAGAGCTCCTGGACCGACCCGCAGGAGGCGGCCCGGGCCAGGGACGAGGCGCTCGGCTCCCGCCCGCGGCGCCGGTTCGCCCTGACCACGAACTACCGCAACCCCGCCGAGATCGCCGACCTGGCCGGCAAGGTGCTGGCGCTCGCCGCCCCCGGCACGCCGTTCCCGGCGGCCGTCCGCTCCACCGGGGTGCGGCCCCGCTTCGCCGCCGCGGCCCAGGAGGCCGAGCTCGGCTCGGCGGTGCGCGCCGAGGCCGCGCGCCTGCTGGCCGAGGTGGACGGCACGGTGGGCGTGGTGGTGCCGATGGACCGCAGGGAGCGGGCCCGGCGCTGGCTGGACGGGCTCGGCGGCCGCGCGGTGGCGCTGGGCAGCCTGGAGGCCAAGGGCCTGGAGTACGACGCCACGGTGGTCGTCGCCCCGGCGGAGATCGCCGGGGAGTCCCCGGCCGGGCTGCGGGTGCTGTACGTGGCCCTGACGCGGGCGACGCAGCGCCTGACGGTCCTGTCCGGCCCCGCCGACGCCCCGGACCCGGACGGCGTCCCGGCGCTGCTGCGCTGACGGCCCGCCCCGGCGGCGCCCGCGCCGGAACCGCGCCGCCGGACCCGCTCGCCGGAAACGCTCGCCGGAAACGCAGAGGGCGCCCTCCCGGAGGAGGGCGCCCTCTGCGACGCTTGTGACACCGACCCGCCAATGCTCGCCTCTCGGCAAGTGGTCCCTCGAAGGGACTAATGGTTGGGCCCGGGGGCTTGGATCGGGCCGGTGCCACATCCAGCATAACCAATCCCTCGGGAAAGGCATTCCCGCGTGCCTCCGGGGACCCTGACGTGTCCTGTCTCACATGGGTGAACGTGCCGAATGTGGCGTCCGTCACATCTCTGGCCGCCCGGGAGGCCGGGGCGGGCCGACGGCCGTTGGGGCTGACGGGACGGGCGGTGTCCGCCGGCAGTCGCCGCGCGGAGCGCGCCCGGCGCCCGGGGCCCGGCCGGGGCGCGCCCGCGCGGAACACCCCGTTCCGCGTTTCGGGCCCCGGTTCGGCGTACTCGGCGGTAAGTGGGACCATCGGGTGGCATCACCGGTGCATAGTGAACACTTGTCTGAAACCCGGCAAGGTCACGACGTGCCGGAGCAGGACACACACGCCGATACCACCCTCAACCGGCAGCACGGAGGAAGTCGAACCATGGCAACGGCCCCAAGCGTCTCGTATTCGATCACGGTGCGCCTGGAGGTGCCGGCCAGCGGCACCGCCGTGAGCCAACTGACCACGGCGGTGGAGTCCTCCGGCGGCTCCGTCACCGGCCTCGACGTCACCGCGTCCGGCCACGAGCGGCTGCGCATAGACGTCACCGTCGCCGCCTCCTCCACGGCGCACGCCAACGAGATCGTCGAGAAGCTGCGCGGCATCGAGGGCGTCACCCTCGGCAAGGTCTCCGACCGCACCTTCCTGATGCACCTCGGCGGCAAGATCGAGATGGCGTCCAAGCATCCCATCCGCAACCGCGACGACCTGTCCATGGTCTACACGCCCGGCGTGGCGCGGGTGTGCATGGCGATCGCCGAGAACCCCGAGGACGCCCGCCGCCTGACCATCAAGCGCAACTCCGTCGCCGTGGTCACCGACGGCTCCGCCGTGCTGGGCCTGGGCAACATCGGCCCCAAGGCCGCGCTGCCGGTCATGGAGGGCAAGGCCGCCCTGTTCAAGACGTTCGCCGGGATCGACGCCTGGCCGATCTGCCTGGACACCCAGGACACCGACGCCATCGTGGAGATCGTCAAGGCGATCGCCCCCGGCTTCGCGGGCATCAACCTCGAGGACATCGCCGCGCCCCGCTGCTTCGAGATCGAGGCCCGGCTGCGCGAGGCCCTGGACATCCCGGTCTTCCACGACGACCAGCACGGTACCGCGATCGTGGTGCTGGCCGCCCTGACCAACGCGCTGCGCGTGGTCGGCAAGAAGATCGAGGACGTGCGGGTCGTGATGTCCGGCGCCGGAGCCGCCGGCACCGCGATCCTGAAGCTGCTGATGGCGGCGGGCGTGGACCACGTCGTCGTCACCGACATCAACGGCGTGGTGCACCGCGACCGCCCCGACCTGGTGGACGCCGACCCCGGCAGCGCGCTGTGCTGGATCGCGGACCACACCAACCCCGAGCGCCTCACCGGGACCCTCAAGGAGGCCGTGCGCGGCGCCGACGTGTTCATCGGCGTCTCCGCCCCCAACCTGCTGGACGGGGACGACGTGTCGGGCATGGCCGACGACGCCATCGTCTTCGCGCTGGCCAACCCCGACCCCGAGGTGGACCCGGCGGTCGCCCGCCGCACCGCCGCCGTGGTCGCCACGGGCCGCAGCGACTTCCCGAACCAGATCAACAACGTGCTGGTCTTCCCCGGCGTCTTCCGCGGCCTGCTCGACGCGCAGAGCCGCACCGTCAACACGCCGATGATGCTGGCGGCCGCGCGTGCCCTCGCAGGGGTGGTCAGCGACGACGAGCTGAACGCCAACTACATCGTCCCCAGCGTGTTCAACCCCGATGTGGCCAAGGCCGTCGCCGCGGCGGTCCGCGAGGCCGCCAAGGCAGCGATGGGGTGAACATCACGCGACTCGTGGGGGCCGGGAACACCACACGAGCCGTGACGGTGCATTACCGTAAAGCCGCTCCAGGAAGCCCGCGATGAAAAAGTCCGGCGGGCGTGCGCGCTGTAGCCCATGGCGGACACAGCGTTGCTTCGCCCGCCCGTTGGCGCTGTCCGTGTGACTTACGCGGGCGCCGGATTGGCTTTCCCGCCGTGGGTGAGGGCAGGATTCGTAGTCGGGTGAGAGTCCGTTGCGGCCGACCCGGGCCGGGAAGTTGTCCGGGGGGCCTGGCAGCATCAGCTTCAATCTCACGCCAATTGGCAAGAAGAACACGGGAGTACACATGAACCGCAGTGAGCTGGTGGCCGCTCTTTCCGAGCGCGCCTCGGTGACCCGCAAGGACGCCGACGCTGTCCTGGCCGCCTTCGCCGAGGTCGTCGGCGATGTCGTCGCCAAGGGCGACGAGAAGGTCACCATCCCCGGCTTCCTGACCTTCGAGCGGACCGAGCGTGCCGCCCGTAAGGCGCGCAACCCGCAGACCGGCGAGGAGATCCAGATCCCGGCCGGTTTCAGCGTGAAGGTCTCCGCGGGTTCGAAGCTGAAGGAAGCGGCCAAGGGCAAGTGACCCGGCCCGGGGCGTAAACGAATTACCGCGGCCACCCTCCGGGGTGGCCGCGGTAATTTTTCCGGGTCCGGCTCGGCGTTCTAGCCCGGCGAGCCCGCCTTCGCCTTGGCGGCCGCCTTGTTCGGCAGCTCCACCTGGGCGCCGAGCGCGGTGAGCTTGTCCGAGAAGTTCTCGTAGCCGCGGTTGATCAGGTCGATGCCGTGCACCCGCGAGGTGCCCTGCGCGGCGAGGGCCGCGATCAGGTACGAGAACCCGCCGCGCAGGTCGGGGATGACCAGGTCGGCGCCCTGGAGCTTGGTCGGCCCCGAGATGACCGCGGAGTGCAGGAAGTTGCGCTGCCCGAAGCGGCAGGGGGTGCCGCCCAGGCACTCCCGGTACAACTGGATGTGCGCGCCCATCTGGTTCAGCGCGCTGGTGAAGCCGAGCCGCGACTCGTACACCGTCTCGTGCACGATCGACAGGCCGCTGGCCTGGGTCAGCGCCACCACCAGCGGCTGCTGCCAGTCCGTCTGGAAGCCGGGGTGCACGTCCGTCTCCAGCGCGATGGCGTTCAGCGGGCCGCCCGGGTGCCAGAACCTGATGCCGTGGTCGTCCACCTCGAAGGCGCCGCCGACCTTGCGGAAGACGTTCAGGAACGTCATCATCTCGAGCTGCCTGGCACCGCGCACGTACACGTTGCCGTCCGTGGCCAGCGCCGCGCACGCCCAGGACGCGGTCTCCAGGCGGTCCGGCAGGGCGCGGTGGGTGTAGCCGCCCAGCTTGTCCACGCCCGTGATGCGGATCACCCGGTCGGTGTCCATGGCGATCATCGCGCCCATCTTCTGGAGCACGCAGATCAGGTCCACGATCTCCGGCTCCACCGCCGCGTTGCGCAGCTCGGTGACGCCTTCGGCGAGCACCGCCGTCAGCAGCACCTGCTCGGTGGCGCCCACCGACGGGTAGGGGAGCTGGATCTTGGTGCCGCGCAGCCGCTGCGGCGCCTCCAGGTACTGGCCCTCGGGGCGTTTCTCGATGACCGCGCCGAACTTGCGCAGCACGTCGAAGTGGAAGTCGATGGGCCGGCCGCCGATGTCGCAGCCGCCCAGGCCCGGGATGAACGCGTGCCCGAGGCGGTGCAGCAGCGGGCCGCAGAACAGGATCGGGATCCGCGAGGACCCGGCGTGCGCGTCGATGTCGGCGACGTTCGCGCTCTCCACCTTGGACGGGTCGAGCACCAGCTCACCGGGCTCCTCGCCGGCGCGCACCGTGACGCCGTGCAACTGGAGCAGGCCGCGCACCACACGGACGTCCCGGATGTCAGGCACTTTGCGGAGCCGGCTCGGCTCGCTGCCGAGCAGAGCGGCCACCATGGCCTTCGGCACGAGGTTCTTCGCGCCGCGGACACGGATCTCGCCCTCGAGCGGGGTACCGCCATGGACAATCAGGACGTCGTCGATCATGGGTCTCGCGTTCCTGGAGAAGGGCAGGGGACGGGCGTTGCTTCCACCGCCCGGGGCGGCGGAGCGCCCCGGCGGGTGCGTCGGTCCGCACCGGACGGCACCGGAGAAATGGTAATGGCCTTCTCGCCCCGGGCCCGGAGGGAGCCGGGCGTACCCCGAGACGGCCGAACAACACCCCCTGTTCGCGCCCCCACCACACCGCCGGATGCGGGATCATGTGGGTATGACGGAGGTGTCCTCGCTCACCGGTCGGCTGCTCGTGGCGACACCGGCCCTCGCGGACCCGAACTTCGACCGGACCGTAGTGCTGCTGCTCGACCACGACGACGAGGGGTCCCTCGGCGTGGTCCTGAACCGGCCCACGCCCGTGGACGTCGAGGACGTGCTCCAGCCGTGGGCCGAGCTCGCGGGCCGTCCGCAGGTCGTCTTCCAGGGCGGACCCGTCTCGCTGGACTCGGCGCTCGCGCTCGGCGTGGTGCCGGGGGAGGGCCGCCAGTCCGACCCCCTGGGGTGGCGCCGGGTGCACGGCGCGATCGGCCTGGTGGACCTGGAGGCGCCGCCGGAGCTGCTCGCCGCCGAGCTGGGAGCCCTGCGCATCTTCGCCGGCTACGCGGGCTGGGCGCCCGGGCAACTGGAGGAGGAGCTGGTGGACGGCGCCTGGTACGTGGTCGAGTCCGAGCCGGGGGACGTGTTCTCGCCGGATCCCGAGCGGCTGTGGCGGTCGGTGCTGCGGCGGCAGCGCAGCGAGCTCGCGATGGTCGCGACGTACCCGGACGACCCTTCGCTGAACTGAGGACCGGGGCGGACCGGGGCTGTTTTACGCTGTCGCGGCTGGGCTTTACCCTGTGTCGCATGAGCACTCTTGAACCCGAGCACGAGCGCGGGGCAGGCACCGGGACCCTCGTCGAGCCGACGCCGCAGGTGTCACGCGGTGACGGCGATCACGAGCGCTTCGCCCACTATGTCCAGAAGGACAAGATCATGGAGAGCGCGCTCTCGGGTTCGCCTGTGGTCGCGCTCTGCGGCAAGGTCTGGGTGCCGGGCAGGGACCCGAAGAAGTACCCGGTCTGCCCGATGTGCAAGGAGATCTACGAGTCGATGCCCGCGGGCGGCGGCGACAAGAGCGGCAAGGGCGGCAAGGGCGACAAGAAGAGCTGACGCCCCGAGCCGGTCCTGAACCGGCCCTGAACCTCCGACGCGCCCGGCGGCGGCCCCTCCACGGGGGCCGCGGCCGGGCGCGTCCGCCTTTCCGGGGGCGGACCACCGCCCCCGCGCCCCCGGCCGCCGCCGGCCCTCTCCGTTCCGGCCACGCACCCCGCCCCGGGCCAGGCGCCCCGGCCGCGCCCCCTCCCCGGCTCCCGCGCCGCCCCCTCCCCGCCCGGCGCGGCCCCGCGGGCGAACCCACCCCTCCCCCGTGCTCCGCCGCAATTGGTCGAGACCTCTTGTGGCGGCTCTCCCGGAGCCCTACGCTCCACCGGTTGTAAGGAATGAAACGCACGTTGCAAGCCGTGCAACGCGCATCCTCCTGGGGGAGCCCGTGAATCCTCGTCCGAAGATCTCCGCCCTTCTCGCCGCCGCCCTCGCCCTGGCCCTCGCCGCCTGCGCCCCCTCCTCGTCCGGCACCGAGCCCGACGAGGACCGCACCTCCGGCACGGTCAGGGTCTGGCTGTTCCAGGAGGTCAACAACGGCCCCAAGGAGCAGGTCGTCAAGGAGGCCGTCGACGCGTTCGCCGAGCGGCACGGCGACGCCGAGGTCGAGGTCACCTACATCCCCATCGAGACCCGCGCCGAGCGCATCAAGGCGGCCTTCAACGACCCGGGGAGCGCCCCGGACGTCGTCGAGTACGGCAACACCGACACCGCCGGCTACGTCGCCGACGGCGGGCTCGCCGACATCACCGAGGAGTTCCGGGCCTGGAAGGGGTCCGCGGGCATCGCCGACGGCGCCAAGGAGTCGGTGACGGTGGACGGGAAGGTCTACGGCGTGCCGTGGTTCGTCGGCGTGCGGGCCCTGTACTACCGCACGGACGTCTTCCGGGAGCTGAACCTCCGGCCCCCGGCCAGCCTGGAGGAGGTGGCGGACACCGCGCGGCGGATCCGCGCCGCGAAGCCCGACCTGTACGGCCTCGCGGTCGGCGGGGCGTACACCTACGGCGCCCTGCCGTTCCTCTGGGCGCACGGCGGCGAGCTCGCCGAACCGGAGGGCGGCAAGGGCTGGCGGTCCGCGCTCGCCGAGCCCGCAGCCCGCGAGGGCGTCGCCGCCTGGACCGGCCTGTTCGGCGACGACAACTGCCCGGCCGCCAAGTGCGCCGAGATGGGCGGCAACGACACCGTGCAGGCGTTCGCCTCGGGCAAGGCGGGCATGGCGATCGGCGGCGACTTCAGCCGCCGGGCCATGGAGGACGGCGCGGTGAAGGGCAAGTACGCGGTGGTGCCGCTGCCGGGCGTGGAGAAGGGCTCGATCGCCCCGGCGTTCGCGGGCGGCAACAACCTGGGGGTGCTGCGGAGCAGCGACCACCGGAGCCTGGCGGTGGACTTCGTGCGACTGCTGGGCGGCGCCGCGTACCAGGAGAAGATGTTCGAGGCGATGGGCAACCTGCCGACCGATTCCGGGGTGCGGCGCCGCGTCGCGGAGAAGGACCCGTTCACCGCGCCGTTCGTGCGGACCCTGGAGTCCGGCACCAGGTTCGTGCCCGCCTCCCCGGCGTGGGGGAGCATCGACGCCTCCCTGGTGCTGCCGACGATGTTCCAGCAGGTGATCACCGGCCGGAAGTCCGTGGACGCGGCGACCGCGGACGCGGCGCGGAAGATGGACTCCGCCTTCGCCGACGCGGCGAAGTGACGCGGCCGGGCGACGCGGCGGGGGTGACGGCGCCATGACCCACCTGTCCGAGGCACCCGCGGCGGCGGCCCCGCGGCCGGGCCCGAAGCGGCCCGCGCCCCGCCCCCGCGGCGCCCGCGCGGCGGCCCGGCACGGCGGCTGGACGCCGTGGCTGTATCTGGCCCCCGCCCTGGTCGTGCTGGCCGGGCTGCTGGTGTACCCGGTCTACCAGCTCGGCCTGATCTCCTTCCTGGAGTACACCCAGGCGCAGGTCAGCGGCGGTGAGCCCGCCGTGTTCGTCGGGTTCGACAACTACTCGCGGCTGTTCGCGGACGAGCAGTTCCGCGAGGTGCTGACCGCGACCGTGCTGTTCGCCGCCGTCTGCGTGGTGTGCACCCTCGCGGTGGGCTGCGCGCTCGCGGTGCTGCTGACGAAGGTGCGCGCGGTGCCCAGGATCGCGCTGATGCTGGCCGCGCTCGGCGCCTGGGCCACCCCGGCGGTGACCGGCTCCACGGTGTGGGTGTTCCTGTTCGACCCGGACTTCGGCCCGGTGAACAAGGTCCTCGCCGGGATCGGTCTCAGCGGGTTCGAGGACCACTCCTGGACGTACGGCCGCTACAGCGCGTTCGCCCTGGTGCTGTTCGAGGTCGTCTGGTGCTCGTTCCCGTTCGTGATGGTGACCGTGTACGCGGGCATCCGGGCCATCCCCGCCGAGGTGCTGGAGGCCGCCGCGCTGGACGGGGCGTCGCCGTGGCGCGCCTGGCGCAGCGTCATGGTGCCGATGCTGCGGCCGATCCTGCTCATCGTCACGGTGCAGTCGGTGATCTGGGACTTCAAGGTGTTCACACAGATCTATGTGATGACCAACGGCGGCGGCGTGGCCGGGCAGAACCTGGTGCTCAATGTCTACGCCTACCAGAAGGCGTTCGCGTCGTCCGACTACGGCCTGGGGTCGGCGATCGGCGTCGTGATGCTGCTGATCCTGCTGGCGGTGACGCTGCTGTGGCTGCGGATCCTGCGGCGGCAGGGGGAGGAGCTGTGAGGCAGATGGTCCGCCGACCGTGGCGGCTCGCCGCGGAGGCGACGGCGCTGGCCGTGGCCCTGCTCGTGGCGTTCCCGCTGTACTGGATGGTCCTGTCGGCGGTGAAGCCGCCGGGCGAGGTGCAGTCCACCGAGCCGAGGCCGTGGACGCTGGAGCCGTCCCTGGACGCCTTCCGCCGGGTGTTCCAGCAGCAGGACTTCGGCCGGTACTTCCTCAACAGCCTGTTCGTGGCCGCGGTGGTGGTCGTCGCCTCCTCGCTGATCGCCTTCCTGGCCGCGACGGCCGTCACCAGGTTCCGGTTCCGGCTGCGCACCACGCTGCTGGTGATGTTCCTGATCGCGCAGATGGTGCCGGTGGAGGCGCTGACCATCCCGATGTTCTTCCTCATGCGGGACGTGGGCGAGACCGTGCCGGGCGTCGGCCTCAACACGCTGGGCTCGCTGATCCTGCCGCACCTGGCGTTCTCCCTGCCGTTCGCGATCTGGATGCTGCGGGGCTTCGTGCGGGCCGTGCCGGAGGCGCTGGAGGAGGCGGCGATGATCGACGGGGCGAGCCGCGCCCGCTTCCTGTGGACGATCCTGTTCCCGCTGGTGTTCCCCGGCCTGGTGGCCACCAGCGTGTTCTCGTTCATCAGCACCTGGAACGACTTCCTGTTCGCCAAGTCCTTCATCGTCAGCGCGACCGAGAACTCCACCCTGCCGATGGCGCTGCTGGTGTTCTTCAAGCCGGACGAGAACGACTGGGGCGGCATCATGGCGGCCTCCACCGTGATGACCGTTCCGGTGCTGATCTTTTTCGTATGTGTCCAGCGGCGGCTCGTTTCCGGGCTCGCCGGAGCGGTGAAGGACTGAATCGTGGACGACATCACCGGCACATACGGTCTGATACCGGCGCCGCGCACCGTGCGGCCGGGCGCGGGGCGACTGGAGCTCGGCCCCGGCGCCCGCCTGGCCGCGGAGCCGGGCGCGGAGGGCGCCGCCCGGTGGCTGCGCTCCGTGCTCGGCGCCGCCACGGGGTGGCCGCTGCCGCCCGGCGACCCCGGGGCCGCCGCCCTGGTGCTGCGCCTGGACCCCCGACTGGCCGCCGAGGCGTACCGGCTCACCGTCACCGGGGAGCGCGCCGAGATCAGCGGCGGCGACGCGGCCGGGGTGTTCCACGGCTGCGTGACGCTGCGCCAACTGCTCGGCCCTGAGGCGTTCCGCGCCGCCCCGGTGCGGCCCGGACGGCGCTGGACCGTCCCGGCGGTGCGGATCGAGGACGCGCCCCGGTTCGCCTGGCGCGGCATGTTGCTGGACGTGGCCCGGCACTTCATGCCCAAGGCGGGCGTGCTGCGGTACGTGGACCTGCTGGCCGCGCACAAGCTGAACGTGCTGCACCTGCACCTGACCGACGACCAGGGCTGGCGGGTGGAGATCCGCCGTTACCCCAGGCTCACCGAGGTCGGCGGTTGGCGTGAGCGCTCCATGGTCGGCCACCGCTCCGGCGGCCGGTACGACGACCGCCCGCACGGCGGCCACTACTCCCAGGACGACCTGCGGGAGATCGTCGCGTACGCCGCGGAGCGGCACGTCACCGTCGTCCCCGAGATCGACGTGCCCGGCCACTCCCAGGCCGCCGTCGCCGCCTACCCCGAGCTCGGCAACACCGACGTGGTGGACACCTCCGCGCTGGGGGTGTGGACCCGGTGGGGCGTCAGCGAGAACGTGCTGGCGCCCACCGACGGGGTGCTGACGTTCTACGAGAGGGTGCTGGAGGAGGTGCTGGAGATCTTCCCGTCCCGCTTCGTGCACCTCGGCGGCGACGAGTGCCCCAAGGACCAGTGGCGGCGCTCGCCGGCGGCCCGGGCGCGACTGGCCGAGCTGGGCCTGGACGGCGAGGACGCGCTCCAGCGCTGGTTCATGCGCCACTTCGACCTGTGGCTCGCGGAGCGCGGACGGCGCCTGGCCGGATGGGACGAGATCCTGGAGGGCGCGCAGGCGTACCCGCTCACCCCCGGCGCCACCGTCTTCTCCTGGCGCGGGCAGGCGGGCGGCATCGCCGCGGCCCGGGCGGGGCACGAGGTGGTGATGTGCCCCGAGCAGCACGTCTACCTCGACCACCGGCAGGCGGACGGCGAGGACGAGCCCGTGCCCATCGGCTGGCTGCGCACCCTGGCGGACGTCTACCGCTTCGAGCCGGTGCCGCCCGGGCTCACCCCCGGGGAGGCGGCCCGGGTCATCGGGACGCAGGCGAACGTGTGGACGGAGATGATGGACTCCGCCCGCCACGTGGACTACATGGCGTTCCCCCGTCTGTGCGCCTTCAGCGAGGTCGCGTGGTCGCCGCTGCCCGCGCCGCCGGAGCGCGACGTCGCCTCCTTCGAGCGGCGCATGGCGGCCCACTACGCCCGCCTCGACGCCCTCGGCGTGGAGTACCGGCCGCCCACCGGCCCCCGCCCGTGGCAGCGCAGGCCGGGCGTCGCGGGGCATCCGCGGCCCGGCCCGCCCCCGATCGTGTGAGCCCCGCCGCACGCCCGGCGCGCGGCGGGGCGCCCCGGCCGCGCCGCGGCGAGCGCGGGAGCGAACCCGGCAAAGCGCCCCGGACCGGGTGTTCGGCACCAACCGGGCGGATCATCCCTTCGCGGGCCCCCGTGATGATCAACCCCGAACATGTGCCAGAGTTGCCCCGTCCGGGCTGTCAGCACGTACCGTACGGCGCGAGTGGGAACCGTACGGCGGAAGGCGGGAAGGGGCACCGGGGTGAGCACGTTGGGACAGCGGACGGAGCAGGCGGTCGTGGCGCCCGCCTCTCTCGACGAGGCGGTGTCAGCGCTGTCCAGCAGACCTGAGGCGGTTCCCGTCGCGGGCGGCACCGACCTGATGGCCGCCGTCAACGCGGGGCTGCTGCGGCCCGCCGCGCTGGTCGGCCTCGGCCGGATCAACGAGCTGCGCGGCTGGCAGTACCAGGACGGGCACGCCCTGCTCGGCGCCGGCCTCACCCACGCCCGCATGGGCCGCCCCGACTTCGCCGCCCTGATCCCCGCACTCGCCGTGGCCGCCCGCACCGCCGGCCCGCCCCAGATCCGCAACGCCGGCACCCTCGGTGGCAACATCGTCAGCGCCGCGCCCACCGGCGACAGCCTGCCGGTGCTCGCCGCCCTGGAGGCCACCGTCGTGCTCGCCGGGCCCGCGGGCACCCGCGAGGTCCCGGTCAGCCACCTGCTCACCGGCATGGACCCGCTGCGCGCGGGCGAGCTGGTCGCGTTCGTCCGCGTCCCGCTGCTGCACGCCCCGCAGACGTATCTGAAGGCCACCGGCAGGTCCGGGCCCGCGCGCGCCGTCGCCTCCGTGGCACTGGTGCTCGACCCGGCCCGGCGCGCGGTGCGCTGCGCGGTGGGCGCGGTCGCCCCGATGCCGCTGCGCCCGCTGGACGTGGAGCAGTGGGTCGCGGGCCTGGTCGACTGGGACGGCAAGCGCACCATCGACCCGGAGGCGGCCGCCTTGTTCGGGGACTACGTGGCCATGGCCTGCGTCCCCGGGCCCGACCAGCAGCCGGGGCAGCCCGGGCAGGAGCCGGTGGTGCCGCCCGCGGTGGTGCAGTTGCGGCGCACCGTGTCCGTGCTGGCCCGCAGGGCGCTGGGGAGGGTGCTGTCGTGACAGGCCCCCACAGCACAGGCCCCCACGGGCCGGGCCCGGACGGGACGGATCCGGACATGGCGGACCCCGGCAGGACCGGCCCCGAGGCGGCGCAGGCAGGCGGGACGGGTACGGACGCGGCGGGCCCCGCGGTGGCGGGCCCCGGCCACACGGGCGCCACGGGCGCCGACAGGAGGAGCGGGCACATGGAGGGCGGTTCCGGATTCGCCGCGGGCCCCGGCGTGTGGCAGCCGCTGCCGCAGGGCGCCGAGTTCGACGCGGAGGGCACCGCCCACGTGCAGCTCCCCGACCTGTCCGGCCTGCCCGGCCTCGGCGAGCTGCCGCACACCGGCGGCCAGGACCCGCTGGCCGCCCCCGCCCGCCGGGACCCCTCGGCCCGGGACCACTCCGCGCAGGAGCCCCCGCACCCCGGCGAGCCGGGCCCCGCCGCGGCCCCGCCCGAGGACGGCCCCGCCGCCCCGCCGGCCCCGGCCCCCGACCAGGGCGAGCCCGCCCCCGCCGAGCAGCCCCCCGCCGAGCAGCCGCCCGCCCCGCGGGCCCCCGACCCGGCGCCCGCCGCGGAGCCGCCCCCCGCGCCCGCCGCCGAGCCCCCGCACCTGGAACACCCCCTGGTCTCCTACGTGCTGCGGGTCAACGGCGCCGACCGCCCCGTCGCGGACGCCTGGCTCGGTGAGAGCCTGCTGTACGTGCTGCGCGAACGGCTGGGCCTGGCCGGCGCCAAGGACGGCTGCGAGCAGGGCGAGTGCGGCGCGTGCTCGGTGCAGGTGGACGGCAGGCTCGTGGCGTCCTGCCTGGTGCCCGCGGCGACCGCGGCGGGCTGCGACGTGCGCACCGTCGAGGGCCTGCCCGACGCGGGCGTCCCGTCGGACGTGCAGCGCGCCCTCGCCGAGTGCGGCGCCGTCCAGTGCGGCTACTGCGTGCCCGGCCTGGCCATGGCCGTCCACGACCTGCTCGCCGGCAACCACCACCCCACGGAGTTGCAGGCCCGGCAGGCCCTGAGCGGCAACCTGTGCCGCTGCACCGGCTACCGCGGCGTGCTCGCCGCCGTGCGGGAGGTGGCCGCCGCCCGGGAGGCCGCCGCGCAGGCGCAGGCCGCGCAGGCACACGCCGCCGCGGAGGCACACGCCGCCGCCGAGGCGCAGGCAGCAGCCGAGGCACACGCCGCCGGGGGCGGCGGGCACACCGTGCACATCCCGCACCAGGCCGGCCCGCCCCCGGCCGATCCCGGCCCCGGCGCGGGGCCCGGTGAGTACGGCGGACTCGGCGACGGCGGATACCCGGGAGGTGGTGCCTGATGACCGGACCGGACGCGGCCACCGCGACCCCCGCGGCGCCCTCGCGCCCCCACGTCGCGGACGCCCCGCCGCGGGGCCTGGGCACCTCGGTGCCGTCCGCCGACGCGCTCGCCAAGGCGCAGGGCGTCTTCCCCTACGCCGCCGACCTGTGGGCCGAGGGCCTGCTGTGGGCCGCGCTGCTGCGCTCGCCGCACCCGCACGCCCGGATCCTGCGGATCGACACCGCGCCCGCGCTCGCCCTGCCCGGCGTGCACTGCGTGATCACGGCCGCCGACGTGCCGGGCGAGGCCCTCCAGGGGCGGCGCGTCCACGACCGGCCGGTGTTCGCCTCCGAGCTGGTGCGCCACCACGGCGAGCCCATCGCCGCGGTCGCCGCCGACCACCCCGACACCGCGCGGCTCGCCGCCGCCGCGATCGTGGTCGAGTACGAGGTCCTGGAACCCGTCACCGACCCCGAGCAGGCGTTCAACGCGCCGCCGCTGCACCCCGACGGCAACCTGATCCGGCACATCCCGCTGTGCTTCGGCGACCCCGACATCGTCGGCGACGTGATCGTGGAGGGCCTGTACCGGGTGGGCCGCCAGGACCCGGCGCCCATCGGCGCCGAGGCGGGCCTGGCCGTGCCGCGGCCCGACGGCGGGGTGGAGCTGTACGTCGCCAGCACCGACCCGCACGCCGACCGCGACCTGGCCGCCGCCTGCTTCGGCCTGGAACGGGACCGGGTGCGGGTGGTGGTCACCGGCGTGCCCGGCGCCATGGGCGACCGCGAGGACCCCGGCACCCAGATCCCGCTCGGCCTGCTGGCGATGCGCACCGGCCACCCGGTCAAGCTCGTCGCCACCCGCGAGGAGTCCTTCCTCGGCCACGCCCACCGCCACCCCACCCTGCTGCGCTACCGGCACCACGCCGACACCGAGGGCCGGCTGGTCAAGGTGGAGGCGCAGATCCTGCTGGACGCGGGCGCCTACGCGGACACCTCGTCCGACGCGCTGGCCGCCGCCGTGGCGTTCGCCGCCGGCCCCTACGTGGTGCCGCACGCGTTCGTCGAGGGCTGGGCGGTGCGCACCAACAACCCGCCGTCCGGGCACGTGCGCGGCGAGGGCGCCCTCCAGGTGTGCGCCGCCTACGAGGGCCAGATGGACAAGCTCGCCGCCAAGCTCGGCATGGACCCGGTCGAGCTGCGGATGCGCAACGTGATGGCCACCGGCGACCTGATGCCGACCGGCCAGACCGTCACCTGCCCCGCGCCGGTCGGCGACCTGCTCAAGGCGGTGCGCGAGGCCCCGCTGCCGCCGCTGCCGCTGGACGACCCGGAGGCGGAGTGGCTGCTGCCCGGCGGCCCCGACGGCGCGGGCGAGCCGTCCGCGGTGCGGCGCGGCGTCGGGTACGCGCTCGGCATGGTGCACATGCTCGGCATCGAGGGCGCCGACGAGGTGTCCACCGCCACGGTGCGGGTCAGCGACGGCGTGGCCACCGTCATCTGCTCCGCCGTGGAGACCGGGCAGGGCTTCGCCACGCTGGCCCGGCAGATCGTGCAGGAGGTGCTGGGCATCGACGAGGTGCAGGTCGCGCCCGTGGACACCGACCAGCCCCCTGCCGGCCCCTCCGCGCGCGGCCGCCACACCTGGGTGTCGGGCGGGGCGGTGGAGCGGGCGGCGAAGATGGTGCGCACCCAGTTGCTCCAGCCGCTCGCGGCGAAGTTCGGCATGTCCGTGGAGCTGCTCGCCATCGCCGAAGGGAAGATCACCTCCTATGACGGGGTGCTCTCCACCACCGTCGCCGAGGCGCTGGAGGGCAAGGAGCTGTGGGCCACCGCCCAGTGCCGCCCCCACCCCACCGAGCCGCTGGACGAGTACGGGCAGGGCGACGCGTTCGTCGGGCTGGCGTTCGCGGCGATGCGGGCCGTGGTGGACGTGGACGTGGAGCTCGGCACCGTCCGGGTGGTGGAGGTCGCCGTCGCCCAGGACGTGGGCCGGGTCCTCAACCCGGCGCAGCTCGCCGCCAGGATCGAGGCCGGGGTCACCCAGGGCGTCGGCATGGCGCTCACCGAGGACCTGCGCACCAGCCGCGGCGTGGTCCAGCGCCCCGGCTTCGCGGGCTACCCCGTGCCCACCGCGCTGGACGCGCCGGAGGTGCGGATCGTCAAGCTCATCGAGGAGCGGGACGTGGTGGCGTCCTTCGGCGCCAAGGCGGCGAGCGCGGTCCCGGTGGTCGTCTCCCCGGCCGCGGTGGCCTCCGCCGTCCGCGCCGCCACCGGCCGCCCCATCAACCGCCTCCCGATCCGCCCGCAGAACGCGATCGTGGCCCAGCAGTGATGCCGTGATCCCCCGGGGCCCGGGGGCGCCGGCCCCCGGGCCCCCACCGGGCGGAGCCGAACACCCCCGGCCTCGGGAAACCGCCGTCTCCACCCCGGCGACCCCCGGGCGGGGCGTAAGCCCTCGGACCCAGGACCACCGCCGGATGTAAGCACCAAAACCGCGCCTTACCCTTTTCCGGTGAGCCGCCTCGACGAAGACCACGACGACATACCCCTGCCCGGCACCCCCGTGCCCCCCTCCGCGGAGGCCGCGGAGGAGGGCGTCCTCGGCCGCACCTACCGGGCGCTGACCCTCGGCATCGTCTCCGTGGTCAGCCTCATCGCCTTCGAGGCCACCGCGGTCAACACCGCGATGCCCTCGGCGGCCGACGACCTCGACGGCCTGTCGCTGTACGCCTACGCCTTCTCCGGCTTCTACACCACCAGCCTGTTCGCGATGGTGGTGTCCGGGCAGTGGTGCGACCGGCGCGGCCCGCTGGCGCCGCTGTTCGCCGGGATCGGCGCGTTCGTGGCCGGGCTGCTGGTCTCCGGCGCGGCCGGGAACATGTGGACGTTCGTCGGCGGGCGCAGCATCCAGGGTCTGGGCAGCGGCCTGGTCATCGTCGCCCTGTACGTCATCGTCGGCCGGGTCTACCCCGAGCGGCTGCGGCCCGCCGTGATGGCCTCGTTCTCCTCCGCCTGGGTGGTGCCCGCCATCGTCGGGCCCGCCGTGTCCGGCACCGTCACCGAACACCTCGGCTGGCGCTGGGTGTTCCTCGCCATCCCCGCGCTGGTGGCGGCGCCGCTGCTGGTCATGCTGCCCGCGCTGCGCCGCGCGGACGGCAGCGCCGCCGCGGACCGGCCCGTCAACGAGCGGCGCGTGTGGCTGGCGCTCGGCGTGGCCGCGGGCGCGGGGCTGCTCCAGTACGCCGGGCAGGACCTGCGCCCCGTCGCGCTGCTCCCCGCCGCGCTCGGGCTCGCGCTGCTGGTGCCGTCGGTGCTGCGGCTGCTGCCCCGGGGCACCTTCCGCGCGGCGCGCGGCCTGCCGTCGGTGGTGCTGCTGCGCGGGGTGGCCGCGGGGTCGTTCCTCGGGGCGGAGAGCTTCCTGCCGCTGATGCTGGTCAGCGAGCGCGACCTGTCGGTGACGCTGGCCGGCCTGTCCCTGGCCGGGGGCGGCCTCACCTGGGCGCTGGGCTCCTACCTCCAGAGCAGGCCGCGCCTGGAGCCGCACCGGGAGAGCCTGATCCTCGTCGGGATGCTGCTGATGACCTCCGCGGTCGGCGGGGCGGCGCTGGCCCTGCTGGACCCGGTGCCGCCGTGGATCGTCGCGGTGGCCTGGGCGGTGGGCGGGCTCGGCATGGGCCTGACGATCTCCAGCGTGAGCGTGCTGCTGCTGCGGCTGTCCCGGCCCGAGGACGCCGGCGAGAACTCGGCGTCCCTCCAGGTCTCCGACGCCCTGGGCAACATCGTCCTGGTCGGCGCGGGCGGCGTGGTCTTCGCCGCCCTCGGCGGCGGCTCGGTGGCCGTCCACGGCCACGAGGCCGCCACCTCCAGCCACCCGACGGCCTTCGCCGGCGTCCTGCTGTCCATGACGGCGGTGGCGCTGGCGGGGGTGTGGGTGGCGCGGCGGGTGCGGCCGCCGCGGGAAAAAAGCACCACGGCGGCTCCGTGAGGGCGATAGCGTGCCGAACGTGACCTACCACGTGAACGTGCGTCTTCGCGACGACCAGGAGCGGCCGCTCAGGGAGCGGGCCGAGCGGGAGGGCAGGAGCGTGGACGCCGTGCTCGTCGCGCTGGTGGACGAGTACTTGGCGCGCCCGGCCCGGGACGCGGTGATCGAGCGGACGGCGGCGGCGCAGGCCGACAAGTGGCGCGAGCTGCTGGAGCGGCTCAAGTGACCCGGCTTCTCCTGACCGCCGAGGACATCCTGCCCGTCGCCCGCCACGCCTGTGACGACATGCAGGTCGTGGTTCGCGACGCGGGCCTGCTGGAGTCCGCCGCCCACGGGCCCACCGCCACGGTGTTCGGCCGGGAGGCGTACCCCGGGCTGTTCGAGAAGGCGGCCGCCCTCCTCCGGTCGCTCGCGGTCAACCACCCGCTCTTCGACGGCAACAAGCGCACCGCCTGGCTGTCCGCCATGGTGTTCCTCGCCGTCAACGACGTCCAGCTCCGACCCGACATCGACGCGGCCGAGCGCCTCGTCGTGGACGTGGCCACCGGCCGTCTGCGCGACGTCGCGCTCATCGCCGACGGCCTGCGCGCCCTCCACGACGCCCCGTGACGTGACCCTCGTCGCACCTCGGGGCGAACCGGGTCGCCTTCCCGGGGGTGCGGGGGCTCGCCCCGGTAGGCTGCTCCGGCCGTTGTTGTCCCCTTGCGCGACCCGGAGACCGTGAGTACCAACGCCTCTCACTCGCATCATCTGTCCCCGGCCTTCCCCGGCCGGGCCCCCTGGGGCACCGCGAACAAGCTCCGCGCCTGGCAGCAGGGAGCGCTGGACGAGTACACCCGCCGCGAGCCGCGCGACTTCCTCGCCGTGGCCACCCCGGGTGCGGGCAAGACCACCTTCGCGCTCACCCTCGCCTCGAAGCTGCTGCACGAGCACGCCGTCCAGCAGCTCACCGTGGTGGCGCCCACCGAGCACCTGAAGAAGCAGTGGGCGGAGGCCGCCGCCCGGATAGGGATCCGCCTGGACCCGGACTACTCCGCAGGCCCGGTCGGGCGCGACTACCACGGGGTCGCGGTCACCTACGCCGGGGTGGGCGTGCGCCCGATGCTGCACCGCAACCGCTGCGAGCAGCGCAAGACGCTGGTGATCCTGGACGAGATCCACCACGCGGGCGACTCCAAGGCGTGGGGCGAGGCGTGCTTCGAGGCGTTCGAGCCCGCCACCAGGCGGCTGGCGCTGACCGGCACCCCGTTCCGCTCCGACACCAACCCCATCCCGTTCGTCACCTACGCCGAGGGCGCGGACGGGGTGCGGCGCAGCGTCGCCGACTACACCTACGGCTACGGCCACGCCCTGGCCGACCACGTCGTCCGTCCGGTGATCTTCCTGTCGTACAGCGGCAACATGCGCTGGCGCACCAAGGCGGGCGACGAGGTCTCCGCCAAGCTCGGCGAGCCGATGACCAAGGACGCCATCGCCCAGGCGTGGCGCACCGCGCTGGACCCGCACGGCGACTGGATGCCCAATGTGCTGCGCGCCGCCGACACCCGCCTGACCGAGGTCAGGAAGGCCATCCCGGACGCCGGCGGCCTGGTCATCGCCACCGACCACGAGGCGGCCCGCGCGTACGCGAAGATGCTCCGCGAGATCAGCGGCACCGGGCCGACCGTGGTGCTGTCCGACGACGCGGGGGCGTCGAAGAAGATCGAGGCGTTCTCCGCCTCCGACGACCGCTGGATGGTCGCGGTCCGCATGGTCTCCGAGGGTGTGGACGTGCCCAGGCTGGCCGTCGGCGTGTACGCCACCTCCATCTCCACGCCGCTGTTCTTCGCGCAGGCCGTCGGCCGCTTCGTGCGCTCCCGCCGCCGCGGCGAGACCGCGTCGGTGTTCCTGCCCTCGGTGCCCACGCTGCTGTCGTTCGCGGGCGAGATGGAGGCGGAGCGGGACCACGTGCTGGACCGCCCGAAGAAGGGCGACGGCGAGGAGGACCCGTACGCGGAGGAGGAGAAGCTCCTCAAGGAGGCGAACGAGGCCAAGGACGAGGCCGGCGAGCAGGACATGCTGCCGTTCGAGGCGCTGGAGTCCGACGCGGTGTTCGACCGGGTGCTGTACGAGGGTGCCGAGTTCGGCATGCAGGCGCACCCCGGCAGCGAGGAGGAGCAGGACTACCTGGGCATCCCCGGGCTGCTCGAACCCGACCAGGTGCAGTTGCTGCTCCAGCGGCGGCAGGCCCGGCAGATCGCGCACAGCCGCAGGAAGCCGGACAGCGAGGCGGACCTGCTGGAGCTGCCCGCCGAGCGCCGTCCCGTGGTCACCCACCGGCAGATGATGGAGCTGCGCAAGCAGCTCAACACCCTGGTGGCCGCCTGGCACCACCGCACCGGCAAGCCGCACGGCGTGATCCACAACGAGCTGCGCCGGGTGTGCGGGGGGCCGCCGTCGGCGGAGGCCACGGCGGGGCAGCTCCAGGACCGGATCAGCAAGATCCAGGAGTGGGCGACGCGGATGCACTGACGGCCCCGCCGCGGGGGTGCGGGTGGGTGCGGCGGGTGGGGTGGGAGCGTGTCCTGGCGGAGGCCGGGGGCCTCCGCCCCCTGGACCCCCGACGGGGGCTTTGCCCCCGCGCCCCCAGGGGCGGTGTTCGGGGGGAGTGTCCTCCGGAGGCCGAAGGGCTCCGCCCCCGTGCCTCCTGCGGTTGGGGGCCTGGGGGCGAAGCCCCCAGTGGGGGTCCAGGGGGCGAAGCCCTCTGGCCTCCGGAGGAACGCCCCCGCCCCGGGCCCAGGGCGAACGGGGAGCAACCGTAACGATCTCGTCCCTCCTCCATCCGGATTCTGGACGAGGTCTTCCGCTCACCGGTGCAGGTCATTACGGTGCGGTGAACTCCGGTGGCAGCGCGGCCACGGAGCCCATTGATGTCACCGGCAGCCGTTCCCGCGTCCGCAACCGCCCCCTTCCCCATCCGGGCGCGCCGCCGCCGGGGCGGCGCCGCCCAACACCACGAGGGGGCCGTCGTGACCGCGGAGACCTCCCAGACCCTGGACCGCGGACTGCGTGTCCTGAAGCTGCTGGCCGACACCGACCACGGCCTGACCGTCACCGAGCTCGCGAGCAGACTCGGGGTGAACCGCACCGTCGTCTACCGGCTGCTCGCCACCCTCGAGCAGCACTCCCTGGTCCGCCGCGACATGGGCGGCCGGGCCCGGGTCGGGCTCGGGGTGCTGCGGCTCGCCCACCGCGTCCACCCCCTGCTGAGAGAGGCCGCCATGCCCGCGCTGCGCAGCCTCGCGGAGGACATCGGCGCCACCGCCCACCTCACCCTGGTGGACGGCAACGAGGCGCTGGCGGTCGCCGTGGTCGAGCCGAGCTGGACGGACTACCACGTGGCGTACCGCACCGGCCTGCGCCACCCCCTGGACCGGGGCGCCGCCGGGCGGGCCATCCTGGCCGGGCGGGCCCAGTACTCGGGCGACGGCTACCCGGGGGTCAACGGCTCCGGGCCGTTCGCCGCGGGGCCGGGGTTCGTGCTCACCCACGGCGAGTTGGAGACGGGGGCCAGCGGCGCCGCGGCCCCGTTGCTCGGCGTCGGGGGAGTGGAGGGCAGCGTCGGCGTGGTGATGCTCGCCGAGACCATCCCGGAGCGGGTCGGGCCGCGGGTGGTGGAGGCGGCGCTGGAGGTCGCCGACGCCCTGCGGTGAGGCCGCGGGGCCGTCCGGCGGGTCCCGGGACGCGCACCCTCGCTTGGTGGGCGGGTCCCGGGACCGTTTTAATGCCTACCGTGTCCTCTCGTGCCCGGACCCTCGGGGTCTGCTCAGCCCTGGTCGCCGCGCTGCTCGCCGTAGCCGTGTTCGCGCCGCTGCCGTTCTCGATCGTCGTGCCCGGCCAGACGGCGGACACCCTCGGCCGGGACAAGGGCACGCCGGTGATCACCATCGAGGGCACCGAGACCAGGACGACCAGCGGCAAGCTGCTCCTCACCACCATCGCCGCCACCCAGCCCGACGCCACCGTCCACCTCGACGACGTGCTGTCGGCCTGGCTGGACGAGGACAGGGCCGCGATGCCGCGCTCGGCCGTCTACCCGGAGGGCGACTCCACGGAGGAGATCGAGGAGTACAACGAGCGCCAGATGCGCACCGCGCAGCACGACGCCACCACCGCCGCCCTGGACCACCTGGGCCTGTCCCCGAGCCAGGTGAAGGTGGACCTGAACCTCGCCGACGTGGGCGGCCCCAGCGCGGGCCTGATGTTCAGCCTCGGCATCATCGACAAGCTGCACGGCGACGGCCGCGGCGGCGACCTCACCGGCGGCCGGGTGATCGCGGGCACCGGCACCATCACCGAGGACGGCGAGGTCGGCCCGGTCGGCGGAGCCCCGCTCAAGCAGCTCGGCGCCCGCAGGGACGGGGCCACGGTGTTCCTCGTCCCCGAGGACCAGTGCACCGAGGTCGCCGCCCGCACCCCCGAGGGGCTGCGGCTGATCCCGGTCGGCGACCTCAAGGGCGCGGTGGACGCGCTGAAGGCCCTGAAGGACGGCGGCAAGGTGCCCTCCTGCTAGGCGGTGCCGGAGCGGGGCAGGCGGGGATCCGACGACAGGCCCTAGGGCTCGGGCACGAGTTCCTCGCGGGACGCCGTGGCCGGTGACGGGGTCGCCGAGCGGTCGAGCTGGCGCCAGGCGGCGGGGGCGGCCAGCGGGCTCAGGGTCGCCGCCAGGTACACCCCGCCGAGCACCAGCAGCGTCGTGCGCAGCCCCGCCATGTCCACCAGCGCCCCGGCGACCAGCGCGCCCAGCGGCATCGCCGCCAGCGAGCCGGAGGTGACCGCGCCCACCACCCGGCTGCGCAGCCGCGGCGGGATCCGCTCGAACAGCACCGCGCTGAAGATCGGGTTGAGCGTCCCCGCGGCGAGCCCGCCCACCGCCATCGTCACCAGCAGCGGCGGCAGGTCGGGCCAGAGCGCGGCGACGAAGAACCGCGGCGAGCCGCACACCAGCAGGGCCCAGAACAGCAGCCACCGCCGGGAGAACCGCCGCCCGAACGCGGCGAACAGCACCGTGCCGGCCAGCGCGCACCCGCCGAACGTCCCGCTGACCAGGCCGAGCTCCACCGAGCCGCCGAGGTTGTCCCTGGCGTGCAGCGGCAGCAGCACCGCGCTCCACGCCTGGTCGAGCCCGTTGGTGACCATCACCATCAGCACCGCCGCCAGCAGCAGCGAGGAGTGCCGCACGAAGGAGAAGCCCTCCCGCAGGTCGGCCGCGTACCGGGCGAGCGTGCCCTGGTCCGCGGTCGGCTCGGCCGGCTCCCGCCGCACCGCGCCGCCCGCGCCGACCCGCACCCCGGCGCCGATCAGCACCGCCGACGCCAGGAACGTCGCCCCGTCCAGCAGCAGCACCCGCTCCGCCCCCAGCACGGCGATCAGGCCGCCGGCCAGCGGCGCGCCCAGCATCCGCGCCCCGCGGGTGGCGCCGTCGTAGGCGCTGGTGGCCCGCTCGATCGCGATGCCCGCCCGCTCCGCGAGGTCGGGCAGCAGCACGGCGCGCGCCGTCTCGCCCGGCGCGTGGAACAGGCCGGTCACCGCCACCAGCGCCAGCAACTGCCAGAACGCGAGCCCCACCGACAGGTGCAGCACCGGCACCGCGGCCACCGCCGCCGCGCACACGGTGTCCGAGACCACGCTGCTGCGCCGCAGCCCGAGCCGGTCCACGACGGGCCCGCCGAGCAGCGCGGCGACCACCACCGGCAGCGTCGAGCAGAACGCGACCACCCCGGCCCGGCCCGCGCTGCCCGTCGTCTCCAGCACGAACCACGGCATGGCGACGATGGTCAGGGAGTTCCCGGTGACCGAGACGACGTTGGCGCCGAGCAGCACGACGAGCGGCGCACGCCCCCCTTGCGACAGAGCTCCCACCTCCCGTGGCGTTCTTCGGCGGCCCTCCCGGGGGACGGGCCGCGGCGCGTCGTCGCCGTGCCGGCCCCGCCCCGCCCTGTGCCACCATCTCCCTGTATGACGGACCCGGCAACGACTTCGCTCAACGCGCCGCGGGACGGCTTCCCCCGGCGGTCGCGGCGCCCGGCGGCCGAGCGGTGCCGGGCGGAGGTCTCCCACGCGCGGTCTTGCCGCGGGCGGGCGGGCCGGATTGGATCGGACGCATGAGCGGAGCAAGCCCCGAGCAGCCCTTCGGCCCGCGGGAGCCGCGGGACGCCGCGCCAGGACAGCCCTCTCACGCACCGGACTCCCCCTACGGAGCCGTCCCGTCCTTCGGCCCCCAGCCGCCGCACGCCCAGCCACCGTACCCCGGGGCGCCCTCCCCGCAGAGCCCGGACCCACGGGCCCCGTACGCCCAACCCCCGTACGGGCAGCCTTCGTTCGGCCAACCGCCGTACCAACCGCCCCACGGCCACCCCTCGTACGGCCACCCCTCGTACGGCCACCCCTCGTACGGCCAACCGCCCTACGGCCGGCCCCCGTACGCCGCCCAGCCCCACCCGTTCCCGCCCGGGTACCCGGCGTACCCCGGCCACCCCTACCCGCCGCAGCCCGGGGCGATAGACCCCGCGCTGCTGGCCGATCAGGGCATGCGCCTGCTCGCCCGCGTCGTGGACACCTTCCTCATGATGCTGGTCATGGCCATCGGGGTGGTCCCCGCCGCCATCTGGGCGAGCCGGAACGACGGCTCCGCCGCCACGCTCGCCGGGTGGACCGCCGCCTGCTGGGCCGTCCTGGTGTTCCTCACCTACGAGCCGGTGACCACGGGGCTGCTGGGCTGGACCCCGGGCAAGCGGCTGTGCAACCTGCGGGTGGCCCGCCTGGAGGACGGCGGGCGGCTCGGCCTCGCCCGCTCCTACGGCAGGTACGGCATCCACGTGCTGATGAGCCTGGCCGGTTCGCTGTGCCTGGCCGGGATGCTGGACGCCCTGTGGTGCTGCTGGGACCGCCCCAACCGGCAGTGCCTGCACGACAAGCCGGTGCGCAGCGTCGTGGTGAAGATCAACCCCTGACCGGCCCCGGCGGCCCCCCGCTCCCGGCGGCCTCGCCGTCGCCCGCCGCCTGCTGCACCAGCGGCAGCACCCGGTGCTCCACCGGGTTCTCCATGGCGATCGCGGTGGAGGCGCGCACGATGCCGGAGAAGCCGACCACCCGGTCGATCACCCGTTGCAGGTCCGCGTTGGAGCGGGCGACGATCCGGCACAGCATGTCGCCGTGGCCCGTGGTGGTGTGCACCTCCAGCACCTCGGGCACGGCGGCCAGGTGCCGCCGCACGTCGGGCCCCTGCCCCTGCCTGATCTCCAGGGTGGCGAACGCGGTCACCGGGTAGCCGAGCGCCGCCGGGTCCACCTGCGGCCCGAACCCGCGGATCACCCCGCGCTCGCGCAGCCGGTCGAGCCGGGCCTGGACGGTGCCGCGCGCCACCCCCAGCCGCCGGGAGCACTCCAGCACCCCGATCCGCGGCTCCCGGGCGAGCAGCGTGATCAGCCTGGCGTCGAGGCCGTCGATCCCCACGTTCCGGCTCCCTCCCACTCCGACTGGACATCATGTCCGGCGAGACCGCTCCTGTGCCGGTCCGATTGTGCATACTGCGCAGCCGATCCGCGTCCGGTTGCACACCCCGCCGCGCCCGCGTGACGCTTTCGTTACGACAGGTTCTGGTTCTCGACGACCACAGCCGCCCCAGGGGAGCCCACGATGACCGACACCGTCACCACCACCCCGTCCCACGCAGGCCACGCCGACCCCTTCCCGGTCCAGGGCATGGACGCGGTCGTGTTCGCGGTGGGCAACGCCAAGCAGGCCGCCCACTACTACGCGTCCGCGTTCGGGATGGAGCTGGTCGCCTACACCGGTCCGGAGACCGGCAGCCGGGAGATCGCCTCCTATGTGCTGGTCTCCGGCGAGGCCCGGTTCGTGTTCACCTCCGTGATCAAGCCCGCGACCGATCACGGCCGCTTCCTGGCCGACCATGTGGCCGCGCACGGCGACGGCGTGGTGGACCTGGCGATCGCCGTGCCCGACGTGCACCGGGCGTACGCGTACGCCGTCGAGCACGGCGCCACCGGCCTCGCCGAGCCGTACGAGCTCAAGGACGAGCACGGCACCGTGGTCCTGGCGTCCATCGCCACCTACGGCCGGACCCGGCACACCCTGGTGGACCGCTCCGGCTACCGCGGCCCCTACCTGCCGGGCTATGTCGCGCGCTCCCCGCTGGTGGCGCCGCGCCGGCTGTTCGCCGCCGTCGACCACTGCGTGGGCAATGTGGAGCTCGGCAGGATGGACGAGTGGGTGGAGTTCTACCACCGGGTGATGGGCTTCACGAACATGAAGGAGTTCGTGGGCGACGACATCGCCACCGAGTACTCGGCGCTGATGTCCAAGGTGGTGGCCGACGGCTCCCGCAAGGTGAAGTTCCCGCTGAACGAGCCGGCGGTCGCCAAGAAGAAGTCGCAGATCGACGAGTACCTGGAGTTCTACGGCGGCCCGGGGGTGCAGCACATCGCGCTGGCCACCGACGACATCGTGGCGACCGTCCGCGCCATGCGGGAGGCGGGGGTGGAGTTCCTGGACACGCCCGACTCCTACTACGACACCCTCGGCGAGTGGGTGGGCGAGACCCGGGTGCCGGTGGACGAGCTGCGCGAGCTGAAGATCCTCGCCGACCGGGACGAGGACGGGTACCTGCTCCAGATCTTCACCAAGCCGGTGCAGGACCGGCCGACGGTGTTCTTCGAGATGATCGAGCGCCACGGCTCGCAGGGCTTCGGCAAGGGCAACTTCAAGGCGCTGTTCGAGGCCATCGAGCGCGAGCAGGCCCGCCGCGGCAACCTCTGAGCGGGCGCCGGGGCGGCGCCGCCGGGGTGGCGGGGGTGCGCGGCGCCCCCGCGCCGCCGCGCCGTGCCCGCCCACCGGGCTCGGCCGACACGTGATCCCTCGCGGGCAGGGGATCTTCACTCGCGGGCCCGTCGGTGCGACGCTGCCTGCATGGGCGACAACGGCGTACCCGACACCTCGACCCTGACGGCGCATCTGCTGGAAGGACTGCCCGCGGAGGCGGTCGTCACCGATCCCGATGTGATGGCCTCGTACCGCAACGACATGGCGAGCTTCTGCGAGGCGGGCCACCCCGCCGTCGTGGTGCTGCCGCGCACCGTGGAGCAGGTGCGGCACGTGATGCGCACCGCGACCGCGCTGCGCGTGCCGGTGGTGCCGCAGGGCGCCCGCACCGGCCTGTCCGGCGCGGCCAACGCCCACGACGGCTGCGTGGTGCTCTCCCTGGTGAAGATGGACCGCATCCTGGAGATCGACCCGGTCAACATGATCGCGGTGGTCGAGCCCGGCGTGGTCAACGCGGCGCTGGCCCGCGCCCTGGGCGACAAGGGCCTGTACTACCCGCCGGACCCCTCGAGCTGGGAGCAGTGCACCATCGGCGGCAACATCGGCACCGGCTCCGGCGGCCTGTGCTGCGTGAAGTACGGCGTGACCGCCGAGTACGTGCGGGGCCTGGAGGTGGTGCTGGCCGACGGCCGCCTGATCCGCACCGGGCGCCGCACCGCCAAGGGCGTGGCCGGCTACGACCTGACCCGGCTGTTCGTCGGCTCCGAGGGCAGCCTCGGCGTCGTGGTCAAGGCCGTGCTCGCCCTGCGGCCCAGGCCCCGCCCGCAACTGGTGCTGGCCGCCGAGTTCGCCTCCACCGCCGCCGCCTGCGACGCGGTGTGCCGGATCATGGCGAGCGGCATCGTCCCCTCGCTGCTGGAGCTGATGGACCGCACCACGGTGCGGGCGGTCAACGAGATGACCCGCATGGGCCTGCCCGGGACCACCGAGGCGCTGCTGCTCGCCGCGTCCGACAGCGACGACCCGCGCGGGGACCTGGCGCTGATCGCGCGGGCCTGCGAGGCGGCCGGGGCCGCGCAGGTCGTCCCGGCCGACGACGCCACCGAGTCCGAGGCGCTGCTCCAGGCCAGGCGGCTGTCGCTGGTGGCGCTGGAGCGGCTGGGCAGCACCATGATCGACGACGTGTGCGTGCCCAGGGACCGGCTCGCCGAGATGCTCGACGGCGTGGCCCGCATCGCGGAGCGGACCGCCCTGACCATCGGGGTGTGCGCGCACGCGGGCGACGGCAACACCCACCCCGTGGTGGTGTTCGACCCGGACGACGCCGACCAGGTCCGCAGGGCACGCGAGTCCTTCGACGACATCATGGCGCTCGGCCTCGAACTCGGCGGCACCATCACCGGCGAGCACGGCGTGGGCGTGCTGAAGAAGGAGTGGCTGGCGAGGGAGCTGGGCGAGGAGACGCTGGAGCTGCAACGGGCCATCAAGCGCGTCTTCGACCCGCTGAACCTGCTCAACCCGGGCAAACTCTTCTGACCGCCGCCCCGTGTCCACCGGGCCTCGGTGGAGGGCGGCCGTGCGGCGACATCTGGTAGATGTGTCCCTGCGACTTTCGACGGCCAAGCAGATACGGGATGCAGCGGTATGAGCGGCCAATCCTCCGGCGGAACACCGGGCCCGGGCTACTACGCGGATCCGTCCATCCCGGGATACGTCCGGTTCTGGGACGGCACCGCCTGGGTGTCCGGGACGAGCCGTCCCCAGCCCGGGCCGGGCGAGGTGCTCGCCCCGCCGCCCGGCTTCGCCCCGGCCGCGCCCGCCGCGCCCGCGGCCCCCGCCGCCTCCGAGCCGCGGCGGCGGCGCGGGGTGGAGGAGTCGGGCCCGGTCTTCCTCGACGAGGAGGACGAGTCGGAGGCGACCTGGTCGGCCGAGGTGCCGGACGCCGGCCGGGCGCCGCGCGCCCCGTCCTGGGACGGCCGCCCGGCCGCGGCGGGCGCGGCCGTCGCGGGCCAGGGCGCCGGGGGCGGTGCCGCGCTGCCCGAGCAGCGCCGGCCGGAGCCGTCCGCCGACCCGCGGCTGCCGTCGGGCGACGGCGGCGGCCGGGGCGGGGGCGGCGGCGGCCCCCCCCCCGCTGCCGCCGCCGC
>NZ_BAAGTD010000042.1:0-75327 GCF_054782095.1 Streptomyces capparidis | reverse complement strand
CCCGGCCGCGTCCGGAAACGGGTTCCGGACGCGGCCGGGCGCCTGCGCGTGAGCGCGCGGGACCGGACGGGCGGGCTCAGCTCTCCGAGGAGTTCTCCTCCCCCGAACCCTCCGTGCCGCCGCCGTCGGTCCCGGAGCCCTCCTCGCCGCCGCGCTCGTCCTCCAGCAGTCCCGCGAGCTGCTGGCCGAGGATGCGCTTGAACTTCCGCTGCTGCGGCCTGGTGCGGTCCAGCACCGCCACCTCGAGCTGCTCCGGGGTGAGGGTGCGGTCGGAGCCGTTGCTGTCGCGGGCCAGGGAGCCCACGGCGAGCCTGAGCGCCTCCTTCAGGGACATGCCCTCCTGGTGGCGCTCGGCGAGGTAGCTGCTGATCTGGTCCGCGTTGCCGCCGATGGCCACGGTGCCGTGCTCGTCCACGACGGAGCCGTCGTGCGGGAGCCGGTAGATCTGGTCGTCCTCGGGCCCCTCCCCGACCTCGGCGACGATCAGCTCGACCTCGTACGGCTTCTCGCCCGCGCTGGAGAAGATGTTGCCCAGGGCCTGCGCGTAGACGTTCGCCAGGCCCCTGGCGTTGACGTCGGCCCGATCGTAGGAGTATCCGCGCAGGTCGGCGTAGCGGACGCCGGCGATGCGCAGGTTCTCGAACTCGTTGTACTTGCCGACCGCGGCGAACGCGATCCGGTCGTAGATCTCGCTCACCTTGTGCAGGGCGCGGGACATGTTCTCGGCGACGAAGACGATGCCGTCGGCGTACTGGAGCACGACCACGCTGCGGCCGCGGGCGATGCCCTTGCGGGCGAACTCCGCGCGGTCCGCCATGGCCTGCTGGGGTGAGACGTAGAACGGCGTGGACACCGGCTACCCGTCCTTTTCTGTGAGTGGCTTGTGCATCCCGGCGCCCGCCCCTACAGCAGCGGGGCCTGCGGCCCGTTGGGGTGCTCCAGGCGCCGGGCGTGCACCGCCCGGGCGACCTCGGAGACCTCGTCCTCGGTGAGCCTGTGCAGGCCCTTCTCGGTGATCAGCATGACGATCGGGTAGATCCTCCTGGACAGGTCCGGGCCGCCCGTCGCCGAGTCCTCGTCGGCCGCGTCGAACAGGGCCTGGACGACCAGGGTGGCGGCGTCCGACTCCGTCAGGTCGTCGCGGTAGAGCTTCTTCAGCGAGCCGCGCGCGAAGACCGAGCCCGAGCCGGTCGCGGCGAAGCCGCGCTCCTCGGTCCGGCCGCCCGCGACGTCGTAGGAGAAGATCCGCCCCTTGCCCCGGTCCAGGTCGTAGCCGGCGAACAGCGGCACCACGGCCAGGCCCTGCATGGCCATCCCGAGGTTGCCGCGGATCATGGTGGCCAGGCGGTTGGCCTTGCCCTCCAGGGAGAGCACCGCGCCCTCGATCTTCTCGTAGTGTTCCAGCTCGAGCTGGAAGAGCCGGACCATCTCCACGGCCAGGCCCGCGGTGCCGGCGATGCCGACCGCGGAGTACTCGTCGGCCGGGAACACCTTCTCCATGTCCCGGTTCGCGATCAGGTTGCCCTGGGTGGCCCTGCGGTCACCCGCGAGCACCACGCCGCCGGGGAAGGTCGCCGCCACGAGTGTCGTGCCGTGCGGGGCCTCGATGACCCCCTGCACCGGCGGGAGGCTGCGCCGGCCCGGCAGGAGGTCCGGCCGGTGGTCGGCGAGGAACTCCAGGAACGACGACGATCCCGGCCTCAGGAAGGCAGCCGGCAGACGCCCGGTGCCATCGGTGTTGGCTTCCACACGATCCCTTCCACTTGAGTGGGCCGCCCGGCGCTCCGGGGCGGGCCGGTCCTCGGGAATGCGGGGACCGGCGCCGTCCCGGAACGCCGGCGCGGCTGGAGCACAGTCGTGCCACGGACCCTACCCGCCTCATGATCGTGGCCAACATGCCCGGCGGGCCGCGGGCCGCGGCACGCGCGGCACCGCGGGCGGCTCACGCGGCGGTGCGGGAGCCCCGTCCTCCGACGCCGCCGGGAGTGCTCCTGGGAAGAGCACTCCCGGCGGTCACGTCCGTCGAGCCCTTCGGGCGCCGGTGGAGGCGGACGGGCGCGCCACCTCGGTGGCGCGCGTCCGCCGCCCCGGCGCCGACGGGGCAGGGGGCCGCTACTCCCCGCCCTTCTGCACGAACGACCTCACGAAGTCCTCCGCGTTCTCCTCGAGGACGTCGTCGATCTCGTCCAGCACGGCGTCGACATCGTCGGAGAGCTTCTCCTGCCGCTCCTTGAGATCCTCCGATGCCTGGGTGTCCTGGACGGTTTCCTCGGTCTCCTCGGTCGAGCGCGTGGCACGCTGCTGACCGCCTGTGTCCTTCGTCGCCATGTCCCTCACCCCGCTCGGGTTCGCATACAAGATCAGACCTTACAAGCGGGACCCGACATCGGCCCTCGCTCGCACCTCACATTTGCCTAACGTCCGGCAACCACCTCGATGATTCCCTGAAGCACGCTCTTTCAGCCCCCGGACAGCACCCTGACCAGGTCTTCGGCCGTGCGGCAGCGGTCGAGCAGCGCCTTGACGTGGGCGCGGGTTCCGCGCAGCGGCTCCAGGGTGGGTACCCGCTGGAGGGAGTCCCGACCCGGCAGGTCGAAGATCACCGAGTCCCAGGAGGCCGCGGCCACGTCGTCGGCGTACTGCTCCAGGCAGCGGCCGCGGAAGTAGGCGCGGGTGTCCTCCGGCGGGCTGGTCTTGGCCCGCTGCACGTCCTGCTCGTCCAGCAGGCGCCGCATCCGGCCGCGGGCCGCGAGGCGGTTGTACAGGCCCTTGTCCTGGCGCACGTCGGCGTACTGGAGGTCCACCAGGTGCAGCCGGGCGGCGTCCCAGTCCAGGCCGTCCCGCTTGCGGTAGCCCTCGAACAGCTCCAGCTTGGCCACCCAGTCCAGCTCGCCGGCCAGGCTCATCGGGTCCGTCTCCAGACGGCCCAGCACGTCCTCCCAGCGGGTGAGCACGTCCTTGGTCTGCTCGTCCGCGTCGTTGCCGTAGCGGTCCTCGACGTACTTGCGGGCGAGCTCGAAGTACTCCATCTGGAGCTGCACCGCGGTGAGCGTCCGCCCGTTGCGCAGCGTGACCAGGCGGCGCAGCGAGGGGTCGTGGGAGACCTCGTGCAGGGTGCGCACGGGCTGGTCCACGGCCAGGTCCACGGCGATGAAGCCGTCCTCGATCATGGACAGCACCAGCGAGGTCGTGCCCAGCTTGAGGTAGGTGGAGATCTCGGACAGGTTGGCGTCGCCGATGATCACGTGCAGCCGGCGGTACTTCTCGGCGTCCGCGTGGGGCTCGTCACGGGTGTTGATGATGGGGCGCTTGAGGGTGGTCTCGAGGCCGACCTCGACCTCGAAGTAGTCCGCCCGCTGGCTGAGCTGGAAGCCGTGCTCCTGCCCGTCCTGGCCGATGCCCACGCGGCCCGCGCCGGTCACCACCTGGCGGGAGACGAAGAAGGGGGTGAGGTGGCGGACGATGTCCGAGAACGGCGTCGCCCGCTTCATCAGGTAGTTCTCGTGGCAGCCGTAGGAGGCGCCCTTGTTGTCGGTGTTGTTCTTGTACAGGTGGATGGGCTGGGCGCCGGGCAGCAGCGCCGCCCGCTCGGCGGCCTCCGCCATGATCCGCTCGCCCGCCTTGTCCCACAGCACCGCGTCCCTGGGGTTGGTGACCTCGGGCGCGGAGTACTCCGGGTGGGCGTGGTCCACGTAGAGCCGGGCCCCGTTGGTGAGGATCACGTTGGCCAGGCCAATGTCCTCGTCGGTGAGCTGGCTGCTGTCCGCGGCCTCCCGGGCGAGGTCGAAGCCGCGCGCGTCTCGTAGCGGATTCTCCTCCTCGAAGTCCCAGCGGGCCCGCCGGGCCCGTTGCATCGCCGCCGCGTAGGCGTTGACGATCTGGGACGAGGTGAGCATGGCATTGGCGTTCGGGTGGCCGGGCACGGAGATCCCGTACTCCGTCTCGATGCCCATTACTCGCCGTACGGTCATGCGGCCCTCCTTGCCCGGGCGGCGCTCCCGTGTCGGTGCGCCACTCAAGTACCGCTTCAGACGTGGCCGTTCGCGGATCCCCGCTCCGAGGTCGGTGCGGTACGACCGAGCCTAGAACGCACGAGCGGCAGTGGGGAGATCATTTCACTCATTGCTCGAACCTGGTGGCGCTCGGTCGCACCCCGGACAGACAACTCCGGCTGCGGGTACCTCCCGGGTACCCGCAGCCGGAGGAGTCGTTACAGGTACTGACCGGTGTTCGCCACCGTGTCGATGGAGCGACCGGTGTCCGCGCCCTGCTTCCCGGTGACGAGGGTGCGGATGAACACGATCCGCTCGCCCTTCTTGCCGGAGATGCGGGCCCAGTCGTCGGGGTTGGTGGTGTTCGGCAGGTCCTCGTTCTCCTTGAACTCGTCCACGCAGGCGGCGAGGAGGTGGGAGACGCGCAGGCCCTTCTGGTCGTGGTCGAGGAAGTCCTTGATCGCCATCTTCTTGGCCCGGTCCACGATGTTCTGGATCATCGCGCCGGAGTTGAAGTCCTTGAAGTACAGGACCTCCTTGTCCCCGTTGGCGTAGGTCACCTCGAGGAACCGGTTCTCCTCGCTCTCGGAGTACATGCGCTCCACGACCGACTGGATCATCCCGGCGATGGTGCCCTCGCGGGAGCCGCCGTGCTCGGAGAGGTCGTCGGCGTGGAGGGGCAGGTTCGGAGTGAGGTACTTGGAGAAGATGTCCTTGGCCGCCTCGGCGTCCGGCCGCTCGATCTTGATCTTGACGTCCAGCCGTCCCGGCCGCAGGATCGCCGGGTCGATCATGTCCTCGCGGTTGGAGGCGCCGATGACGATGACGTTCTCGAGGCCCTCCACACCGTCGATCTCCGCGAGCAACTGCGGGACGATGGTGTTCTCCACGTCCGAGCTGACCCCGGAGCCGCGGGTGCGGAACAGGGACTCCATCTCGTCGAAGAAGACGATGACGGGCGTGCCCTCGCTCGCCTTCTCCCGGGCCCGCTGGAAGACCAGGCGGATGTGCCGCTCGGTCTCGCCGACGTACTTGTTGAGCAGCTCCGGGCCCTTGATGTTGAGGAAGTAGCTCTTGCCCGCGGGCTGGCCCGTGACCTCGGCGACCTTCTTGGCCAGGGAGTTGGCCACGGCCTTGGCGATGAGCGTCTTGCCGCAGCCGGGCGGGCCGTACAGCAGGACGCCCTTCGGCGGCCGCAGTTCGTGCTCCTTGAACAGGTCCGGGTACAGGTAGGGGAGCTCCACCGCGTCGCGGATCAGCTCGATCTGGTTCCCCAGGCCGCCGATGTCCTCGTACCCGATGTCGGGGACCTCTTCGAGGACGAGCTCCTCGACCTCGCTCTTGGGGACCCGCTCGTAGACGTAGCCGGAGCGCGGCTCCAGCAGCAGGGCGTCGCCGGCGCGCAGGGGGCCGCCGTCGAGCAGCGGCTCGGCCAGCCGCACCACCCGCTCCTCGTCGGTGTGCCCGATCACCAGGGCCCGTTCGCCGTCCTCGAGGAGCTCCTTGAGGGTGACGATGTCGCCGACGCGCTCGAACTCCATGGCCTCGACCACGTTGAGCGCCTCGTTGAGCATGAGCTCCTGGCCGCGCTTGAGCTCCTCCACCTCGACGTTGGGGCTGACGTTCACCCGCAGCTTGCGGCCGCCGGTGAAGATGTCCGCCGTTCCGTCCTCGTTGCCCTGAAGGAACACCCCGAACCCGGCGGGCGGCTGGGCGAGCCTGTCCACTTCCTCCTTGAGGGCCACGATCTGGTCACGGGCCTCGCGGAGCGTGGACGCGAGCCGCTCGTTCTGAGCGGACACGCTTGCCAGGTTGGTCTGCAACTCGACGATCCGCTCTTCGAGAATCCTCGTGTGACGCGGAGAGTCGGCGAGCTTGCGTCGCAGGACGGCGATCTCCTGCTCGAGAAAGGCGACCTGGCTCGCGGGATCCTCGGAACCCCGCATGGGCCGGTTGCCGCGGTTCTTGTCGTCGTCGTGGGCTGCCACGGTCCTCACCTCCTCCAAGGGGAGCTGGACGCTTTCAGACCCTACCTGGGCCGGGTGGGGTTGAAACCCCTAGATCACAAAGACGGAAGGCGTGTGTCCGATCTTCACCCTTGCGCACGTCCCCACGTCAGGGAGATACCCACCCATCAACATCGGAAAGCGACCGGTTGTATCGTCGGTCCGGTCAACACCCGTCAGGGACGGATCCATGCCGCTCCGTCCCTCGGCTGTGTACCGAGTCATTCCGAGCGACGAACGGCAGGCGAGGCACCCGTGAGCGAGGACGCGCTTGAGGTCTGGATCGACCAGGACCTGTGCACCGGCGACGGGATCTGCGCACAGTACGCGCCGGAGGTGTTCGAGCTGGACATCGACGGCCTGGCCTACGTCAAGGGCGAGGACGACGAGCTGCGCCAGCGGCCGGGCGAGACCGTCCCGGTGCCGCTTCCGCTGATCAACGACGTGGTGGACTCCGCCAAGGAGTGCCCCGGCGAGTGCATCCACGTGCGGCGGGTCAGCGACGGGGTGGAGGTCCACGGACCCGGCGCACAGTGACCGGGCGGCGGCCCGCCCCGCGGTGGGGCGGGCCGCCGCCCGGTCCACTGTGGGGCGCCGGAGCCGGCGCGGTGCCGCGCGGCGGGCGTCCGGCGCCCTCCCTCTCCCGCGTCCTCGCGCGCTTTCGCGCCGGTCAGGTGTTCGCCGAGAGCGGAGCGGACTCGAGCACGAAGCGACCGGCCGTCCAGCGCCATGTCCGTTCCGCGCGCAGATCAGGACAGCAGCGCGGCACGTTGTCGGACGAGTAGCCGAGCTGCCGCACCGTGATGCGGCCGTCCCGCACGGTGAGCCCCTCCACGGTCATCGACTGCGCGGACGACAGCAGCCGCGCCACGACCCGCGGCGCGCTCCCCGGGTCGGCGCCGGGCGACAGGACGTACACCTCGTGCGGCGGTGTGCCGTTGCCCGCCTCGCAGTGCACCGCGGCCACGGTGTCGGCGCGCCCGTCGCCGTCGGCGTCCCCGTACTCGGCCTTCGCCACGGCGACGGGCGCGCCGGCGCACTCCAGGGGGTAGCGGGCCGCCTTCGGGTCCGGGGCGGAGGACGGCCGGGCGGCTCGCGCGGCGCCGTCGGAGGGGCTCGCGGACACCTCCGGCGGGGCGATCAGCGCGGCCGCGCCGACGACGGCCGCGAGACCGGCCGCCGTGAGCAGCCAGGCCAGTGACGGGGAGCGGGTGTGCGGGAGGCCGGTCCCCCGCGGCTCGGTGCTGACCACACGCGTCTCCTGGAACGGGACTGGGGCTGGAGTGGAACGGGACTGGGGTGGGGCTGGACCGGAGCGGGACCGCCGCCGGAGCGGAGATGGCGCCGGAGCGTGGCTGGAGCCCGCCCCGAGGGCGGCCGCAGCGGCGGTCGTCGCTGTGGGCCAGCATCGTGCCACACCCGGTCACAGGAGCGCACGCGCGGGGCGGCCCCGAGCCGCGCGCGGGGCGCGTGCGCCCGGGCGGGCCCCGGACACGGCCGCGCCCCGGACGGGGTTGTCCGTCCGGGGCGCGGGATGTTTGTCCTCTTTATATAGGGATGGATTCGTATGCTCACGGGCGGCCGCCGGAGGGCGGCCGCCCGTGAGCACGCCGGGTCGCGCAGGAAGGGCCGGCGTGCGGCGCACGCCCGGGGCGCCCGGCCCCGCCGCCACCCCTGTCCGTCGGCGCGGGACCGCTCAGACCGCGCCGTTGCCGGGCAGGGCGGTCGCGCCGGGGCCGCTGTAGTCCTCGCCGTAGGAGCCCTTGGCCGGGCGGCGGCGGCGCAGCGGCGGCTCGACGCCGTCGGCGAGGCGGCGGGCGGTGACCAGGAAGCCGGTGTGGCCGATCATGCGGTGGTCGGGCCGCACGGCGAGGCCCTCCACGTGCCAGGTGCGCACCATCGACTCCCAGGCGCTCGGCTCGTTGAAGGTGCCCTGCTCGCGCAGGCTCTCCACGGTGCGCGCCAACTGCGTGGTGGTGGCGACGTAGGCGCAGACCATGCCGCCGGGCACCAGCGCCTTGGAGACGGCCTCCAGGCACTCCCAGGGCGCGAGCATGTCCAGGATCACCCGGTCCACGTCGGTGTCCGACAGGTGGTCCTGGAGGTCGCCCACGGTCAGCCGCCAGGCGGGGTGGTCGCCGCCGAAGTAGCGCCGCACGTTGCGGGTGGCGATCTCGGCGAAGTCGGCGCGGCGCTCGTAGGAGTGCAGCATGCCCTGGTCGCCGACGGCGCGGAGCAGGTACGTGCTCAGCGCCCCGGAGCCGACGCCCGCCTCCACCACGCGCGCGCCGGGGAAGATGTCGGCCATCGCCAGGATCTGCCCCGCGTCCTTGGGGTAGACCACGGCGGCTCCGCGCGGCATGGACAGGACGTAGTCGGGGAGCAGGGGGCGCAGCGCGAGGTAGGCGGTGTTCCCGGTGGTACGCACGACGGTTCCCTCGGGGGCGCCGATCAGCTCGTCGTGGGGGAAGGAACCCTTGTGGGTGTGGAAGCTCTTCCCGGCCTCGAGCGTGAAGGTGTGGTGGCGTCCCTTGGGATCGGTGAGCTGGACCTGGTCCCCGACTCTGAAGGGCCCGCGACGGCGGGCGGCACCGGTCGGTTCGGACATGCGGACAAGCGTACTGGAGGCGGGCAGGGGCGGACGAACGGCCGGGGGCGGGCCCGGTTTCCCGGGGGGCGCCCGCGTCAGGGCGCGGGCTTGGCCATGGCCGCGACGAACGCCCGCTCCACGTCGGCGGTGGACAGCACCCCGTAGACCTCCCCCGAGGGCTCCACGACCAGGTACTCGGTGGCGGGGGTGGCGCGCAGGGTGTCCAGCAGCTCCTCCCCGGCCAGCTCGGCGGAGACCCGCATCCCGGGCTGGAGGTCCTGGGACAGCCCGCCGACGGCGACCCAGGGGCGGCGGTGCTCGGGCACGCCCACGATGGCGGCCTCGCGGACCAGGGCCCGCGGCTCCCCCTCGTTGTCCACCACGACGATGGCCCGCGCCCCCGTCTCGTTGGCCCGGCGCAGCGCCTCCGACAGCGGGGTGTCGGGGCCGACGGGGACGGCCCGCCGGGTCAGGGTGCGGGCCCGCAGGTCGGGCAGGCGCTCGCGGAGCCTGGCCATGCGCAGGGCGTTGCCCGCGCCGGTCCAGATGATGGCGGCCAGCACGGCGGCGAGCAGCGCGTCGGTGATGGACGTCATGGTGACGCCGTCCTCGCCGGAGGACAGGTCGCTGGAGTAGGTGAGCAGCGGCAGGCCGACCAGGACGGCGATGGCCAGCGCCCGGCCGGTCCAGGCGGCGACGACGGTGCCGGTCATGGGCTTGCCGGAGACCTTCCACACCACGGCGCGCAGCATCCGGCCGCCGTCCAGGGGCAGCCCGGGCAGCAGGTTGAACACCGCCACGATCAGGTTGCTGACCATGAGCCCGGCCAGCAGCACACCGGGCACGGTGCCGGGCTCCACGGCTTGCAGGGCGAGGTAGAAGACGCCGGCGAGGACCAGGGAGAGCAGCGGACCGACGAACGCCAGGACGAACTCGCGGCCCGGGGTCTCGGACTCCTTCTCGATCTCGGAGACGCCGCCGAAGAACTGGAGCTGGATGCGGCGCACCGGCAGTTGGAAGCGGAGGGCGGCGACGGTGTGGGCGAGCTCGTGGACGAGCACGGAGGCGTAGAAGGCGACGGCGAAGAACAGCGAGACCAGGTAGCGGGCGCCACCGAGCTCGGGCAGCACGTCCTCGAGCTGGCTGCCGAAGACCCAGGTGATCAGGATGGCGACGAGGAACCAGCTCGGCGCGACGTAGACGGGCACGCCGAAGGGGCGGCCCATCAGCAGTCCGCCCTCGGGGCCGGGCGGACGCCTGCCGCGGCCCGGCTGGGGCGCGGATGCGTTGGTGCCGCCCGGCTGCCCGTTCGAGTCGTTCAAAGCTGTCCCCTCATTGGTTCCCCGCCCGGCCGGCGGCCGTGGCCCCGGCGTGTTGCCGTCGATGGTATGTCCCGTGGCGCGACGGCGGACACCGCGCGCGGGCGGGGGCACGCCGGGCGGCCGGGTCGCGGGGCGCGCTGTCGGTGGGAGGCCGTAAGGTCGGCTGCCATGAGCAGCAGCACTGGCACCGGCACGGCGGACGCGCCCGAGGCGGAGGCGGACGGGCCCGCGGCACAGGCTCCGCCCGCGGCCGATTCCCCCGCGCCGCGGGCTCCGCACCCGCCCGGGGAGGCGGCCGTACCGCGGGCCGCGGCGGCGCAGGCCCCCGTCCCCCGGCCGCGCCCGGCCACGGGGCCGGCCCGGTCCGCGGTGGCGCCCGGGGCGTCGCTGTCGCCGTCGCGCGCGGCCGACTTCATGCAGTGCCCGCTGCTGTACCGCTTCCGGGTGATCGACCGGCTGCCCGAGAAGCCGAATCCCGCGGCGACCCGCGGCACGGTGGTGCACGCGGTGCTCGAGCGGCTGTTCGACGCCCCGGCGGGTGCGCGCACCGCGGGGCACGCCCGGTCGCTGGTGCGCCCCGAGTGGGAGCGGCTGCTGGCCAGGCGGCCGGAGCTGGCGGAGCTGTTCGCCGGGGACGGCGAGGGGGACGAGCCGGGCACGGCGCTCGCCGCGTGGCTGGCCGAGGCGGAGCGCCTGGTGGAGCGCTACTTCACCCTGGAGGACCCCAACCGCCTGGAGCCCGCCGAGCGCGAGCTGTACGTGGAGACGGTGCTGGACGCGGGCCTGACCCTGCGCGGCTACGTGGACCGGGTGGACGTGGCGCCGACCGGCGACGTGCGGGTGGTGGACTACAAGACGGGCAAGGCCCCGCCGCCGCGGTTCGAGGCGCAGCCGCTGTTCCAGATGAAGTTCTACGCGCTGGTGCTGTGGCGGCTGCGCGGGGTGGTGCCCCGGCGGCTCCAGTTGGTGTACCTGGGCAGCGGCGACCTGGTGACCTACGACCCGGACGCGGCGGACCTGGAGGCGGTGGAGCGCAAGCTGCTCGCGCTGTGGCAGGCGATCCGGCGGGCCACCGAGACCGGCGAGTGGCGGCCGAAGCCGAGCCGGCTGTGCGACTGGTGCGAGCACCGCGCGCTGTGCCCGGAGTTCGGCGGCACACCCCCGCCGTACCCCCTCCCGGTGGTGCCCGCGCCCTGAGGAAGAATGGGCAGCCGTTTCCGCTGTCCCGGGGACCGTCGGCAGCAGGGCCCGTGCCGGACGCCCCGGGCCTTGGCGCATGAGGAGTCTTGGTGGCCATTCGGGTGCTGCTCGTCGACGACCAGCCGCTGCTGCGGACCGGTTTCCGGATGATCCTGGAGGCCGAGGGGGACATCGCGGTGGTGGGTGAGGCCGGGGACGGCCAGCAGGCGCTGGACCAGGTGCGCGCCCTCCAGCCCGACGTGGTCCTGATGGACATCCGCATGCCCCGGATGGACGGGGTGGAGGCCACCCGCAGAATCACCGGGCCCGGCCGGGACGGCCCGGCGAAGGTGCTGGTGCTGACCACGTTCGACCTGGACGAGTACGTGGTGGAGGCGCTGCGGGCGGGCGCGAGCGGCTTCCTGCTCAAGGACGCGCCGGCGCAGGAGCTGGTGCAGGCCATCCGGGTGGTGGCGGCCGGGGAGGCGATGCTCGCGCCGAGCGTGACGCGGCGGCTGCTGGACAAGTACGCGGGCCGGCTGCCGTCGGGCGAGGACCCGGCTCCGCAGGCGCTGGGCACCCTCACCGAGCGCGAGGTGGAGGTGCTCAAGCTGGTGGCGCGCGGTCTGTCGAACGCGGAGATCGCCGCGGAGCTGTTCGTCAGCGAGACGACCGTGAAGACCCATGTGGGCCATGTGCTGACCAAGCTGGGGCTGCGCGACCGGGTGCAGGCCGCGGTGTACGCCTACGAGAGCGGCCTGGTCCGGCCCGGCGCCCGGTAGGCGGTGCGGGGGCGGGCCGGGCCCGCCCCCGCTCCGCCGGGCGTCACTCGCCGTCCTTCTCCAGCTCCCAGAAGCGGAAGGTGGAGGAGGCGTCCAGCGTCCACTGCACGCCGTTGATGTTGTCCCGGTGGGCGACGTACTGCTTGCCCTGCCACAGCGGCAGCAGCGGCACGTCGTCGGCCACCACGTCCTGGATCTCGCGGAACTCGTCCACGACGGCGCTGCGGTCGGCCTGCCGCCTGGCCTTGGGCATCAGGTCGTTCTGGACCTCCTCGCTGCCGTAGGGCAGCCTGAGGAAGTTGTCCTTCAGCAGGAACGGGCCGGTGAAGTTGTCCGGGTCCGGGAAGTCCGGGAACCAGCCCATCCCGAAGACCTCGTACTCGCTCTTCTGGTAGCCGGCCTGGAAGTCCTCCCACTGGCGGCCCTTGATCTCCACCTCGAACAGGCCGGAGTCCTCGAGCTGGCTCTTGAGCTCCTGGAACTCCTCGGCGGTGGCCGCGCCGTAGTGGTCGGAGGTGTACCACAGGGTCAGCGGGACGGGCACGGTGATCCCGGCGTCCTCGAGGGTCTCACGGGCCTTCTTCGGGTCCGGCTCGGCGTACTTGTTGTAGAACGCGTTGACGTGCCCGGTGATGCCCTTGGGGATCATCGAGTACAGCGGCTCCGCGGTGCGCTGGTAGACGTCGCGCACCAGGGCCTGGCGGTCGACGATCTGGGCGATGGCCCGGCGCACCGCCACGTTCTCCACGGAGGAGTCCTTGGTGTTGAACGCCAGGTAGCGGATCTCGGTGCCCGGCGCCTCGGTGAGCTTGATGCCCTTGTCCTCCTCGCCCTCCAGTTCGACGATCTGCTTGGGCGTGAGGGTGCGGTGGGTCAGGTCGATGTCGCCGCGCTCCAGGGCCTTCTGCATCGCCTTGGAGTCGGCGAACCAGCGGACCTCGAACTTGCTGTTCTTCGGCTCGATGCTGCCCTGGTAGCTCTTGTTCTTGGCGAAGACGGCCTTGACGGCGCGCTTGTGGGAGTCCTTGCCGCGCTGGATCTCCTCCAGGGCGTAAGGTCCCGAGCCGGCTATCCGGTCCGCGCCTATGAGCTTGCCGGCCGGGTACACCTCCTGGTCCACGATCGCGGCGGCCGGGGTGGCCAGCACGAACGGGAAGGTGGCGTCGGACTGCTTGAGGTGGAAGACCACCGTCTTCTCCCCCAGCGCCTCGACCCGGTCGAGGTTGCCGAAGAGGCTGGCGGGGCCGGAGGGGTCGTTGATCTTGACGACCCGCTGGATGGAGAACTCCACGTCCTTGGCGGTGAGCGCGTTGCCGTTGGAGAACTTCAGGTCGTCCCGCAGGGTGCACCGGTAGGCGGTGCTGGCCTGGCTGGTGAAGGTGCACTTCTGCGCGGCGTCGGGCTGCGGCTGGGAGCCGTCGTTGGGGAAGCGCAGCAACGACTGGAAGGTGTTGGTCATCACCGTCCAGCTACCGATGTCGTAGGCGGCCGCGGGATCCAGGTTGCCGATCGCGTCGGTGCTGCCCATGACGATGGGGTCCTGGTCGCCGTCGTCGCCGCCGGAGCCACCGCCGCACCCCGCCAGCAGGGGCACCATCAGGCCGGCCGCCGCCGGCAGCGCCAGTAGCTTGGCTCGCTTCATCGTGTCGGATCTCCTAGCGCCCTTTTGTCTCGTGTGCCGGGGCGGCGCCACGTCGGCGCCGCCCGCCCCCGTTGTGCAGCCGGCCGGTCAGGCCCGCTCGGCGTCCGCGTAGAGGTGGCAAGCAACGTTAACCCCGGTGTCCACCACGGGCAGCAGCCGAGGGTCCCGTGGCTCGGAGAACTCCACCACGACCTGCCCGCCGTCCTCGCTCAGTGTGGTCACACCGCGCCAGAACGGCTCCCGGGGCTCGGTTTCCGACGCCTCCTCGCGGAGCCTTCTGAGATACTGCGCCACCTCCGCGGCGGTGTGGCCCTTGCCCGGGACGACCGCGACCCGGGTGAGCCCCGGCTCGGCGAGCGCGTCCAGGTTCCCTATCAGGCCGCGCTCGCGCGTGTACTCCTCGGGCGGCAGCTCCAGCCAGCGCCGCTCGAGCAGCGCCCGCAGGTCCCGCGCCTCCCAGCCGCAGCCCGCGAGGGCCGCGGCGCACCGCGGGTGGAAGGAGCAGCCGAGCGGGGGCCTGGCCGCGTCCGGGACCTCGCCGCGGGGCAGGTCGCGGGGGATGGCGTGCCGGGGGTCCGGCTCGGGGATGGCCGCGAGCAGCGCCTTGGTGTACGGGTGGCGCGGCTCGCTGAACACCTGCTCGGCCGGTCCCGACTCCACGATCCGGCCCAGGTACATGATCGCGATCGTGTCGCAGAAGAACTTGGCGCTGGCCAGGTCGTGCGTGACGTACACGTAGGTCAGGCCCAGGTCGCGCTTCAGGTCCAGCATCAACTGGAGGATCTTGGCGCGGACGCTCATGTCGAGCATGGAGATCGGCTCGTCGGCGACGAGGAGCTCCGGGTCGGCGATGATCGCGCGGGCCAGCACGGCGCGCTGCTTCTGGCCGCCGGACAGGTCCGACGGGAACTTGTGCAGGAACCGCTCGGGCGGGGTGAGCCCGACCCGCTCCAGGGCGTGGGCGACCTTCGCGTCGTACTCGGCCTCGTCCTTGACCAGGCCGTGGATGCGCAGCGGGTGGCCGACCGCGGTGCGGATGTCCATGGCCGGGTTCAGCGAGGCGTGCGGGTCCTGGAAGACCATCTGGAGCTTGCGCCGCATGGGGCGCAGCCGCCGCTCGCTGAGCGTGGTCAGGTCCTGCCCGGCGTAGGTGATGCTGCCGCCGGTGGCCCGGTTCAGGCCCAGCAGGGTGCGGCCCAGGGTGGTCTTGCCCGAGCCGGACTCGCCGACCAGGCCCATGACCTCGCCCTTGCGCAGGGTGAGGTCGATGCCGTCCACGGCCTTGACGGCGGTCGCGCCGCGGCCGGTGAAGCGGCTCAGGGCGCCGCCGCGCAGGCCGAAGTGCACCTGGAGGTCACGGACCTCCATCAGCACGTCGGGGTCGCCGCCCCGGGCGGCCGCGGCGGACGCCGCCGCCGGCTCGCCCTGCGGGGCGGTCTCGGTGTCAGGCTTCGTCGGCAACGCTGATCTCCTTCACCGCGGCGAGCGGCTCGCGCCCGTCCTTACCCAGCTCCTCGCCGAGCGAGGGGTCCACCTCCAGCGCCTGGTGCCAGCAGGCGCTGCGCACACCGGAGGCCAGGTGCACCTCCGGCGGCTCGTGATCGGCGCATCCCCGCATGGCCACCGGGCAGCGCTGGTGGAAGCGGCAGCCCTCCAGCGGCCGGCCCAGGTCCGGCGGGCTGCCCGGGATGTAGTGCAGGCCCGTGGTGGACAGGGAGATGGTGGAGCGCAGCAGCTCCTTGGTGTAGGGGTGCTGCGGGTTGGCGAACACCTCACGGGCGTCGCCCTGCTCCACGATGTGGCCCGCGTACATCACCGCGACCCGGTCGCACGCCTCGGCGACGATGCCCAGGTTGTGCGTGATGAGCACCAGCGCCGTGTCGAAGTTCTTGCGCAGGTCCGCCAGGATCTTGATGATCTGGGCCTCCACCAGCACGTCGAGCGCGGTGGTGGGCTCGTCGGCGACGACGAACGCGGGGCGCAGCACCAGCGCGAGCGCGATCATGATGCGCTGGCGCATGCCGCCGGAGAACTCGTGCGGGTAGGAGTTGTAGCGGCTGGGCGGGATGCCCATGCCGCGCAGGGCCTCCAGCGCGCGCTCGCGCATCTGCTGCTTGGACAGGCCCTTCTCGTGGGTGCGCAGGGCCTCCTCGAAGTGCTCGGAGATCTTCATCAGGGGGTTGAGCCGGGTCATCGGCTCCTGGAAGATCAGGCCGAGCTCGGGGCCGCGCAGCCGCTGGAGCTCCCTGGGCGGCAGGCCGACGAGGTTGGTGCCCTTGAAGTCCACCACGCCGTCCAGCGAGGTGCCGGGCTGGGTGAGCCCGAGGACGCCGCGGCCGAGGGTGGACTTGCCGCAGCCGGACTCGCCGACGAGGCCGAGGGTCTCGCCCGGCCGGACGTCGAAGCTGACCCCGTCGACGGCCCTGACGGGACCGCGCTCGGTGCCGTACCAGACGCGCAGGTCGCGCACGGACAGCACCGGCTCCTTGAGCTCCGCCGGGTCGGCGGCGGGGGCGGTCGTGGTGGCCATCATCCCTCCTTCTGGGTGCGGGAGTCGGTGGTCTTCTCGGTGCCGCCCTCGGCCCGCGGCGCGGGGGCGGTCCCTTCGGCGTCGCCGTCGGCGGGCGCCTCGGCGGGGGCGGGCGCGGCGGGGTCGTCGGCGGGCTCGGCCTCGGCGGCGGGGGCCGGCTCGGCCTCGGGCTCAGGCTCGGGCTCCGGCTTCGCGGCGGCCTCCGGCTCGGCCTCGGGCTCCGGCTCGGCCGCGGGTTCGGCCTTCTCCGCCTTCTCCGCCGCGTCACCGGCCGAGGGCTCCCCGGCCTTCGCGGGGGCCTTCGCGGGGGCCTTCGCGGTGTCCTTCCCCGCGTCCTTCCCGTCCGCCGCCGGCGGCTCGGGTTCGGGGGCGGGGTCGGCCTCGGCCGCGGGGCGCTCCTCGTCCGCCGCCTTCGCCGGCGCGGCCTGGGCCGTGGGGGCCGCGGCGGCGGTCACCACCCGGCGCGGGGCGGCCAGGGGCGGGATGACGACCTTGGTGATCCTGCGGCGCCTGGTGCTCGGGTTCAGCACGTCGTTCAGGCCCTCGCCCAGCAGGGTGAAGCCCAGGATCGACAGCAGGATGGCCAGGCCGGGGAAGAGCGCGGTCCACCACATGCCCGCGCCGACGTCGTCGATCGCGCGCTCGAGGTCGTAGCCCCACTCCGCGGCGTCGGTGGGCTCGATGCCCATGCCGAGGAAGCCGAGGCCGGCCAGCGTGGAGATGGCGTCGGCGGCGTTCATGGTGGTGATTACGGGAACGGACTGGATGACGTTCGAGAACAGGTACTTGGAGATGACCGTCCTCGGCTTGGCGCCCATCGCCCGCGCCGCCTCCACATAGGTGGCCTCGCGCGCGGACAGCGCCGAGCTGCGCACCACCCGGAAGTACTGCGGGATGTACACCACCGTGATCGCCAGGGCCGCGGTGACGATGCTGCCCCCGGCCACGCCGGAGAAGATGAACCCGGCGACGATGGCCAGCAGCAGGTAGGGGAAGGCGAACAGCGCGTCCATGATCAGGACGAGGATCCGGTCGAGCCAGCCGCCGAAGTACCCGGAGAGCAGGCCCAGCAGCACGCCGATCACCAGGGAGAACAGCACCGCGAGCACCATGACCTCGAGGGCCGTGCGCGCGCCGTACAGCACCCGGGACAGCACGTCCAGGCTCTGCACGGTGGTGCCGAACAGGTGGTCGCCGCCGGGCTCGCCCTGCTTGGGGAAGCGCTCGCCGCCGGAGCTGTACTGGTCGAAGTCGTACGGGGCGATCAGCGGCGCGAACAGGGCCGCGAGCACGAACACCGCGCTGATCGCGAACCCGGTCCACAGCAGCGCCTTGGGCACGCCGTGCGCCTGCTTGACCGGGGCGAACATCCGGCGCAGTCCGGCCAGGCGCCCCGGCTTGACCGCGGGGACCGCGGCCGCGGGCTCGGGCTCGGTGGGGGTGAGGAGCGTCGTCTGGGTCATCAGTACCGCACCCTCGGGTCGATCAGAGCGTTGACGAAGTCGATCAGCATGCTGATGAACACGACCACGAGGGCGAACACCGTGACGATGCCCTGGACCGCGACGTAGTCGCGCTGGTTGATGTACTCGATCAGTTGCTGGCCGATGCCGGGCCAGTTGAAGGTCTTCTCGGTGAGCACGGCTCCGCCGAGCAGCATCGCGACCTGGAGGCCGAGCACGGTGATGACGGGCACGAGCGCGTTGCGGAAGGCGTGGCGGGTGACGACCGAGCGCTCCTTGACGCCGCGGGCGCGGGCGGCCTCGATGTAGTCGCCCTGGAGCGTGGTGATGACGTTGACCCGGATCATGCGGATGAACACGCCGACGATGAGCAGGCCCAGCGTCACCGACGGCAGGATCAGGTGCTTGAGGCCGTCCTCCACGGCGGCCCAGTCACCGGCGATCATGGCGTCGAGCACATAGATGTGGGTCACCGTCTCCACGTTCAACGACATGATCTGGTCGGCCTGGTCGGAGGTGGGCAACCAGGTCCCGGCGAAGGCCAACTGGGCGAGCAGGCCGGTGAAGAACACCGGTGCCGCGTAGGTGGCGATACCGAAGATCCGCGCTCCCACGTCGAAGGCGCTGTCGCGGTAGCGACCGGACAGCAGTCCGATGGGAAGCCCGATGATGATCGCGACGAACAGCGCGCCGAGCGTGAGGCTGAGGGTCGCTCCGCCGTTGTCGACGATGATGTCGGAGACCTTGCGGTGGTCGACGAAGGTCGTTCCGAAGTCCAGGGTGGCGACGTCGCCGAGGTAGTCCGTGTACTGCTCGAACAGCGGCTTGTCCAGGCCCGCTATGCGGCGCTTCTCCTCCAGTTGCTCCGCGCTGAGCTTGCCGCCCGCCGCGGCCGAGACGGGGTCGCCAGGGGCGACCCGCATCAGCAGGAAGACCAGCGAGAGCAGGATGAGCACCATGGGGACCGCCAGCAGCAGCCGCTGGGCGATGTAGCGCCCGAGGCCGCCTGACTGCTTGCTCATAGGATCGTTTCTCTCCGGGACGGCGGTCGGGGCGCGGGCGGGCGGATGCCCGTCCGCGCCCCCGGGATGTGCCGTCGGTTGCCGACAGGGTGCGGTGTGCTACTTCTTGCTGATCAGCCAGAAGCGGAAGATGTACGACGGGTCGAACGTCTGCTCGACGCCGGTCACGCCGTCGCGGACGACGCCGCTCTGCTTGCCCTGCCAGATCGGCAGCACCGGGACGTCCTCGGCCGTGATCTTCTGGACCTCGGCGAAGGCGTCGTTGCGCACCTTCTTGTCGTCGCTGCCGAGCTCCTTGTCAAGGGCCTTGTTCAGCGTCTCGTTCTTGTAGTTGTTGCTGAAGTAGCCGCCGTCGCGCAGGAACGGGCTGGAGTAGTTGTCCGGGTCCGGGAAGTCCGGGTACCAGCCGAGGCCGAAGACCGGGTACTGGTCCTCGTCGAACGCGGCCTTCTGGTACTGCTCCCAGGCGCTGCTGTCGAGGTTGACCTTGAACAGGCCGGACTCCTCGAGCTGGCGCTTGATCTCGGTGAACTCGTCGGTGGTGACGGCGCCGTACTTCTCCGGGCTGTACCACATGTCGACGCTGACCGGGGTCTTGACCTTGGCCTTCTTCAGCAGCTCGGCGGCCTTGTCCTTCGACGGGGTGCCGTACTTGTCCTTGAAGGACTCCACCGCGCCGTCGACGCCCTGCGGGACCATCGAGTACAGCGGCACGACGTTGTCGTTGTAGACGTTCTTGGCGATGGACTCGCGGTCGACCAACTGGGCGATGGCCTGGCGGACGGCCTTGTTGTCCACGGGCTTGCTCTTGACGTTGAACGTCAGGTAGCGGATGTCCGCGCCCTGGCCCTGGACGACCTTGACGCCCTTGGAGGCGCCGGACTTGCCGATGGCCTCGAGGGTGGTCGGCGACAGCTTGCCGTAGGCGACGTCGACCTTGCCGTTCTCGACGGCCTGCTTGAGGGTGGACTCCTCGCTGAAGAACTGGAGCACGAACTGCTTGTTGTTCGCCTTGCGAGCACCCTTGTACTGGTCGTTCGTGACGAACGAGATGAGCTGCTTCGGCTTGTACTTGTCGATCTTGTACACGCCGGAGCCGATGCTGTCGCCGTCCTTGATCTTGTCCGCCGGGTACTTGTCCGAGGGAACGATCGCGGCGGCGCCGGTGGTGAGCACCTGCGGGAAGGTGGCGTCGGGGCGCTTGAGGTTGAAGACCACCGTCTTGGGGTCCTTGGCCTCGACCGACTGCATCGAGCCGAACAGCGAGGAGGCGCCCACCGGGTCGGCGATGGTGACGACGCGCTTGATGGAGAACGCCACGTCCTCGGCGTCGAGCGCGCTGCCGTCGGAGAACTTCAGCCCGTCCTTCAGGGTGCAGGTGAAGGTCTTGGGGTCGGTGAACTCGCACTTCTCGGCGGCGTCACCGGTGTACGCCGTGGCCCCGGCCTCGTACGTGAGCAGCGTCTGGAAGGTGTTGTAGATGACCGTCCAGGAGCCCAGGTCGTAGGTCTTCGCCGGGTCGAGCGACTCCACGGGCTCGGTGGTGCCCATGATCACGGCCTTGCCGCCGCCGCCGGACTTGGAACCGCTGTCGCTGTCGCCGCACGCGGCCACCGTCAGAGCCATCAGGCCGACGGTGGCGGCAGCCACGACGCGCTTGCTGCGTGACATCAAAGAATCCCCTTGCTCAAACACCGACCGAGATTCGGCATTGATCAGGCAGGAACCCTAGTGCGATGACGTCTCCGGCTTATGACACGGAACAGTCCCGGCGGAATCACGCGCCGATAACAGCAGCCCGGTGACCGATTTCCGGACAGCAGAATCAATGGCTCCTACTGCCATCAAAGCGGACACAAGGGCCGGGCCCGACCCCCTCTCAACCCCCTTGAGAACAAGGTCTACCCGCGTTGTCGATGGGGTCGGGTGTGAGATTAATCACGAAGAGGTTTGAGACCGGGGGAACGCGAATCGGCCACCGCCGGAGTCACGGGGCAGCACCGTGCCACGACCCAAAGTAATGAGCGAGGGGAATTACTTCGTAATCACGGCGGGTCCGGCACGCTCAGTGCGCGGCCATGACCACAGAGCGCAGGAAAGGCAGATCGACTTCTTCCAGCGAACTCACCACCGTGCGTCCCGGCGCGGTTTCGATGGGTGCGATCGAGGGCACGGCGACGACCCGGCAGCCCGCCGCCTCGGCGGACGCCACACCGGTCGGGGTGTCCTCCACGACCACGCAGCGGGACGGGGCCACGCCGAGCCTGCGCGCGGCCGTCAGGTACGGCTCGGGGTGCGGCTTGGTGTGCTCGACCTCGTCCCCGGCGATGGAGAAGGCGAACCGGGAGCGGCCCAGGGTGCGCAGCACCACGTCGATGATCCGCCGGTGCGAGGCGGAGACCAGGGCGGTCGGCACGTGGTGCGCGGCCAGCTCGGCCAGCAGGCGCTGCGCGCCCGGCATCAGCGGCACCCCGCGGGAGATCAGCTCGGTGAAGCGGTCGTTGATCAGCTTGGACAGCTCCGGGTAGGTGATGCGGGCGCCGGTCTCCTTGATCAGGTAGGCGCCGACCCGGGTCATCGGGCCGCCGACCACGTGCGCCCGGTGCTCGGGCCGCAGCTCGTGGCCGAGTTCGGCGAAGACCTCGACCTCCGCGTCCCACCAGAAGCCCTCGGTGTCCACGAGGGTGCCGTCCATGTCCAGCAGGACGGCGTCCGGCCCCGGCCGCCCTCCGGCGGCGGTCACCGGGCCCCGCGAGGCTCCGCTCCGATCGGTTCTGTCACCGGGGACGGTACTGGTCACGTGGGTCCTCTCTTCCTCGTCTGCGCGTCGTGCTCCCGCCGGGCGCCCCGGGGCCTGTTTCCTGCCCCGGAAGGCCGCCGGAGACACCACGGCCGGTCGGGAGGCTCCCGCCGCCTCCGGGGGGGCGTCCGTCCCCCGTGAGGGACGGCTGCCCGCCCCCTGAGGGACGAGAAGGCCGGCCGCCTGCCCCCCGTGGGGGCGGCGACCGGCCTGTGCCGGACCATCCAGTCTACGACGGATGCTCCGGAACGCCCCGAACGCGCGCCTCCGCCCCCGGGGACGGGCCGCGGGAGGGCGGGGCGGGACCCCCGGCCGGCTACCTGGCGTTGAAGTACTTCGCCTCCGGGTGGTGGATGACGAAGGCGTCGGTGGACTGCTCCGGGTGGAGCTGGAACTCCTCCGAGAGCCGCACCCCGATCCGCTCCGGCCCGAGGAGGTCGGCGATCTTGCCGCGGTCCTCCAGGTCGGGGCAGGCGCCGTAGCCGAGCGAGAACCGGGCGCCGCGGTACTTCAGCGCGAACATGTCCTCGACATCGGCGGGGTCCTCCCCGCCGAACCCGAGCTCGGCGCGCACCCGCGCGTGCCAGTACTCCGCCAGGGCCTCGGCCAACTGCACCGAGAGGCCGTGCAGCTCCAGGTAGTCCCGGTAGGCGTCGGACTCGAACAGCTTCGCCGTGGCCTGGGAGACCCGGTTGCCGACGGTGACCACCTGAAGGCCCACCACGTCGGTCTCGCCGGACTCCTGGGGGCGGAAGAAGTCGGCCAGGCACAGCCTGCGGCCCCGGCGCTGGCGGGGGAAGGTGAACCGGGTGCGCTCGCTGCCGTCCTCGTGCAGCACGATCAGGTCGTCGCCCTTGGACACGCAGGGGAAGTAGCCGTAGACCACCGCGGCCTCCAGCAGGCCCTCGGTGTGCAGCCGCTCCAGCCAGCCCCGCAGCCGGGGCCGGCCCTCGCTCTCCACCAGCTCCTCGTAGGTGGGGCCCTCGCCGGTGCGGGCCTGCTTCAGCCCCCACTGGCCCTTGAACAGCGCGCCCTCGTCCAGCCAGGAGGCGTAGTCCGCCAGCGGGATCCCCTTGACCACCCGGGTCCCCCAGAACGGCGGCTCGGGGACGGGGTTGTCGGTGGCCACGTCGGAGCGCACCTGGCCCTCGGGCTCGTCCGGCGCGCTCTCGGCGGTGACGCCCTCGCGGGCCGGCACCCGGCGCTTGCGCAGCTCGGGCAGCTCGGCGCCGGGCACGCCGCGCTTGACGGCGATCAGGGCGTCCATCAGCCGCAGCCCCTCGAAGGCGTCCCTGGCGTAGCGGACCTCGCCCTCGTAGATCTCGTGCAGGTCCTGCTCGACGTAGGCGCGGGTCAGCGCGGCGCCGCCGAGGATCACCGGGTACTGGGTGGCGAGCTTGCGCTGGTTGAGCTCCTGGAGGTTCTCCTTCATGATCACGGTGGACTTCACCAGCAGCCCGGACATGCCGATCACGTCCGCCCGGTGCTCGACGGCGGCGTCCAGGATCGCGGACACCGGCTGCTTGATCCCGAGGTTGATCACGTTGTAGCCGTTGTTGGACAGGATGATGTCCACCAGGTTCTTGCCGATGTCGTGGACGTCGCCCTTGACGGTGGCGAGCACGATCGTGCCCTTGCCCTCGGTGTCCGCCTTCTCCATGTGCGGCTCCAGGTGGGCCACCGCTGCCTTCATCACCTCGGCGGACTGGAGCACGAACGGGAGCTGCATCTGGCCGGAGCCGAACAGCTCGCCGACCACCTTCATCCCGCCCAGCAGCGTCTCGTTGATGATCTCCAGGGCGGGGCGCTCCCGGAGGGCCTCGTCCAGGTCGGCCTCCAGGCCGTTGCGCTCGCCGTCGATGATCCGCCGCTGGAGCCGCTCGTCCAGCGGCAGCGCCGCGAGCTCCTCGGCCCTCCCGGCCCGGACCGACTTCGTGTCCACGCCCTCGAACAACTGGAGGAAGCGCTGGAGCGGGTCGTAGGCGGGCTCGTCTGCGGTGGCGGGGCGGCGGCGGTCGTGGATCAGGTCGAGGGCGACCTCGCGCTGCTCCTCGGGGATCCGGGCGATGGGCAGGATCTTGCTGGCGTGGACGATGGCGGAGTCCAGGCCGGCCTCCACGCACTCGTGCAGGAAGACGGAGTTGAGCACGATGCGGGCGGCCGGGTTCAGCCCGAAGGAGACGTTCGACAGGCCGAGGGTGGTCTGCACGTCGGGGTGGCGGCGCTTGAGCTCGCGGATGGCCTCGATCGTCTCCACGGCGTCGCGGCGGGACTCCTCCTGACCGGTGGCGATGGTGAAGGTCAGGCAGTCGATGATGATGTCGCTCTCGTGGATGCCCCAGTTGCCGGTGAGGTCGGCGATGAGCCGCTCGGCGATGGCGACCTTGTTCTCGGCGGTGCGGGCCTGGCCCTCCTCGTCGATGGTGAGCGCCATCAGCGCGGCGCCGTGCTCGACGGCCAGGGTGGCGATCCGCGCGAAGCGGGACTCGGGTCCGTCGCCGTCCTCGTAGTTGACCGAGTTGATCACGGCGCGGCCGCCGAGCAGCTCCAGGCCCGCCCGGATGACGTCGGGCTCGGTGGAGTCCAGCACGATCGGCAGGGTGGAGGCGGTGGCCAGCCGGCCCGCGACCTCCTTCATGTCGGCCACGCCGTCCCGGCCGACGTAGTCCACGCACAGGTCCAGCAGGTGGGCGCCCTCGCGGATCTGCTCGCGGGCGATCTCCACGCAGTCGTCCCAGCGGCCGTCCAGCAGGGCCTCGCGGAACTTCTTGGAGCCGTTGGCGTTGGTGCGCTCGCCGATCGCCAGGTACGAGGTGTCCTGCCGGAACGGGACCGTCTGGTAGAGCGACGCGGCGCCGGGCTCGGGCCGGGGGTCGCGGTGCCCGGGCGCCAGGTCCCGGACCCGCTCGACGACCTGCCGCAGGTGCTCGGGGGTGGTGCCGCAGCAGCCGCCGACCAGGGACAGGCCGTACTCGCGGACGAACAGCTCGTGGGCGTCGGCCAGCTCCGCGGGCGACAGCGGGTAGTGGGCGCCGTCCTTGCCCAGCTCGGGCAGGCCGGCGTTCGGCATCGCCGACACCCTGGTGCGCGCGTGCCGGGACAGGTACCGCAGGTGCTCGCTCATCTCGGCGGGACCGGTCGCGCAGTTCAGCCCGATCATGTCCACGCCGAGCGGCTCCAGCGCGGTCAGCGCGGCGCCGATCTCCGAGCCCAGCAGCATGGTGCCGGTGGTCTCCACGGTGACCTGGACCAGCAGCGGCAGGCTCAGGTCCGCCTCGGCCAGCGCCCGCCGGGCGCCGATCACCGCGGCCTTGGCCTGGAGCAGGTCCTGCGAGGTCTCCACCAGCAGGGCGTCGGCGCCGCCCGCGATCAGGCCGGCGGCGTTGGCCTGGTAGGCGTCGCGCAGCGCGGCGTAGGGGGCGTGGCCCAGCGTGGGCAGCTTGGTGCCGGGGCCGATGGAGCCCAGCACCCAGCGGGGGCTGCCGGGGGTGGTGAAGCCGTCGGCGACCTCGCGGGCGAGGCGGGCCCCGGCCTCGGACAGCTCGAAGATGCGCTCGGTGATGCCGTACTCGCCGAGGTTGGCGAAGTTCGCGCCGAAGGTGTTGGTCTCCACACAGTCCGAGCCGACCCCGAAGTAGGCCTCGTGCACGGAGGTGACGATGTCGGGGCGGGAGACGTTGAGGATCTCGTTGCAGCCCTCGTGGCCCTGGAAGTCGTCCAGCGTGGGATCCTGCGCCTGGAGCATGGTGCCCATGGCGCCGTCGGCGACGACGACTCGTGTGGCCAGTGCCTCGCGCAGTGCTTCGGCTCGTTGGACGCGGGCGGAATGGGACGGCGAGGCCATGAAGACTCCCTGGGGTGCGACGGCTGTCGGCTTGGCGTGCCCGGGCACGGCCGGGGCACGTGGCCAGCGTAACCGGGGAGTCTCAAGCGACCATGGAGCGAGGGGGATCCTCTCAAGGAGTGGACACCGGGCGGGGGCGCGGCGGGCCGGGCGGGGTTGCCCCCGAAGCGCCGGATCAGGGGTGCTGTGCGCCGTTTCGCCGGGGGTCCGGGCGGGGTCCGCGGGGCCGGGGCGGGCGGTGCGCCCGGGGCGGGGGCGGGCGCGGCGGCGGGGGCGGCCCGGGCGAGGCGGCGCGGGGGCGGGGGCGCTGCTCGGGCGGGAGGCGGCGGGTGGGCCGCGGAGCGGGGGACGGCCGGGGTCCGGGGGCGGGATTGGGCACGGGGCGGTGCGGGGAGCCTGGGTTTGGGTGGATGATTCGGCATAGCCCGATACCGTTCTGCATTGCCGACCACTTGTCCGACCGTTCACCCGACCGCCCCGACGACGGCTCCGCCCACCGCCCGTCCGCCCCAACTCCCCTACTGCGCGTGGAGGTTCCCCATGCCCGGACCCATCCAGTCCCTGGAGCGGGCCGCCGCGATCCTGCGGCTGCTCGCCGGCGGGACCCGGCGGCTGAGCCTGTCCGAGGTGTCCTCCACCCTGGGCCTGGCCAAGGGCACGGCGCACGGGATCCTGCGCACCCTCCAGCGGGAGGGCTTCGTCGAGCAGGACCCGGAGTCCGGAAAGTACCAGCTCGGCGCGGAACTGCTGCGCCTGGGCAACAGCTACCTGGACGTGCACGAGCTGCGGGCGCGCGCCCTGGTGTGGGCGGACGACCTGGCCCGCGCCAGCGGGGAGAGCGTGTACATCGGGGTGCTGCACCAGCGCGGGGTGCTCATCGTGCACCACGTGTTCCGGCCGGACGACAGCCGCCAGGTGCTCGAGGTGGGCGCGCTGCACCCGCTGCACAGCACGGCCCTGGGCAAGGTCCTGGCGGCGTACGACCCGGTGGCGCACAGCGAGGCGCTGGAGGCGGGCTGCACCTCGTTCACCTCGCGCACGGTGGTGGACGTCGCGGAGTTCGAGGGACTGCTCCAGGTGACCCGCGAGCGCGGCTGGGCGTGCGACCTGGAGGAGACCTGGGAGGGCCTGGCGTCGGTGGCGGCGCCGATCCACGACCGGCGGCGGATGCCGGTGGGCGCGGTGGGCGTCACCGGCGCCGTGGAGCGGGTCTGCGCGGACGGCGAGGTGCGCCCGTCGCTGGTGGCGGCGGTGCGGGACGCGGCGCGGGCGGTCTCGCGGGACCTGGGCGCCAGCCCGTTCTGAGCCCGGGCTCCTCCCCCGGGCCCGCGGCGGGCCGCCCCCGCGCCGCCGGGCGGCCCCCGGCCCCCGACCCCGCGGACGCCCTCGCCCGGCGCCGCGCCCGGGCCCCGTCCCGTCTCCGCCCCGTCTCCGCTGCCTCTCCGGCGCCGCCCCGGCCGCGTCGTAACCGAAACGACTCCGGGCGTATGCCGCTGAACCCTTGACGATTAACCCGCCCGGTACAAAACTGGCGCGCGGCGGTCGGCATTGTCGAACACGCGTCGGCAGAGTCATACAGTGTTCTCGTCCCTACGGCGTGTCACTCACCGTCAGGGTGTTCACCGCCCAAGTCCCCACCTGGGCAGGCCACAAAGGAGTCGCGATGTCCAGCGGCAACATCTTCATCGGCGAGATCATCGGTACCGCCATCCTCATCGTCCTGGGCGGCGGCGTCGTCGCCGCCGTCGTCCTGAAGAAGTCCAAGGCACAGGGCGCCGGTTGGCTGGCGATCACCTTCGGCTGGGGCTTCGCGGTCCTGACCGGCGCCTACACCAGCGCGTCGCTGTCCGGCGCCCACCTCAATCCCGCCGTCACCTTCGGCGTCGCCGTCAAGACCGGCGACTGGGGCGACGTCCCCGTCTACCTCGCCGGGCAGCTCCTCGGCGCCATGCTGGGCGCGACCCTGGTGTGGCTCGCCTACTACGGCCAGTTCCAGGCGCACCTCACCGACCCGGAGATCGTCGGCGCCGGGCAGGCGTCGGGTCCCGGCGCGGACCCCGCGGGCCCGCTGACCAAGTCCGAGCAGGCCCGCCGGCAGCCCGGCGGCCCGGTGCTGGGGATCTTCTCCACCGGCCCGGAGATCCGCAACCCGGTGCAGAACCTCACCACCGAGATCATCGGCACCACGGTGCTGGTGCTGGCCATCCTCGCCTTCGGCGACGACAAGGGCCTGGCCGCCTCGGGCACCACGATCCTGATGGTCGCCCTGCTGGTCGTCGGCATCGGCCTGTCCCTCGGCGGCCCCACCGGCTACGCCATCAACCCCGCCCGCGACCTCGGCCCGCGCATCGTCCACGCCCTGCTGCCGCTGCCCAACAAGGGCGGCTCCGACTGGGGCTACGCCTGGATCCCCGTGGTGGGCCCGCTCCTCGGCGGTCTTCTCGCCGGCGGCATCTACAAGCTGGCGTTCTGAACGTACAAGCTGGCGTGGCGGACGGCTGCCCCGGCGAACGCCCCGGCCCGGCCCGTCCGCTCCTCCCGACGACCACCTCCACTACCGCCCGGAGCCTGACATGACCGACACGCACAGCACCGGCCCGTTCATCGCCGCGATCGACCAGGGCACCACCTCCAGCCGCTGCATCGTCTTCGACCGCGACGGCCGCATCGTCTCCGTCGACCAGAAGGAGCACGAGCAGATCTTCCCCAAGCCCGGCTGGGTCGAGCACGACGCGGCGGAGATCTGGCGGAACGTCCAGGAGGTCGTGGACGGGGCGCTGGACAAGGCCGGGATCACCGCAGCCGACATCAAGGCGCTGGGCATCACCAACCAGCGCGAGACCACCCTGCTGTGGGACAGGAACACCGGCGAGCCGGTGCACAACGCCATCGTCTGGCAGGACACCCGCACCGACGCCCTGTGCAAGGAGCTGGGCCGCAACGTCGGCCAGGACCGCTTCCGCCGCGAGACCGGCCTGCCGCTGGCCAGCTACTTCGCCGGGCCGAAGATCCGCTGGCTGCTGGACAACGTCGAGGGCCTGCGGGAGCGCGCCGAGCGCGGCGAGATCCTGTTCGGCACCATGGACTCCTGGGTGATCTGGAACCTCACCGGCGGCGTGAACGGCGGCAAGCACTACACGGACGTCACCAACGCCTCCCGCACCCTGCTGATGAACCTGCGCACCCTCGACTGGGACGAGCGCATCTGCTCCTCCATCGGCGTGCCCATGGCGATGCTGCCGGAGATCCGCTCGTCCTCCGAGGTGTACGGCACCGCCACCGGCAGCCTCGCCGGCGTGCCGGTGGCCTCCGCGCTCGGCGACCAGCAGGCGGCCCTGTTCGGCCAGACCTGCTTCTCGCCCGGCGAGGGCAAGTCCACGTACGGCACCGGCACGTTCCTGCTGATGAACACCGGTGAGGAGATCGTCAACTCCTACAGCGGACTGGTGACCACGGTCGGCTACCGCATCGGCGACCAGGCGCCCGTGTACGCGCTCGAGGGCTCCATCGCCGTCACCGGCTCGCTGGTGCAGTGGATGCGCGACCAGATGGGTCTGATCAAGAGCGCGGCCGAGATCGAGACCCTGGCCAGCTCGGTGGAGGACAACGGCGGCGCCTACTTCGTGCCCGCGTTCTCCGGCCTGTTCGCCCCCTACTGGCGCCCCGAGGCGCGCGGCGTGATCGCGGGCCTGACCCGGTACGTCACCAAGGCGCACCTGGCCCGCGCCGTGCTGGAGGCCACCGCCTGGCAGACCCGCGAGGTCGTGGACGCGATGACCAAGGACTCCGGGGTGCGCCTGTCCACGCTCAAGGTGGACGGCGGCATGACGTCGGACAACCTGCTCATGCAGATGATCGCCGACTTCTGCGACGCGCCCGTGGTGCGCCCGATGGTCGCCGAGACCACCTGCCTGGGCGCCGCCTACGCCGCCGGGCTCGCCGTCGGGTTCTGGCCGGACACCGACACGCTGCGGGCCAACTGGCGGCGGGCCGCCGAGTGGACCCCCCGGATGGACGCGGAGCTCCGGGACCGCGAGTACCGCTACTGGCTCAAGGCCGTGCAGCGGACCATGGGCTGGCTGGACGAGGAGAACTGATGAGGACCGTTGGGAGCGTGCCGAGCCTCGGCACCCACGTCGCCGAGACGCGCAACGCGAGCCGGGCCGAGACCCGTGACACCCTCGCGGGCGCGGCCTACGACCTGCTGGTGATCGGCGGCGGCATCCTGGGCACCTCGGTGGCCTGGCACGCGGCGCAGTCCGGCTTGCGGGTGGCGATGGTGGACGCGGGCGACTTCGCGGGGGCGACCTCCTCGGCGTCGTCGAAGCTGGTCCACGGCGGTCTGCGCTACCTCCAGACCGGGGCGGTCCGGCTGGTGGCGGAGAACCACCACGAGCGGCGCGTCCTCAGCCGGGACGTGGCCCCGCACCTGGTGAACCCGCTCACCTTCTACCTGCCGGTCTACAAGGGCGGGCCGCACGGAGCCGCCAAGCTCGGCGCGGGCGTGTTCGCCTACTCGGCGCTGTCCGCGTTCGGCGACGGCGTCGGACGGGTCATCAGCCCGGCCAGGGCCGCCCGGGACGTCCCCGGGCTGCGCACCGACAACCTCAAGGCCGTGGCGGTCTACGGCGACCACCAGATGAACGACGCGCGCATGGCCGTGATGACGGTGCGCGCGGCCGTGGAGGCCGGGGCCGTGGTCCTCAACCACGCCGAGGTCACCGGGCTGCGCTTCACCGGCGGCCGGGTCAGCGGGGCCGAGCTGCGCGACCGGGTGGACGGCAGCGAGTTCGGCGTGCAGGCCCGGCTGGTGCTCAACGCCACCGGTCCGTGGGTGGACCACCTGCGGCGCATGGAGGACCCGGGGGCCGCCCCGAGCGTGCGCCTGTCGAAGGGCGCGCACCTGGTGCTCAGGCGCCGGGCGCCGATGCGGGCGGCGCTGGCCACGCCGGTGGACAAGTACCGCATCACCTTCGCCCTGCCGTGGGAGGACCACCTGCTGCTCGGCACCACCGACGAGACGTACGAGGGCGACCCGGGCGAGGTGCGGGCCACCGAGGCGGACATCGCGCAGATCCTCGACGAGGCGGCGTTCTCGCTGCGCGACGAGCACCTGACGCGGGAGCTGATGACGTACGCGTTCGCGGGTCTGCGGGTGCTGCCGGGCGGGCCGGGTGACACCGCGTCGGCCAAGCGGGAGACCGTGGTCACCGAGGGCCGCGGCGGCATGCTGTCGGTCGCGGGCGGCAAGTGGACGACCTACCGGCACATCGGCCGCACCGTGATGGACAAGCTCGCCAAGCTCCCCGGCGCCCCGCTCGCCGAGGACATGGAGCCGGTGGACCGGCTGCCGCGCCGGCTGCCGCTGCCCGGGGTGGCCAACCCGAACGCGGTCGCGCACCGCCTGCTGGTGGACCGCGAGCCCAGCGCCCGGCTGGACCCGCTGACCGCCCGGCACCTGGCCACCCACTACGGCGCGCTGTCCTTCGAGATCGCCCGCCTGGTCAACGACGACCCCTCGCTCGGGGAGCGCATCCACCCGGACGCCCCGGAGATCTGGGCGCAGGTGGTGTACGCCCGGGACCACGAGTGGGCGGTCACCGCGGACGACGTGCTGCGCCGCCGCACCACCCTGACGGTGCGGGGCCTGGACACCCCCGAGGTCCGGGAGCGGGTGGAGGCGATGCTGAAGCGCTGAGCCGTCCGTGCCCCGCGACCGCGCCCCCGCCCCGCCCGCTCCCCCTCCGGGCCGGGGCGGGGGCGTGCTCCCTCCCGCGCCGGGCCGCGCGCCGGCGACCCCCGCGCCCGGCCCGCGGGCCGCCCCCTTCCGCCACTTCCGCCGCTCGCGCCGCACGGACCCCGGCCGCCCGGGCCCCGTCGCGGAGCCCGCCGCGGGCTGCGGCGGCGGGGGAAACTGCCCGTAGGCTTTGCTGGTACGGCCGCACGCGAGACCCTTTCGCGGCGGCATGGCATGAGGCAAAGGAGGCACTGGGTGATCGAGCTCGAGGGTGTGCCCGAGCTGATCGACCCGGTCATGGTGGCCGCGTTCGAGGGCTGGAACGACGCCGGGGACGCCGCCTCCACCGCGGTCGCGCACCTGGACCGGGAGTGGAAGGGCGAGGTCTTCGCCGCGCTCGACGCCGAGGACTACTACGACTTCCAGGTCAACCGGCCCCATGTGTGGCTGGACGGCGGCACCCGGCGGATCACCTGGCCCACGACCCGCCTGTCCGTGGTCAGGGTCACCGATCCCAAGCCGCGCGACCTGGTGCTGGTGCGCGGCATCGAGCCCAGCATGCGCTGGCGCTCGTTCTGCAACGAACTGCTCGGCTTCGCGCACGAGCTGGGCGTGGAGCTGGTGGTCGTGCTGGGCGCGCTGCTCGGCGACACCCCGCACACCCGGCCGGTGCCGGTCAGCGGCACCACCTCCGACCCGGCGCTCGCCAGGACCCTGAACCTGGAGGAGAGCCGCTACGAGGGCCCGACCGGGATCGTGGGGGTGCTCCAGGAGGCGTGCACGCACGCGGGCGTCCCGGCGGTGAGCCTGTGGGCGGCGGTGCCGCACTACGTCTCGCAGCCGCCGAACCCCAAGGCCACCCTGGCGCTGCTCAACCGCCTCGAGGACCTGCTGGACATGCGGCTGCCGCTGGGCGAGCTGCCGGAGGACGCACGGGCCTGGCAGTTGGGCGTGGACCAGCTCGCGGCCGAGGACAGCGAGGTCGCCGAGTACGTGCAGTCGCTTGAGGAGGCGCGGGACACCGCGGAGCTGCCGGAGGCGTCCGGCGAGGCGATCGCCCGGGAGTTCGAGAAGTATCTGCGCCGCAGGGACGGCCACGGCCCGCACGCCCGCGAGGGCGGGGAGGGCGGCGAGGCCGGGCAGTTCCGCAGGGGCGTCCCCGGGCCGCAGCCGGGGCCCGCGCGGCGCGGCGAGGACCCCGCGGACGGCCCGGGGTGGGCCCCGGGCGCGGACCCGGGGGCCGCCGAGGCGGACGGCGCCGACAGGCCAGGCACCGACAAGCCCGGCTCGGACAGGCCCGACGCCGAGAAGCAGGGCTCCGAGCGGCACGGCGCGGAGCGGCACGGCGCCGACAAGCCCGGTCGCGACAGGCCCGGTCGTGAGAACTCCGGCGGCGAGGGCTCCGGTCCTCAGGCGCCGGGTCCCGGGGCGTCCCGTCCCGAGGGCCCGGGTCCCGACACGTCCGGCGGCGAGGAGCCCGGCGGGGAGTGAGTCCCCGGACGAGGGGCGGCCGTGACGTTTCTCCCCGGGCGGGCCGGGCGGTGGCGGCGGCGCGGCGGCCGCTCCCTCACCCGGCCTCCCGGGACACGCACCCGGGTCTGGAGCGCTCGTCGGGAGCGGCCCCGGCGCCGGTCAGCAGGCCCAGCCACGCCATGGCGACCAGCCCGGCCATCAGTCCCGCCGTCACTCTGCGTCTCACGCGCATACCCGTCAGTGCACTGAAGGCCGGGGGACCTGTCAAGGTCTAGACCTTGGTCCAGACCTCTCGCCGGATAGAACCGGCCCGCACCCGGGAGGCGCGACGGCCCCGCCCCCCGGGTGCGGGCCGTTACAGCGCCACGCCGAGCAGCGCGTCCACCGTCCGCGTGACCAGCCCCGGCGCCGCGGGGTCGGCCCCGCCCGCGGCGAGCTGCGCCGCCGCCCAGCGGTCCACCGCGGCGAGCGCCGCGGGGGCGTCCAGGTCGGCGGCGAGCGCCGCGCGCACCTCGCCGACCAGGGCGTCGGCGGACGGCCCGTCCGGCCGGGACACCGCGGCCCGCCAGCGCGCGAGCCGGTCCGCGGCCTCGGCGAGCACCGCGTCCGTCCACTCCCAGTCCGCCCGGTAGTGCCGGGACAGCAGCGCCAGGCGTATCGCGGCCGGGTCGACGCCGTCGCGGCGCAGCCGGGAGACGAAGACCAGGTTGCCCCGGGACTTCGACATCTTCTCGCCGTCCAGGCCGACCATCCCGGCGTGCACGTACGCCTTCGCGTACGGGTGTTCGCCGGTCAGCGCCTGGGCGTGCGCCGCGCCCATCTCGTGGTGCGGGAAGGCCAGGTCCGAGCCGCCGCCCTGGACGTCGAAGCCCATGCCGAGCCGCTCCAGGGCGATGGCCACGCACTCGATGTGCCAGCCGGGGCGGCCCGGGCCGAGGCTGCCGCCGTCCCAGTCGGGCTCGCCCGGCCGGGCGGCCATCCACAGCATCGGGTCCAGCGGGTTCTTCTTGCCCGGCCGGTCGGGGTCGCCGCCGCGCTCGGCCGACAGGTGCCGCATGGTGTCCGCGTCGAGCCGGGAGACGGAGCCGAAGCGGGGGTCGCTGCCGACGGAGAAGTAGACGTCGCCGTCGAGCTCGTAGGCGGCGCCCGCCGCCACCAGCCGCTCCACCAGCGGCACGATGGCCGGGATGGCCTCCACCGCGCCCACGTAGTGGTCCGGCGGCAGCATCCGCAGCGCGGTCATGTCCTCGCGGAACAGGGTGGTCTCCCGCTCCGCCAGCTCCGTCCAGTCCTGCCCGGTGGCGCGGGCCCGCTCCAGCAGCGGGTCGTCCACGTCCGTGACGTTCTGCACGTAGAGCACCCGGTGGCCCGCGTCCCGCCACACCCGCTGCACCAGGTCGAAGGCGGTGTAGGTGGCCGCGTGGCCCAGGTGGGTGGCGTCGTAGGGGGTGATGCCGCACACGTAGAGGCGGGCGACCGGGCCGGGCCGCAGCTCCACGGTGCCGCCGGTCGAGGTGTCGTGCACCCGCAGGTTCAGGCCCTTGCCGGGCAGTGCGGGGACATCGGAAGCGGGCCAGGCATACATGCAACGAGAGTAACTGTATGCACGTTCATCATACGAAGGGGGATCATGGATACGCGCCGGGCGCACGCCCCCCACCAGGACGTTTCCGGTCCAAGGCGGCGGACGCGGCCGCACCCGGACGGGCGGCGGGCGCACCCGGCGGGGCCAGAGGGGGCCGCCCGCGCCCCGAGCCGCGAGGTCCGCCCGGCCGCTCAGATCGGCGGCCAGGGCACCGAGGGCCAGTCGCCGCCGGGCTCCGGGTGGCGCCCGGTGGCCAGCAGGGCGGCGACGCGCTCGCGCAGCGCCTCGACCTCCCGCGCGGTCAGCAGCTCGCCCAGCCGCTCCCCGAGCCCTCCGGCGAGCTGCCCGCGCAGCTTCTCCAGCACCCGCACCGCGTCCTCGGGCAGCGGCTCGCCCGCCCAGCCCCACAGCAGGGTGCGCAGCTTGTTCTCGGCGTGGAACGTCACGCCGTGGTCGATCCCGTACAGCCGGCCCTCGGCCGTGGGCAGCAGGTGGCCGCCCTTGCGGTCCGCGTTGTTGATCACCGCGTCCAGCACGGCGAGGCGGCGCAGCGCCGGGTCGTCGGCGTGCACCAGCAGCGCGGGGCGGCCGTCCTCGAGCCGGACGTCGCTCACCGCCCGCCAGCCCTCGCCGGGCTCCCCCGGCTCCTGCACGGCGAGCAGCGGCACCTGCGGCGCCGCCTCGATCCAGAGCTGGCACATGCCCCGGCCGTACGGCCCGTCGCGCAGCACGGTGGGCGGCACCAGGCCCCAGCCGGTCGCCTCGGAGACCAGGTGGGCGGCGACCTCCCGCTCGGCGAGGGTGCCGTCGGGGAAGTCCCACAGCGGGCGCTCGCCGCGGACCGGCTTGTAGACGCACGCCGCCCGGCGGCCGTCCCGTTCGACCTCGCAGTACAGCACCGCGTTGGACGCGTCGCCCACCCGGCCGCGCACGGTGAGGGTGCCGTGCTCCAGCAGCCCGGTCGCGTCGTCCGCGCCGTCCGTCCCCGCGGGCAGGTCCGCAGCGGTCAGGAGGCCCCTCGCAGGTACCCGTTCTGGCGCGGGCATACGTGTCCTCCCGGGTCGAGGGGCAGGTTGCAGAACGGGCAGGGCGGGCGGCCGGCGGCCACGACCTCCAGGGCCCGCTTGGCGAAGCCGCGGGCCATGGCGCCGGTGAGCCGCACCCGCAGCAGCGGCGGCCCGTTGTCGTCGTCCCGCAGCAGCATCTCCTCGGCGGCCTGGAGGTCCTCCTCCGCGGCGAGGTCCACCTCGACCAGCGCCTGCGCCTCGACGACGACGCGCTCGTCGTCCGCGTCCCAGGCCAGGGCCATGGTGCCGACCCGGAACTCCACCGGCTCCACGGGGCTCTCCAGCGGCCCGGTGTCGATCGTCTCCGCGGGGGCGACGGCGGGCACCGGCGCGCTGCCGCCGCTGCGCCGCACCACCTCGTCCAGCAATTCGTCCACGCGCTCGGCGAGCGCGGCGACCTGGGCCTTCTCCAGGGCGACGCTGGTCGTCCTCCCGGCCCCCGTGGCCTGGAGGTAGAAGGCGCGCTCGCCCGGCTGTCCGACCGTACCGGCGACGAACCGCTCCGGCGGGTCGTAGAGGAACACCTGACGGGGCACGTCCTGCTCCGAACACTCGACTCGACTGACGACTGATCCGCCCGACGACTTGGTCGACCGACGACCCGGGCTGCGACTCGGCGGCCGCCCCGCCGCTTCGCGACCTGGTGCGGCACGGCGCGGTGAGTGAGGCGCACGGCCCCGGCGCGCTCCGCCGGCCGGTGCCGGTCGGGCTGGTGCGGCCGGGAGAGCCCGACCCGTGGTGGCTCCAACCCTACTGACGGACGAGGCCCGCTGCGAAGGAGGGCCGGTGGCGCACCCGCGGGCCGGCTCAGTCCGTGCCCGCGCCGCCGCCCACCACCGCGTCCCCGTCCTCGGGTCCCGACGCGCTGCCGGGCGGGGGCGGCGCCAGCCCGGCCAGGTCGCCGGTGTCCCCCAGACGGACCAGGAACGGGCGCGCGGCGGTGTACCGGATCGCCGTCACCGAGGCCGGGTCGACGGCGATGCGCTGGAACAGGTCCAGGTGCAGGCCGAGGGCGTCGGCGACCACGGACTTGATGATGTCGCCGTGCGAGCAGACCACGAACAGGGCGTCCTCGCCGTGCTCGGCCGCGACGCGCCGGTCCCACTCGCGGACGGCGTCCACCGCGCGGGTCTGCATGGCGCGCATCGACTCGCCCTCCGGCCCGGGGAAGGCGGCCCGGGAGGGGTAGTCCTGGACGGTGCGCCACAGCGGCTCGTCGGCGAGCTCGCTGAGCTTGCGCCCCGACCAGTCGCCGTAACGGCACTCCCCCACCCGGTCCTCGGTGTGCAGCGCGAGCCCGGGGCGCACCTCGAGCAGCGGGGCCACGGTCTCCCGGCAGCGCTGGAGCGGGCTGCTGACCACGGCGGCCAGCGGCAGGCCGGACATCCGGGCGGCGAGCGCGGCGGCCTGCTCCCGCCCGCGCTCGTCGAGACCGACGCCGGGGGTCCAGCCGGCGAGGATTCCTGAGCTGTTCGCGGTCGAGCGGCCATGGCGGACGAGCAAGACGGTCGGCATGGCACCACTGTAGACACCACGTCCGGCAGTCCTGCTCGAACGCCCGTCCGGGGCAGCGTCCGCGGCGCAGGGGACGGCCGGTGTCCGCTGCGCAGCGGAGGGCCCCCGGCGAAGGTGGTGCGATCGCGGCGGAACGGGGCAGAATCCACGGGGTGATCGTTGACTGCGCGATTTACCGGGAGGGCCGCCGGGTGCCCGGACCCTCCGACTTCTCCGAGGCCCTCGACGAGGCGAGGACCTCCGGCGACGCCTTCTTGTGGATCGGCCTGCACGAACCCACGGAGAAGGAGTTCGAGCTGGTCACCAACGAGTTCCGGCTGCATCCGCTGGCGGTCGAGGACGCGCTGACCGCGCACCAGCGGCCCAAGCTGGAGACGTACGACGACGTGCTGTTCCTGGTGCTCAAGCCGGTGCTGTACGACGAGCGGGCCGGGCAGGTCTCCACGGGCGAGCTGATGGTGTTCGTCGGGGACGCGTTCGTGGTGACCGTCCGGCACGGCGAGGCCAACCCGCTGGCCGAGGTGCGCTCCCGGCTGGAGAAGGACCCCGAGGTGCTGCGGCACGGCCCGGCCGCGGTGATGTACGCGGTCAGCGACGCGGTGGTGGACCGGTACACGGTCATCGCGGGCGAGCTCCAGATCGACCTGGAGGAGCTGGAGGCGGACGTGTTCGCGCCGCGCGGCGCGGACTCCGGGAGCGTCGCCGCGCGGATCTACTCCTTCAAGCGGCAGGTGCTGGAGTTCCGCCGGGCCACGTCGCCGCTGCTGGAGCCGATGCAGCGGCTCGCGGCCGGCGCCGTGCCGTTCGTGCCCCCCGACGCCCGCCCCTACCTGCGGGACGTCAGCGACCACCTGATCCGGGCCAACGAGCACGTGGAGGGCCTGGACCGGCTGCTGTCCGACATCCTGGGCGCCAACCTCGCGCAGATGGGCGTGCGGCAGAACGACGACATGCGCAAGATCTCCGCGTGGGCGGCCATGGCCGCGGTGCCCACCATGATCGCGGGCATCTACGGCATGAACTTCGACCACATGCCCGAGCTGCGCTGGTTCTGGGGCTACCCGGCGGTGCTCGCGGTGATGGCCGGGGCGTGCCTGGCGCTGCACCGGTTCTTCAAGCGGCGCGGCTGGCTGTGACCGCCCCCGCCCCGCGGCGGTCTCAGGCGAACTCGGGCCCCGCCTGCTGCGCGGGGCCGCCCAGCGCGTTGCGGCGCCCGGGCATCCGCAGGGTGACCATGCGCCGCCACCCGCCGAGCCGCTCGTAGGCGTACACGGCGTGGATGCCGAGGCGCAGCGCCGCCGACTTCCCGCGGGACCAGCCCAGGATCCGCCCCATGTGCGCCATGACCGCCAGGCTGACGTCCCGGTAGATCCGGATCTCGGCGAGCGCGGTCTGCCGCAGCAAGGACCTGATCGTGTCCCGGTGGCCCCGGCCGGCCAGGCGCAGCAGCTCCTCGTGGCAGTAGGCGAGGTGGTTGTCCTCGTCGGCGGAGATCATCCGCACCGCTCGGCCGACGTCGGGGTGGCCGCCGAAGACCTTCCGCAGCAGCCGCATCTGCTCGGCCGCGCGCTGCTCGGTGACCCTGCTGTGCGCCAGGTAGACGATGACGTCGCGTTCGGTCAGCGGCTCGTCGCGGCGCAGCTTGTGGTGGGCGAGGCCGATGCCGCGGCGCTCCAGGCGCATGGTGTAGTCGGTGTCGTCGGGCACCTCGCACGGGGTGAGGCCGCGCTTGCGCAGCAGGGCGGTGAAGATCCGGCCGTGCTTGTCCTCGTCGGCGCCGTGCCGGGCGACCTTGGGCGCCAGCTCGGCGTCCCGCACCAGCGCGGCGATGCGGCCGTTCTCCCACCCTCCCTGGTCCTCGCCCTTGGCGGCGATGCTGCAAAACAGGCGGAAGGACTCGTCGTCGTCGTGGATCTCCTGGAACAGGCTGCGGGCGGAGAGCATCGGGACCACCTTTCCGCGTGGCGGCGCGTCACCGGCGCACCGGCCGGACCCGCCGAACGACACCGGTCGACTCACCAAATAAGCCGAATTACCAGACTAAGCGTCAAGAGCGCCTGCCCCGGGAGGGCGGCGGCGGCCCGCCCCGCCTTTGCACCCGTTCGCCCGCAAGTGCCCGCAAGTGCCCGGCCGGGGCGTTCCGCGCGGGCATCCGTAACCGGTCGTCCCCCTGCGGCGTTGAGGGGGTGACGGCCGTGGCGGGGTCGACCCCCGAGCCCCCACCACGGCCGTGGGAATGCCGTGTCCGCCTCCTCTCGGCCGGGCTCCCGCGCCCCCTCGCCTCCCCGCCCCCGCGCGTCTCCCCGCCGGCTCGCCCGGGCCCGGGGCGGGCGGCCGCAACCCCGGGTGGGTGCGGAGCGCGCTCCGGGCAGTGCGGTGGAACGGCGCGGGGACGCGGAGCAGGGTGAGCATGTTCGGCAGGGCGACGAGGAGCCGCCCGGCGGCGCGGCCGCTGGGCCCACCGGGCGCGGACTGGTCGCGGTACGAACGGCTGGAGGACGCGGCGGCGGCCTACTTCCTGCACGCGGACGTCGCCGTGGACGCGCTGCGCGGGGTGCTGGGCCGCCGCAGGGTGCGCGGCTTCACCCTGGAGCGCGTGGTGGACCTGACGGAGGCGGGCGCCTCGGTGTGGCAGGAGGCCGCCGTGTGCGACGGCCGGCGCCTGCTGCTGTGGCACAGCGAGGAGCTCGCCGACGCGGACGCCCCCGGCGGCACCGTCCTGGACTCTTCGGTGCAGGTGCTGCCGCTGGACGCGGTGGCGCACGTGGGCATGCGCACCCTGGTGGGCAGGGACGGGCAGGGGCGCCGGGTGGACCGCGGGGTGCACCTGGTGGTGGCGACCGGGACGCCGCACGAGCTGACGGCGGTGCCCGGGGAGCCGGAGCAGTCGCCGCCCGCGACGGCGCGGTTCCGGCCGGAGGCGTTCCGGTTCAGCAAGTCGCTGGACGACGGGGGCGCCGGGCAGGTGGCGCGGCTGGTGCAGTTCGGCAGGCTGCTGGGGCGGCTGGTGCCGCGGTAGGGCGCCGGCCGGCGGCCCGGCGGGCAGGGGCCCGCCGGGCCGCCGGCCGCGTGCGGCGCGGGGGTGGTCAGGCCAGTCCGGCGTGCTCCAGCGCGGCCACCCCGGCGCGCAGGCCCGCGATCCGCTCCTGAAGGGTGAAACCGGCGGGCGTGAGGGTGAGCGTGGTCACCCCGGCGTCCGCGTACGCCCGCATCCGGTCGGCGATGCGCTCCACCGGGCCGAGCAGCGCCGTGGAGTCGATCAGGTCGTGCGGCACCGCGGCGGCGGCCCCGTCCCGGTCCCCGGCCAGGTAGCGGTCCTGGATCTCGGCGGCCTGCTTGCCGTAGCCCATGCGCGCGGCGAGCCGGTTGTAGAAGTTCTGCTCGCGGCTGCCCATCCCGCCGACGTACAGCGCGGTGTACGGGCGGAACTGGTCGGCGAGCGCGGTGACGTCGTCGCCGACGGCCAGCGGCACGGTGGGCACCACGTCGAACCCGTCCATGGTCAGCCCCGCCTTGGCGCGGCCGGCGCGCAGCGGGCCGAGGGTGGTCTCCTCGGCGTGCTCGGGGGCGTAGAAGAGCAGCAGGGCGCCGTCGGCGATCTCGCCGGTCTGCTCCAGGTTCTTCGGGCCCATCGCGGCGATGTACAGGGGGATGTGCTCGCGCACCGGGTGGACGGTGAGCTTCAGCGGCTTGCCGGGGCCGCCGGGCAGCGGCAGCGTCCACGCCGTGCCCTGGTGGACCACGCGCTCGCGGGACATGGCCTTGCGGATGATCTCGACGTACTCGCGGGTGCGGGCCAGCGGCCGGTCGAACTTCGTGCCGTACCAGCCCTCGGAGACCTGCGGCCCCGACACGCCGAGGCCGAGGCGGAACCGGCCGCCGGACAGGGAGTCCAGGGTGGCCGCGGTCATCGCCGTCATGGTGGGGGTGCGGGCCGGGATCTGGAAGATCGCCGAGCCGATGTCGATGCGCTCGGTGCGCGCCGCGACGTAGGCCAGCACGGTCGCCGCGTCCGAGCCGTACGCCTCGGCCGCCCAGCACACGGAGTAGCCGAGCCGGTCCGCCTCCTCGGCCACCGCGAGGTTGTCCGTGTCCATCCCGGCTCCCCAGTAGCCGAGGTTGATGCCGAGCCGCATGGCGCACCCCTTGTCCGTGGTCGTGTGTCGCTGGTTGTGTGTCGCTGGTCGTGTTCGGGCCGCCCCGGCCGGCCGTGGTCCGCGCCGCGCGGGCGCGGCGCCGCCGTCCGGGCGTGCCGTTCCGGACCGGCCGTTCCTACTGGCCAGTAATGTCCGTGGTAGGGACCCTAGCGCGCCGCCGCACCGCGAGGGAACGGGGCCCGCCGGTGATCTCCCCGACGCCGCGCGCGGCGAAGGGATGTCCCGACGGTCCCCCGCAACGCGGCACCGCGGGGCCCGCGCCGTGTGCGCGCGCCCCGCGGACAGTAAGGTTCGCGGACATGGAGCGAAGGCACCTCGGCCGCACCGGGCTGCGCGTGTCCCGGCTCGGCCTGGGCACGCTGACCTGGGGGCGGGACACCGGCGAGCACGACGCCGCCGAGATGGTGAAGGTGTTCCTCGACGCGGGCGGCAACCTGGTGGACACCGCGGACGTGTACGCGGACGGCGGCGCCGAGTACCTCGTCTCCCGCCTCCTGGACGGCGTGGTGCCCCGCGCGGAGCTGGTCCTCGCCACCAAGGCGGGCAGCGTCCCCGACCCCGACCGGCGGTTCGACGGCTCCCGCGGGCACCTGCTGACCGCGCTCGACGCCTCCCTGGAGCGGCTCGGCACCGACTACGTCGACCTGTGGCAGGTGCACGCCTTCGACCCGGCCACCCCCGCCGAGGAGACGCTCGGCGCGCTGGACATCGCCGTGGCCTCGGGCCGGGCCCGCTACGTCGGGGTGTCGAACTTCTCCGGCTGGCAGCTCGCCAAGGCCGCCACCTGGCAGCTCGCCGCGCCCGGCCGCACCCCCCTGGCCAGCACCCAGATGGAGTACTCGCTGCTCCAGCGCGGCATCGAGCGGGAGGTGCTGCCCGCGGCGCTCGACCTGGGCGTGGGCGTGCTGCCGTCGTCGCCGCTGGGGCGCGGGGTGCTGACCGGCAAGTACCGGCACGGCACCCCGCCGGACTCCCGGGGCGCCTCCGAGCACCTGGCGCCGTTCGTCGAGCCGTACCTGGACGACTGGGCGCGGGGCATCGTGGACGCGGTCGCCACCGCCGCGGACGGGCTCGCGGTCACGCCGCTGCACGTGGCGCTGGCCTGGGTGCGGGACCGGCCAGGGGTGGTGGCGCCGATCCTGGGGCCGCGCGACGCCAGGCAACTGGAGGCGGCGCTGTCGGTGGAGGCCCTTACTCTTCCCGGTGAGATCCGCTCGGCGCTGGACGACGTCTCGGCACCGGTGCACCGCTATCCCGACCAGGACTGGAGCACGCTCTGAGCACCGAACCCGCGGGCGCCGTCCCGCACCGGCCGCAGCCCCCGTCCCCCGCCGCACCCGCGGCCCCACCCGGCCCCGCGCCCGGCCGGGCCGAGGCGCTGCGGGCCGTGACGGCCCTGCTCGCCGAGGGCGGCGCTCCCCCGGCCCTGGCCGGACCGGCCGTGGACGCGCTCGGCGACGCCGCCGCCCGCCTGCTGCGCGAGGACCCGTGGCAGGTGCTGGCGCTGCCCGGGGTGCGGGTGGAGCAGGCCGACGCCTTCGCCGGGGCGCTGCTCGGCCGGGAGGCGGGGCCCGGCGACCCCAGGCGGGCGCGGGCGCTGGTGGTGTGGCTGCTGGAGCGGGCCGCGCTGGAGGGGCACACGGCCGTGGAGTCGGCGGCGCTGCGGGAGCGGCTCGCCCGGGCCTCGGTGCCCGATCCGGACGAGGCGCTGCGGGAGGCCGTCACGGACGGGCGGGTGCTGGTCTTCCAGGACGAGGACCTCACGGCGCAGGTGCGCCGGGGAGCCGCGGAGGAGGGCGAGGAGCCGCCCGTGCGGGTGCTGCTCGCCCTGGACCGGTACGCGCTCGCCGAGGAGAGCCTGGCCGACGGGCTGGTGCGGCTGCTGTCCACGCTGGAGCCGGGCGGCGCCGACTGGGCGGCGGCGCAGGCCGGGGCGCCGTCCCCGTCGGCGGCCGAGCTGGTGCGCGCGGTGGCGGGCAGCGGCCTGGTGGTGCACACCGGCGGGGAGGCGGCCCGCGCCGAGCCCGCGGCGCTCACCGCGGCGGCGCGGGGCCTGGGGCTGCGGGCCTGGGCGGTCGCGGCGGGCGAGGACAGCGCGCGGCGGCTGGCGCGGACCCTGCCGGAGGGCGAGGCGCGGGAGGCCGTCGTCACCCTGCCGGGGCTGCTGTCCGGTCAGGAGGGCCCCGGCCGGGCCGAGGACGGCACGCTGGCGCTGGACCTGCTGGTGGTGTGCGACGCGCCGCAGCTCGACGTGGAGCAGGCGGCCACGCTGGTGGAGGCGGTGCCGGACGGGGCGCGCCTGGTGCTCAGCGGCGACCCCGGCCTGCTGTGGTCGGCCGGGCCGGGGCGGGTGTTCGCGGACCTGGTCGCGGCGAAGGCGTGCCCGTCCGTGGCCTCCCGCACCCCGGACCCGGGGCCGCTGGGGGAGCTGGTGTCCGGGATCGGCGTCGGGGAGCTCACCAGCGTCGAGGCCCCGGGCAAAGAGGTCGTGATCGTCCCGGTGCGGGACGCGGGCGAGGCCGTGCACCGCACCGTCCAGTTGGTCACGGACTCGGTGCCGCGGGCCTTCGGCGTCCCGCCGGAGCAGACCCTGGTGATCACCCCGGGGCACGGCGGCGCGGTGGGCACCCGGGTGCTCAACGAGGCGTTCAAGGCACGGCTGAACCCGGGCCCCGGCCGGTTCGGGGGCTTCGACCCGGGCGACCGCGTGGTGCACGTGCCCGCGCCCGGGCGGGCGGTGCCCGGCACGGTGGTGTCCGCGGACGCGGACGGCCTGCACCTGGACTGCGAGGGCCGGCGGGTCACCGTGGAGCGCGAGCGGATCGGCGAGGTGCGGCACGGCTGGGCGCTGACGGCGCACCAAGCGGTGGCGCTGCGCCGCCCCGCCGCCGTGGTGGTGCTGCCCGGCGACGAGGCGGCCCGGCTCACCCGCTCGTGGGTGTACACGGCGTTCGGCCGGGGCGAGCGGCACCTGTCCGTGGTGCACGGCGTGGAGCAGGCGCTGGCCAGGGCCGTGGCCGAGGTTCCGGCCAGGCCCCGCACCACCAGGCTGCGCGCCATCCTGCGGGAGCTGCTGCCCGGGGACGCCGGGTGACCGGGCGGCGGGCTCACCGCTCCAGCCCGAGCACCCCCGGCTCCTCGTCCTCGTCCCAGGCGGCGCTGACCGCGAAGCGGTAGATCAGCGTCTGCGGATCGACGTCGTCGAACGGGGCGGTCAGCCACTCCCCCGGCTCCGCGGGCTCCGCGGCGGCGACCCACAGCGTGGAGTCGCCCTCCTCCAGGCCGAAGTCCTCGCAGCGGGAGGCGATCTCGTCGGGTTCGTACTCGCCGAACAGCACGCCGACCGCCGAACTCAGGGAGCGGCCCGCCCCGGTCTCGCCGCGGTCGGACCGACCGGACCGCCCGGCGACCCGGTCGGCCTGCTCGACCAGCCGGTCCGGTTCGGCCACGGTGTAGTCGCGGCGGATCAGCACGCTGATGGCCTCGGGTTCCTCCGGGCCCGTGTACTCCGTCCCGCCGTCGCCCGGCACCTCGAACGGGGTGACCTCGCCGTACACCACGTCGAGGAGCTCGTCGTAGGCGACGGCGGCGGCGGCCAGGGCGTCGTAGGCGGCGAACACTTCGGGGTCGTGGCCGCCGCCCCCGCTGTTCTCGACGGCGGCCAGGTGGCGGTCCAGCGCGGCCTTGACCGCGGCGGCGGCGGTGCGTACCTCGGCAACGGTGGGTTGCGCGGCATCAGACATGGTGCAGACGCTATCCGTATCGGGGCATTGCCCGCACAATAGATGTGATGCCGGAGTACGAGTTTCAAGAGCTGTATGTGCCGCGCGGGGTGTCCCGCAACGAGGCGCGGCAGTTGCTGACCGACCACGCCGAGTACGGCCACTGGGAGCTGGACCGCCTGAGGCTGTACGCCGACGGCAGCCGAAGAGTGCGGCTGCGGCGGCGGATCATCCGCGCCGTGCGCACCTGGTAGGGGCCCGTGCCGCCCCCATGAGAGGCGTTCCGACGACACGGGAGGGCCCGCGCGACGACGTCGTCGCGCGGGCCCTCCCGTGTGCGCCCGGCGCGGGTCACCGCTGTCCCGGGCGGAACCTCCGGTAGAGGACGACGCCCGCAAGCAGCGCGCCCGCGGTCACGGGCAGGGTCAGCTCCAGCTCGCCGGCGCCGGTCTCGGCCAGGGCGTCCGCGGGCACGGCGGCGGGGCGGCCGTCGCGCTCGCCCCCGCGGCCCTGCGCGGATCCGGGGGCCTCGGGCACCGTGATGCCCTGGGGGCCGGCCGGCCACGGGCGGCGCGGGTCCTTGGGGCCGCCGGGGGCGTGCTCCCACTCGCCGGGCATGCCGATGCGCACCTCGCCGGGCCTGCCGGGGCCTTCGGGGTTGCGCTGGCCCTCGTCGGCCGGCCGGTCACCGTCGGGCTTGCCGGGCTTCGCGGGCTTGGCGGGGTCGCCCGGCTTCCCCGGATTCCCCGGCTTGGCGGGATCGCCCGGCTTCCCCGGCTTCGCGGGCTTGCCCGGCTTGCCGGGGTGGTGCGGCTTGCCCGGGTCGTGCGGGCGCTCCGGCTTGCCCTGGTCGCCGCCGGGGCGGGGCGACTCGGGGCGGGGCTTGGCGGGGCTGCCCGGCCGGCCGGGGTCGCCCGGCCGCGACGGGCTGGGGTCGGCCTCGGGCCGGTCCGGCAGGGGGCGGCTGGGGGCCGGCCGGCCGTTGTCCACCGAGGTGTGGCGGTGGTGCACCAGGCGGTGGTGGTGCTGCTGGTGCCGGCTCCGCGCCGTCTTGTCCTGGCTGTTGACGCACGTGTTGCCGAAGGCGGGGTTCAGCGCGGCGATGACGTTGACGGTGTTCCCGCACAGATTGACCGGAATGTTCACGGGAACCTGGATCGCGTTGCCTGACAGGACCCCGGGGGAGCCCTTCACCGAGGCGTTCGCCTCGCCGTCGGCGTGCGCATGGCCCGCTGCGGCGGCCAGCATGCCCCCCGTGGCCACGGCCGTGGCCAGGCCCCTCTTGGCGACCTGTCGCATTGATTTCCTGCCTTCCGGAATACTCGCGGAACGTGTGCCCGCGTGGAAGACAACGCTCGGGAGGCGAAGCGGTTATGGCCGTAGCGGGTTTCACCCGTTGAGCGGTCAATTTCCACGATTTTCCCGCCCGCCTTTCACTCCCGCCGCCCATTCCGTCCCACGATCAGCCCAGTCCATGACCGGCCCAGCCGATATCCAGACCGTCACACGAAATCCCGCCCCCCATCGGCCCCTCCTTCCCCCTACCCCTCCCCTTCCCCTTCCCCTTCCCCTTCCACGGGAAAGCCCCGGAGCGCCGAAGCACTCCGGGGCCGCACGCTCCCCCACCTCCCCGCGGGAGTGGGCCGGGTTCAGCTCCCGTGCCCGTGGTGCCCCTTCTTGTAGACGCACCCGCCGTTGAAGGTCGGGTTCAGCAGGGCGATGACGTTGACGGTGGTGTCGCAGGGCTTCACGTCGAGGTGCACGGGCACGGTGACGGCGTTCCCGGACAGGATCCCGGGGCTGCCCACGGCGGCGGCGTGACCCCCCGCGTCGGCCGCGGCCACGCCCGAGCCCGCGAGGACCAGTCCACCGGTGAGCGCCGCGGCGGCGACGACCTTCTTCATCACTTCTTCCTCCTTGACGACCATGCGATCACATGCCCGGACCGCACAGACCCCAACGAGAAAGGAGTAATAGAGCTACGAGCTTATAGAAAGCTTCACTCGCCCCAGTCACTTCCGCACACCTGACCGAATCCGGTCACCGGTTTCCCCGGTTCCCGACCCGCTCGGCCCTCGTCCGGAAAGCGCGCGCTCAGCACTGGTCCAGGAACCTGTCCAGCACCCGCACCCCGAACTTCAGGCCGTCCACCGGCACCCGCTCGTCCACGCCGTGGAACATGCCGGCGAAGTCCAGCTCCGGCGGCAGCTTCAGCGGCGCGAACCCGAAGCAGCGGATCCCGAGGTCGTCGAACTGCTTGGCGTCGGTGCCGCCCGACAGGCAGTACGGCACGGCGCGCGCGATCGGGTCCTCGGCCTTCAGCGCGGCCTGCATGGCCTCCACCAGCGCCCCGTCGAACCCGGTCTCCAGCGCCTTGTCCGCGTGCACGTCCTCCCGGCGCACCCGGGGGCCGAGGATCCGGTCGATGTCCGCCAGGAACTCCTCCTCGAACCCGGGCAGGAAGCGGGCGTCCACGTGCGCGGTGGCCTCACCGGGGATCACGTTGACCTTGTACCCGGCGCCCAGCATGGTCGGCTGCACGGTGTTGCGCAGCGTCGCCCCGATGATCTTGGCGATGCCGCCCAGCCGCGCGAGGGTCTCCTCCATGTCCTCCGGGTCCAGCTCGACGCCGAGCGCGTCGGACAGCTCGTCGAGGAACGCGCGCACCGTCTTGGTCACCCGCACCGGGAACTTGTGCCAGCCCAGCCGCGCGACGGCCTCGCACAGCTCGGTGATCGCGTTGTCGTCGTTGGTCATCGAGCCGTGCCCGGCCGTCCCCTCGACCGTGAGCCGCATCCAGTGCATGCCCTTCTCGGCCGTCTCCACCAGATACAGGCGCAGCTCGTCGTTGACCGTGAACGAAAACCCGCCGACCTCGCCGATCGCCTCGGTGACGCCCTCGAACAGCTCGGGGTGCCGGTCCACCAGGAACCGCGCCCCCAGCTTGCCGCCCGCCTCCTCGTCCGCGAGGAAGGCCAGCACCACGTCCCGCGGCGGGCGGCGCCCCGCGCGCATCCGGTCGCGGACGACGGCGAGCACCATGGCGTCCATGTCCTTCATGTCCACCGCGCCCCGGCCCCACACGCACCCGTCGGCGACCTCGCCGCTGAACGGGTGGTGGGTCCAGTCCGCGGCGTTGGCCGGCACCACGTCGGTGTGGCCGTGGATGAGCAGCGCGGGCCGCGAGGAGTCCTCCCCCTCGATCCGCACCACGGTGGAGGCCCGCCCCCGGTCCGACTCGAAGATCCGCGGCTCGAGCCCGACCTCGGCGAGCTTCTCGGCGACGTACTCGGCGGCGGCCCGCTCCCCCGGCCCCGACCCGTCCCCGTAATTGCTGGTGTCGATCCTGATCAGCTCACGGCACAGGTCGACGACCTCGTCCTCACCGGTCACCGGTACCGGGCTCGGCTCACTCACGCTGCCTCCTCGAATATCCACCCGAACCATCACCGCCATCCTCCCGCGCCCACCCCCCGCACCCAAGGCCCACCCCCTGACCGGCGTGATCAGCGCCCCCGGATTCTTTGCTATCGTTGAGCCCGGTGCGGGGCCACGGCGCCCCACACCCACAACCCAGGTCCGGGTGGCGGAATGGCAGACGCGCTAGCTTGAGGTGCTAGTGCCCTTTATCGGGCGTGGGGGTTCAAGTCCCCCCTCGGACACATTCAGTAGTCACAAGCGGACGGTGCTGGCCGGGTCTCGGCCAGCACCGTCTGTTTTTCATGATCGTAGGACAGGTGCAGGCCGGGATCGGCCTCGGCTTCCAAGGCGGTCAGGGAGTGCTCGATACGGTGCGGGGCGCAAGCGTCGGCCGGCCATGCGTCCAGCGGCTCCAAGACGGCGTCCTCTGCGTCCGGGGTCGTGGGCAGACGGGCACGGGATGCCGTCGGCGGTCAGCCGCCGCGGGAATGGTGGAGATCCCGAATCCGGCCAGGCCCTCGGGGAAGATCCGCTGCACCACCGGAGCGGTGACCGGTCCGACTCCAGGCGGCACAGCCGCGCTTGCCGTCTGCGGCCTTGGCCGGGTTCGGGTGGGCACCTGCATCCACCGGCCGCCCCGGTCGGGACGCTTGAGCGCATCCACCAGGCAGATGCTTGCAGGCGGCGCTTCCACGGGATGAAGCGGGACTGCCCGACGCCGAAGAACTCCACCGGGCCCTCGTGACAACATCTGGTTGTGCCGACCGGAGCGAAAAAGCCGGAGACCGCCACATCTCAGCCCAGCGCGATCTGTTCAACCGCTTCATGGGCATGCTGCACTACTACCTTCGGCACGAGGTGATCCACGACGAGTCTCGAGCGTTTCCGAGCCACCAATGTCCAGAGCGACCAGCTAGGCAGCCTGACAGCCTGAGTGTGTCGGACACCTGCCGCCTCGCCCACACCAGAGCCCGGGCCGAACGGGCCGAACGAGCCGAAGCCAGTCCGGACACGATGAGTCGCAGCAATGCCGTTGCGTGACACCAGCAGCTAACCGGGCTGTGTCTCTACGGGGCGGCAGCCACAGCCTGAACGGCCGTTGACCTATCGAAAAGGACCTCATGTCAGCCGTTGTCGTTGTCGGTGCGGGAATCGTCGGCGCCTCTGTGGCCTACCACTTGGCACGTCGGGGCGTCCCGGTCACCCTGCTCGAGCAAGGACCTGCACCGGCCACCGGGGTCACCGGAGACTCCTTCGCCTGGGTCCGCGGCTCGGGAGGCCACTGGCCCGGCGGAGCTCAAGACCTTCGCGAACACGTCCTGGCGGACTACCGGCGCCTGGAGAACGAACTGCCCCAGGTCACCGTCCGCCGCACCGGCTCGCTGTCCTGGACCGACACACCGGTGCAGGACTCACGGCCGGGGCCGGGCCAGTTGCGCATCGGACGAAGTGACATCGCAGCCTTGGAGCCCAACCTCCGACACCCACCCGACCAGGCCATCCACACCCCGAGCGACGCAGGCGTCGACCCAACGGCCATGACCCGCGCACTCGCGGCAGCCGCCGGCGCCCATGGAGCGACCGTGCTCCACAACACCGCGGTCACCTCCTTGCAGGTGACCAACGGACGCGTCGAGGGAGTGCTGACCTCGACCGGACCCCACGCCGCCGCAACCGTCGTACTCGCTGCCGGAACGCGGGTCCCCAAGCTCTGCGAGCCGCTGTCGGCCGACCTGGCCATTGCCGCCTCCCCGGCCACCCTCGCACGGGTGGCAGCACCGCCTGGCCTGGTCAAGACCATCGTGGCCAGGCGTGATTTCGAGGTCCGAGAGGTACGGGACGGCGACCTCTTGCTGGTCGTGCCGCACGCTGAAGGCACAGCGGCATCATTGGAGAAGGCCGCTCAAGACGCGCTCCGGCACCTGAAAACGGCCTTCCGAGGAAGCGATCAGTGCCGCTTGCTGGGCTACCGCACCGGCAAACGCCCAATGCCCGCTCACGGACCCGTCATCGGATACGCGACACACGACCGATCCGTCTACGTCGCCGTCATGCACTCCGCCATGACCCTGGCGCCCACCGCCGGACGGCTCATCGCAGACGAACTCGTGACCGGCAGGCCGGCCCCCGAGCTACGCCGTTGTCGCCCGCGCGCCCGCTGACATCACTTCTCGACGACATTGATCAAGAAAATCGGAGCTCAGTGGCTCCCACGGTCATCGCGACACGGCACCTGTAGGGCCTGTCGTCGAATCCGCGTCGTCACCCGAAGGGCGGCCCCGCCGCGTCCGGTGCGTGCCCTCGGCATGCCAGGCGTCGCAGGGCAGACGGGGATTTCACGTCAGGCCCTAGGAGGCCACCGCGGCTTATCCCGTTGAGGACACGGACGCCCAGTGCGTGCCGCAGGCCAAGGACAATCAGCCGCCGCCCGGCAGGCCGTGTGCGGACCGGCCCGGCGGTCGGACGGTGCTACAGGAGGCCGGCCATGTGGGTTGTTCACGGGGGCACCACCTGACGCCGCAGTGGGGCGGCGCGGCCGGGATCCTGGCTGGACACGTGGCCAGTGGGGCATCGAAAACAAGATCCAGTGGGTATGCGATGCCGTGCGGCGCGAGGACCCCTCACAGGCTCACATCGGCAACCGGGGAACCCGGGACATGGCGGGTTCCAGGAACCCGGGCATGGGACCGATCCGGCTGTCCGGCATTGTCTCGATCAGGCGAACCTCCAGCGTCCGGGCCGAAACCCGGCCACTGGAACTGGCCGGCCGGTGATGGAGGAGGCACTTTCCCGTTGCCCTGCCCGAATATCCGGTCATCGACGTGGTGTTGGGCGAACGTACGGGATACGGTCTTGTCCGAACCTGCTACCAGGGCAATCCGGCCCTGGTTACGTAGCACCGCCACGTGCAGCCGGAGTGACGGACCTCGAAGGATTGAATACAACATTGCCACGAGACGCTCTTATCGAGGTGGAGGATCTCGTCAAGGAGTTCCGCAGGCCAAAGGTGCCGGACGGGGCGTTCGCGGGTTTGCGGAGCCTGTTCACACGCCAACAGACGGTGCAGCGGGCGGTGGACGGCGTCAGCTTCAGTGTCGAAGCCGGCGAGGTGGTCGGCTACCTGGGGCCCAACGGAGCCGGGAAGTCCACGACCGTCAAGATGCTCACCGGCATCCTGGTGCCGACCTCGGGCCGGGTGACGGTGGCCGGGGTGACGCCGTGGCAGGCACGGGAGCGCAACGCCAAGCAGATCGGCGTGGTCTTCGGCCAGCGCAGCCAGCTTTGGTGGGATCTTCCGCTGCGCGAGTCGCTCGTGCTGATCAGCAAGCTCTACGACATGCCGCAGGCCCGGTACGCCGCCCAACTGGACCGGTTCACCGAGCTGCTGGACCTCGGCCCCTTCCTCGACACCCCGGTGCGCCAACTCTCGCTCGGCCAGCGGATGCGCGGCGATCTGGCCGCCGCGATGCTCTACGCCCCGCGGATCCTCTACCTCGACGAGCCGACCGTAGGCCTCGACGTCGTCGCCAAAGACCGCATCCGCCGCTTCGTCGCCGAGCTCAACCGCACCTCGGGCACGACCGTCATCCTCACCACGCACGATCTCGACGACGTCGAGCAACTCTGCGAGCGCATCGTGATGATCGACCGCGGCAAGGTCGTCTACGACGGCGGCGTGCCGGAGCTCAAGGCCCGGTACGCACCCTACCGAGAGCTGGTCGTGGAGACACAAGGGCTGGTCGAGGTCGACGACGCCGAGGTCGTCAAGCGTGAGGAAGGGCGGGTGTGGTTGCGGTTCGACCCGGCGCGCACCAAGCCAGCAGAGCTGATCGCCGCGGTGCTGGCCCGCTGCGAGGTGACGGACCTGGCCATCGTGGAGCCCGAGTTGGAGGGCGTCATCCACCGGATCTACCAGGAACGCGGATGAGTCGACGCCTTGCGCGGTGTCTTGCCTTCGCCCGCATGGAGTTCAAGGTCGCGCTCGCGTATCGCTCGGCGTACTTGTCAGTGTTCGTGATGATGCTGCTACAGATCTATCTGCTGCGGGTGGTGTGGGCGGCCCTCTACGGCGACCGCGGAGAGGTCGGCGGCGTCGGGATCCGGACGATGACGGCGTACGCGACGCTGGCCACGATCCAGTACACCCTGTTCAACCCGTGGCAGCTCTCACCGATCGAGCAGCGCGTGCGGGACGGAAAAGTCGCGGTGGATCTGCTGCGTCCGGTCGGATTCCCGTCCCAGATGCTGGCCGGACAGCTCGGCCGGGCGTCGGCCTCGGTCCCGGCACTGCTCATCGCGCTGCCGTTCGCGTTGCTCATCGGGACGGCCGAAGCCCCGGCCTCGGCGGTGGCCGCGGTTGCCTACCCGGTGACGCTGGCGGGTGCGCTGGTGGTGAACCAGTTGCTGTTCATGCTGCTGGGCATGGTGGCCTTCTGGACGCTGGAAATCAGTGGCATGCGCATGATCTACCGCTTTGTCGCCCAGTTCTTCTCGGGTGCTCTGGTGCCGCTGTGGTTCATGCCGGGCCCGGTCAAAGTCGTGGCCCAGGCGCTGCCTTTCCAGGCGACCAGCTATATCCCCGCGGCTGTCTATCTGGGCCGGATCGAGGGCGCCGGGGTCGGCGCGGCTCTCGGGGTGCAGCTCTTCTGGGCCGCAGCGCTGAGCGCGATCACGGCCGGGGTCTGGGCCCGGGCGCGGCACCGCGTGCTGGTGCAGGGCGGCTGAGGTCGGCGATGCGCTGGCTTCGCACCTACCGACTGCTCGTCGCCGCGGCCTTCAGTGCCGAGTTCCAGTACCGCAGCAACCTGTTGATCAACATCGTGGGTGGACTGTTCTACCAGGGTGTCGGGCTCGCCTTCCTCTGGGCCGTGCTTGAGCGCTTCGGGACGATCGGCGGCTGGGGGCTCGACGAGATCGCTTTCCTCTACGGCATGCGCCTGATGGCCCACTCGCTGTGGGTCGCGCCGGGGAACCAGCTCATCTACGTCGACGAGGTGATCGTCGGGGGCGAGTACGACCGCTATCTGGTGCGGCCCGCCCCGCCGCTCGTCCAACTGCTGGGCCGCCGGCTGCGCCTGACCGCGCTCGGCGACCTCATCGGAGGCGTGGCCCTGCTGGCCCTCGCCTCAAGCCGGGCTCCGGTCGACTGGTCGCCAGCGGCCACCGGCTATCTGGTACTGGCGGTCATCGGGGGTGCGCTGGTGGAGGGGGCGCTACAGCTCGCCGCTTCCGCACTGGCGTTCACGATGAAGAAGACCATGCCGATCAGGCTCACCATCGACACGGTCTTCAACGACTTCGGGCATTATCCCCTGAAAATCTTCGGGTCGGCTGCCAGCTTCGGGCTGACCTTCCTCTTCCCGCTCGCCTTCGTCGCCTACCTGCCGGCGACGATGCTGCTCAACCGGGAGGAGGAGCTGGCGGTTCCCATCTGGCTCGGCTGGGGCGCGCCGGCTGCGGGTGTGCTGCTGATGTGTGCGGCGTACCGGTTCTGGGTCCGGCAGTCCAGGTACTACGAGAGCAGCGGGCACTGAGGAGCCGGCGAGGCACGGGGGCGGCAGCGCCGAGCGAAGGCCCAGGCCCTGTGCGCCGGATCAGCGGGTCTACGACGGCCTGGGGGACGTTGCGCCGGCACACGGCGCGCCTCCAGCTCCTGCACCGGGCAGCAGAGGTACGGCTCGAGGTCACCGCGATCAGGATGGAGGGCGTCGCAGATGCCAGCCAGCCGCGGTCACCGCCGACCGCCGTGTCCCGACACCAGGGCCACGGGGTCACACGTGGTCAGGTGGCGGAGTCCGCCTGACCTCCTGTCGGGCGGTGTGCCCCCGCGCCGCGTCCCAGAAGCTGCACGATCGCGGCAGTGAAGTTCTTCGACATGTCGTACTCCCTCTGCACCAAGCGGGCGCCGGCAGCCGCGATCTCGGCCTTGCGCGCTCGGGGTAGGTGCAGGATCTCCCGCATCGTTCGGGCCACCTCGTCGACCCGCAGGTCCGTGACGAATCCGTCCTGCCCGTTGTGGACCTGTTGGGGCAATCCGTCTCTGTTGGAGACCAGGACGAGCGCCTTGCCGTACGAGCGAACCTCCATCGGTACCAAGGATTGGGCATCGACCCGCGACAGCACGGCCACCAGTTCGGTCCTGTCCCACTGCATCATCTGTCTCGGCAGGACGAAATCAAGGTCGAACAGCAGAGTGATGTTTGGGTGTTGCAATTTTTTGAGGTCCGCCACGATAGGGTAATCCATTGACGGTACGGCAGCCTGAAGGACGAAGTGGCAGTCCAGTTCTTCCAGATCTCTTGCGGCTCGCATGAAGATGTCGAAGCCCTTGTACGGCATCCCTCGACCGAAAGAGAAAATGATTGGCTTGTCCGTGGGGATCGATCTCCGCAGCAAGGCGCCGCGTATGTCGTCCTGCGGATGGACGGGGACCGCCTTCCTCGTGATCCCGTTGAGCATGGGGGTCAATTTTTCCGGCAGGACACCGTAATCACGTTCGAGGTGGTCGCGCATGTAGGGGCCGATATAACCGACAAACAGTCCAGGGGCTGCATTGATGCTCCTGACCGCGTTCAGCTCGAAATTCAGTCTGGCGGCACTGTATCTTCCGCGCTCTTCAATCAACGTGGTGGAATGGGGCATCCACACTGCGCGAATATTGATATCGAAGTCCACGTGCCGCCGGAGGATGGCCGGCGTTTTCGCGAACGGAGTGCATTCCGCGATGACAACAGCGTCCGCAGGTCTGTATTCCTTGAGCGCCTGATAGGCGAGCAGCGCCGCAGTCGGCGAAGTCACGGCCCAGTTTCTGGCGTCCCCATACTGATCGACACCGTCCGAGACGTGGCAGCATTCGAGAACATCACCTCCGGTTCCTTGGCAGATGCGACGAACTTTCTGGAGCTGCTCACGGCTGAAGCCGGCGTTCGAGTCGGCGATCCGGGGCGTGATGGCCCACACGCGGATCTCGTACTCCGCGTGGAGCTCGCGCTTCAGCCGATCGATGCTCTCGAAGTAGGCGTCGGTGGCCGCACCGACGCCTCCGTAGACACTGGATATCCCGTCATGCGCGCATATGATTATCCCCAGCTTCTTCTTCACACTTCCCCCCTTGTCGCGTCGATGCGCCATCCGCAGATTCATGCTCTCTACCGGACATCCTGTTCAGACGCCTCAGGGCGTCCTCCGTCCGCCGTCCGCTTCGGCCGGTCGCGGCAGCTCCCGCTGCCGTCATGCCGAGGCAGCGAGATAACGGCGGAACGCCGCGAGGGCCTGCTTCCGCCCCTTCCCCCAGTTGAGCAGCTCCAGCAGCTCCGGTGCCAGGCCGACCTCGCTGTCCAGCTCGCGGTAGGTCGCCTCGGTTCTCCTGCGCACCTGCCCCTCGATTCCCTCGGTGACCCTCATCCAGGGAGCCAGGCGCGGGGAGTACTGGTAGAACTGCGAGACGCAGTGCAGCACCATCTCGTCGACCGCCTGCTCCCGGCTCAGGGTGCGCAGCGGTGGCCGCAGCGGAGCGAACAGCTCATGGCCGAGCACGCCGGAACCGCCGCGCACCAGGTCTGCTGCGTGGCGCGCGAGGACCGGCGCGCAATGGAAGCCGTCGCGGTAGGTGCCGGACAGCACCCAGACGTTGTCCTGCCACAGTTGTCCGACAACGGGGTAGCCGTCCAGGGGCAACGGCCGGTTGCCCGCGTGCCACGCGGTGACCGGACTGCCGAACAGCCGCCGGTCGAACTGCTCCATCGCCCCGCCGGCCAGGAAGTGCGCCATGCCCAGGCTCGACCAGGCGCCGGGCTTGAGCAGCACGTCGTTCGTCGCGCCGATGTACACCGTGTCGCCGCCCGGCACCAGGTGCAGCCCGCAGCCACCCGACCGGTTCGGCGTGCGGACCACGTGCCGCAGCCCCGATGAGGTCGCCTCACAGGTGACGGCCACCCCCACGCCGGCGAGGATGGGCATCAGCGGGACCGCCGGGTCCGTCAGGTCCTCGACGAGCGCGGGGGTGAAGGCTCCGGCGGCGACCAGGAAGCGACCGCCGCTGAGCCTCTCCCCCGACCGCAGCACGACGCCCTGGGCGCGTCCGCCTTGCTGCTGCCAGCCGACGACGCTGTCGTCGTGAACGGTGACGCCGCGCCGCCTGGCTGCCTCGGTGGCGCGGTCGAGGAGGGCACGGGCGTCGAGGGAACCCTCCTGGGGGAGGTGCACCGCCTCCAACGGCCGGGCGTTCACCGCCGGGTCCAGGTTCGGGACCTCGCCCAGCGGCAGGACCTCGAACTTGCGGCCGTAGCAGCGCGCCGCATCGACAATCGCTCGGTAGTTGAGGCTGTCGAGCCGGCCGCCGCAGCTATTCAACAGGACATAGCTGCCTTCGCGGATGGTGAGCTGCCGCTCGTCGGGGAAGTCGTCGTTGAGCTCGCCGAGCCAGGCGGGCCAGTCCTCCAGTGCTCGGAGCGACAGCTCCAACTTGGTGCGGCCGGGCTCACTCGCCAGCGTCCGGTGGGTCACCTCACCGAAGCAGCTCAGCATCGCCCCAGCGGCCGCTGAGGCGCCGCCCGCACGGTCTGCCGGGCCGACGACCGCGACGCGCAGCGCCGGGTCGGCCTTGAGGAGTTCGAGTGCGCTCGCGGTCCCGAGAATGCCGTTGCCGACGATGACGATGTCGTAGGCCGCCGTCATCGCTGGCCGCCCGTCGCCAGGTGGTTGTCGAAACCCCTTCGGAGGATCGCCAGCAACTCCTCGATCTCCGCGTCCGTGTACACGAGGGCGGGGATGAGCTGGAGGCAGTGCGGACCGGGGTGCACGATCGCCCCGGCCTCCCGGACCGCCCGGACCAGCTCGGACACCTCCGCCTGCGCCATCGGCGCAGCGCCGCCCGGCGCGCTGAGGTGCAGCGCCCACATGCAGCCCCTGCCGGTGACCGAGGCGATGGCGGGCTGCTCGGTTGCCAGCGCGGCCAGTTCACTCCCGAAACGCCGGCCGGCCTTCTCGCTGAGCGCGGGGGTGTCCAGTCGGCGCAGCTCCGCCACCGTCGCGCTGATCGCCGCGCCCACCGCCGGCGTGCCGGCTTGTGTCTCGGCGTGGCCCAGCAGCACGTCGGGCGCCAGGAACGCCTCGGCTATCTCGCGCGAGACGATGGCCGCGGACGCCGCGAGCGTGCCGTTCGTCAGCGCCTTCGCGGTGACGAGTACGTCGGGCGGCTCGGGCCAGCGGTCACTGGCGAACACCGTGTTTCCGGTGCGGCCGAAGCCGGTGGACACTTCGTCGGCGACCAGCACGAACCCGTACTCCCTGCGCAGCCGCAGGATGTCGGCGACGAACTCCTCGGTGAGGGGGACGCATCCGGAGCCGAGGACGGGTTCGACGAACAGCGCGGCGATCCGTCCCTCGTAGCGCTCCAGCGCCGCCTGGAGTCGGGCCCCGTCGTTCGCCGGCACGTGTCCGACCAGGCGGCGGTCCACCCCGTACAGTTGCTGCCCGAGGTTTGCGTCGGTGAGTGCCGCCGCCCCGAACGTCAGCCCGTGGAAGGCGTTGCGCAGAGCGAGGATCCCGCGCCGGTCGGCCTTGCCCCGCAGGACCTGGTACTGGCGCACCAGTTTGATCGTCAGGTCGTTCGCTGCGCCGCCGGATGTCGAGAACAGCACCCGGCCGTAGTGGTCGGCTCCGGCGAGCTCGACCAACTCGGCGGCGGCCTGACGCGCCTGGACGTTCTCGGCGTTCCAGGCGCTGAGGTAGGAAGCCTCGCGCAGTGCGTCGGCGACCGCCTGGGCCACGGCCGGGTTGCCGTATCCGAGGTTGGAGTTCCACAGTCCACTGGTGGCGCAGAGCAGTTCGCGACCGTCGGCCAGCGTCACCCGTACGCCGCGCGCGGACTTTGCGCAGAGGTCCTCGCGCCCCTGCTGATCGGGAGGTGTCAGCAGCGGCCACAGCGGCTTATACGCAGTCATTCCGCCTCCTGTTCGCGGATGTTCGCCTCGGCCGTCACGTCAGCGACCCGGACGAGCCGCCGTCCACCTTGCACAGCATTCCGTTGGCGTCCCGGCCCAGGTCCGCGATCGTCAGCACGCTCTTCACGCAGGACTCGTAGGACAGGAACGAGTTGATCACGTATGCCTGGTTCGACCTGGCCAGATACCGGCGCGTGACCACGCTGATGTCCGCTCCCGTGCGATCAGCCACCTCCTGCAACTTCTCGAAGTTCTCCTTGTCGGCCAGGGGTCCGAGCACCAGGGTGGCGGCGGCGGCGCGGTGGGACTGGCAGGCACTGGCCAGCGCCGCGGTCAGCACCCGCAGGGCTGCTTTGCTTGCGGCGTAGATCCCCGAGTACTTGTTGGCGTGGTAGATCGAGTCCGAGTTCGTGACCACATAGGTGCAGAACTCCGCCGAGGACTCCTGGTTCACGTGGTTGAGCAGGAGGTGGTAGGGCACCAGCGCGTTGATCTTGAAGGTCGCCTCCAGGTCCTCCAGCGGCGGCAGTTGCGCGTCGCGCGGGCCGTAGGTGACCGCGTTGTAGACGACCAGCGCGGGGGCCTGCTCCCGGAGTTCGTCCTCCACGGCCTGGTAGCCGTCCGCGGTCGCCAGGTCGGCTTGCAGGTAGCGCAGCGCACCGCTGTCGGGAAGGTCGGGTTTCGGCCGCCGCCCTACCGCGGTGACCTCCCAGCCCTCCTCGGCGAGCCGGCCCGCGAGGTAGGCGCCCCACCCGTGGCTGGCGCCGATGACAATGCCCTTTTTCCTGTTCACGGGTGAACCACCTCCATGGGGCCGTCCGCAACGGCGGTGCGGAGAAACGCGAAGTACGGCTCGACCCCGGGCCGCGGGCTGCGGAGGTTCGGGTCGAGCCACAGTCGGCTGAGCTCGTCCGGCGGCCCCGGCGCGGGAAGGTCGGCGAGTCCGACCTGCTGGTACCGCTGGAAGGCCTCGGCGCTGCTGGCGGCCCCCCATAGGTAGAGGAATCCCGCACCGGGGGCGGCCTGCCACGTCAGGTGGGTGAAGTAGCCAGGAAGGTCCTCGAAGACGCAGTGGTCTTCGAGCGAGAACTCCCGGCTGAGGCGTTCATAGGCCTCTCGGTGGCCGCCCGTCGAACTGCCGTGCACCTCCATGTCGACCGCGGCGGCCACGGCGCACTGCAGCGTGGTGCTCCAGGTCTCCAGCGCTCTTAGCTGCCGGGCACGGGCCAGGGTCTGGAGCGCCTCGCCCGCCGGGCACAGTGCGCCGTCGGCGTCCGGATGGTACAGCCAGCGCTCCCACCAGGTGCTGGCGCATTCCAGGCGTTCCAGGGGCAGATGCCCGACGCCTGACTCGCTCGGCAACCGGTGGGAGGGCAGCAGATGACTGAGGGCGTGGCCGAACTCGTGAAAGATCACCTCCGCGGCGGCGAAGCTGACGCGGCCGCCGCTCCCGCCCCCGGCGCCTGAGCCGGCCTCGGGGTGCACCCGGCACAGCACGTGCGCCTTCGCCTTGGCCGGCCCCGACGTCCCGCTCCCGGCGCTCCGCGGGCCCGGGGTCGGAGGGGGGCTCGGTGCGCCGGGGCGCAGCAGGTCGAAGTCGATGCTTCCCAGCTCCTCGCCTCCGCGGTCCACCCGGAAGGTCAGGGCGTGCGCGGCCTGCTCCCGGGCTGCGGTGAGCTGGACACCCAGCACTCGCCGGGCCAGCGTGCCCAGCAGCTCCAAGCACGCCTCCAGCCGGAACGCCGGCGCACCGCCTCCCTGCACACGCATCCGCAGATAGCGCCCGAAGTGGTCCAACGGGCGTTCCGTGCACCCGGTCGCCGCTCGGATCGCGGACTCCAACTCACGCTGGCGGTCCCGGGCCCGCATCATGAACTCCCGCAGGAACGACCTGGCTTCGGCAGGGGGGACGGAACACCTCTGAAAGGTGTGCGCCAGTACGGTGGGGTACCCGTCCTCCCCCGCGCCGACAGCGCTTCGGCGCACGTCGACAGCCTCGTCGAGAACCCGGGTCAGCGCGACGACGTCCGGCTCGGAGTGCCGCCGCCAAGCCGTGGTGAGCTTGGTCCTGGTTCGGGAATCCCCGATTCGGCTGGCCGCCTGAGCCAGCGTCACCGACGGGCTCGCTCCAGTGGCGCTGATCCCGAGGCGCCGCAGGAACTCACCTTGCCGGGTGTCCATACGCCGCAGGACCGCCCGCATCTCCGCCCCGAGTCCGGCGTGGCGCCGCCGCACCGCCTCCGGCGCCTGCCGCAGCTCGACGAACCATGCCAGCCACCTCAGGCGCAGCTCCTCGTCTTCCCGCTCCGTGAAAGGACCGGCCGCCGCGAAGGCCTTCTCGGTTGCGGCGCTCAGGTCCCGGTCATGGAAGTAGGCCGCGTACCAGTCCAGGAGGTGCTGGTAGTCCTCGTACCGCTGGTTGCCTTCCAGGTAGGCGAAGGTCGTGGAGGCGTTGGTGTAGATCACGACGATCTCGCGCAGGTGCTCGACGCTCGGCACCCGGCCGCCGTGCCCGGCCGGTTCGCCGGCCTGCTCGAGCAGCAGGCGCAGACGGCGGACGCCTGCGGCCAGGTCCGCCGCGATGGCCAGCAGGTTGCCGCGGTAACTCGGCCGGCGGGTGGTGATGGTCGTCATGCGCACCTCCGTGCTGCGGCTGGGCTGGGCGGCGGGTCATCGTTCCGGCACCACCTTGCCGTTGAGGAAGTCGGCCCGGTCGACGTCGACGCCCGCGGTGAAGGCCGCCGACACGTCGAGGTCGCCGAGGAAGGCGTCCAGCAGATCGGCGCCGCGCAGCGCGGTGCGGACGCACGTCGAGCGCCGCAGGTCAGCGTGGCGGAGGTCGGCGCGGCACAGCGCGCTCTCGGTCAGGTCGGCCTCCCGGAGGCTGGCGCTGAACAGGCAGGCCGCCGTCAAGTCGGCGCCGGTCAGATTCGCGTGGGAAAGGTCGGCCTTGGTCAGGTCGGCGCCGGCGAGGTCGGCCTCGGACAGGTCGGCCGAGCCCAGTCGGGCGGCCTGCAACGCGGCACCCCGCAGCGGTGCGCCGCGCAGATCCGCCCCTGCCGCGCCGGCTCGCAGCAGGCGCCACCCGTCGACGACCCAGCTTCTGCACGGCCCGGTGTCCGACTGCTGGACCAGCACAAGGGTCTGAAGGGTGCCTGCGATACGGGCCGCGTCCGCCGCTGCCTGCGCGGTGCGACCGCTGTCCAGCGCCTCGCGTACCACGGCTGACGCCCCGCGCACGGCCAGGACCACGGGATCGACGGGGACGAAGAAGAAGTCCCGTACCTCGGCGTCCGGAGCGCAGGCGTGCACGGCGAGGTCGATGAGGCGTTTCTGCGGTGCTGTGGACACCGGCTCCGCATCCAACGGTGACACCCTCATGCCGCCGTCACCTCGTGCGCGACCGCGCCCACCGGCGGCAGCTCGTTGACGAAGAACATGTGCGTCAGCCGCGCCGTCTCCGGGCTGTCGCCGAAGCCGCCCATCGGCGCGTGGTAGTGCTTGCATCCCCGGAACAGGATGAGCCGGTTGTAGACCGGGCCGATCCGGGCTATCTGCTCCCACCGCGACGGGTCGGCCCTGTCCGGACGGATGACCCGGTCGTCGAACTCCCGGGCATCCGCGTAGCCCAGGGCGCGCGCCTCGCGGTCCGTCGGCGGCGAGGACAGGCCGGTCGGCCGGTGGCGGAAGAACGCGGTGCCCGCACTCATCGGGGCGTCCGGCGTGAGGTAGACCATCCCCGCCCAGTCGACGGCCGTATCGGCGTGCACGACCGCCGACTGCCCGGACTTCTCGGTGATGTAGCGGAAACCGCCCCAGGTGAACCGGCCTCGTTCGACTTTGAGCTCGGCGCCGATGAGCCCGGTGAACACCTGCTCCAACGAGCGCGACTCGATGACCAGCCGGCTGACGAAGCCGGGGTACTCGGACGGCTCGATCCTGCCGAAGCGGGAGCTGAGCGCCTTGGCCCTGACCGCTTCGGGTTTGGCGTAGAAGTCGTCGACGACGATGACCTTGCTGGACACTGCTACCGCCCTCCTTCCGGCTCGTCGAAGAGGAACAACTGGGCCATCCGGTCGTCCACCGGGCCGCATTCGATGCTGCGGACGGTGTACCGGTGGGCCACCGCCCCGTGGAACAGAACCATCCGATTGAAGGTCAGCGGCACGTACGCGGTCTCCTCCCAGGCCTCCGCCCGGGGGTTCCCGCCGGCGGCGTCCTCGGGGCGGTAGAACCCGATCCCGGCGGGGAACCAGCCCTCCGGCAGCGCGAGGTACACCAGAGCGGCCCACGCGCTGTCATAGGTGTGCGGTGCCACGCTCTCCTCCTCCCCGTCGGCACCGACGTGGGTGAGCCGGCCGGTCACCTCCGGAAGCGCGGTTTCGGCGCACCCGAGCAACCCGGCCAGGCGCGTTCGCGCCTCGGCGTCCGCCGCCGCAGAACCACCGGATGCGGTCGCGCCCCGGGCGAGCAGCCTCTCGCGCCGGGCGTGAGGATCACGGTAGAAGTCGTCGACGACCTCGATCGTCTTCCGCATGTCAGCGCCTCCCGGGTCGGCGGCAGTTGGCCCTTCATCACGTGTCACCGAGCTGGTCACCGAGCTTGCAACTGACCATCAAGCCATGGCCGGTGCCGATGAATGCCGACAGCAGCCGCGGACTGCGGGCGGTTGCCCGGTTGTACGCGTTGATGGCGCGGATCGCCCCGGCTCCGCCGTCGCCCGGGGATTCGCTGCTGAAGTCGCCGTCGGGGAGTGCGTCGTCGGCCACCAGCAGTCCGCCTTGGCGCAGCAGCGGAAAGCAGAGCTTGAGATAGGTGGAGTAGGAGACCTTGTCCGCGTCGATGAACACCATGTCCAGGGATTCCGGGGCCAGCTCGGTGAGATAGTCGGCCGCAGGGCCGGTCACGACCTCCACGCTGTCGGCCACGCCGGCCCTCTTCAGGTTGTCCCGCGCGAGGTTCGCCAGGTCGGCGTCGGCCTCCAGGCTCGCCAGGCGGCCACCGGGGGGCAGCCCGCGGGCGATGTGGATCGCCGAGTAGCCGATGTAGGTGCCGATCTCGACGACCCGCTGCGGGCGGTGAAGCAACGTCAGCAACTGGAGGACGCGCGCGGCATCGTCGTCGATCTGCATCGGCCGCAGACCGTTGGCCAGCAGGGATTCACGCAGGATGAGGTCGAGCAGCTTCTCTCGGGGCGGAAACACCGCACGGAGGTAACTCGCTGAGGGCGGCATTATTCGACCTTTCCCTCCCCCGCCGCCGCGTGGGCTGCTCCGGAGCGCGGCCTGGCTTCGTAGAACGCGAAGATGGCTGCGGTGTCCGGCTCGACGCCGGGTTGGTCGAACTCGAAGCACGAGGAGAATGCCTCCCGCACCTCCTCCGGTTCACCGGCACACTCGACGGCGGTGTCGAGGAAGGGGGCGAACATCAGCGCGCTGGTGCCGGCTCCCCACAGGTAGGCGAAGTTGGCACCCGGGTTGGCCTGGAACATCGGCCAGGTGAAGTACGGCGGGAAGTCGCCCAGCGTGCAGTGCGCGCCGATGCCGTACTCTTCGTCAAGTCGCTGGAACTCCTCCCGGATTCCCCCGTCCGGGCTGCTGTGCAGCCTGAAGTCAAGAGCCGCGGTGACGGCCCGGTCCAGGTGTGAGCGACGGTACTCCAGCCGCTTGACGTCCCGGCACAGCTCCAAGCCGTCCCGCTCAGCCGGCGACAGGTCCAGGTGGTCGGCGAGCTGAGGGTGGTACACCCACTTCTCGAACCACATGCTCAGATCCTCAAGCCGTTCCAGCGGCAGGTACTCCAGTCCGGACTGGGTGGGCAGCCGCTTGCGGATCAGCAGGTGGTTCACCGCGTGCCCGAACTCGTGGAAGAGGCTGTGCACGTTCTGGAAGGTGATGCGGTCCGAACCGTCCGCAGCCCGGCGGAACCGGCAGGACACATAGGCGACCGGCCGTTGCACGATGCCTCTCCACTCCGTCCGGTTCCGGATTCCCTTCGTGGTGTTGGCGGTGCGGCGCCGGGGGCCGGTTTCCCACAGGTCGAGGTGCACTTGGCCGATGAGACGTCCGTCGAGCGCGACGTCGAAGACACGTACCTGGGCGTTCGACCGGGCGGGCGCCTCGGTGAGCGTCAGGCCGAACAGGCGCAGTGCCACGTGCCGGATGAAGGACAGGCAGCCCTCCACCGGCAGCAGCGGGACCTCCCGGCCCGCCTGGAGCCCGCGCACGTAGTGGCCGAAGTGGTCCATGGCGTGGTCCGGGGCGCCTGTTGCGGCCAGGACCTCGGAGTCGAGCCGCTGCTGGTGCTCCAGGGAGCCGATCAGATACTGCTCGACGAGGCGCCAGGCTGCTTCCTCCGAGACCCGGCACCGACGCAGCGTGACCGCCAGCACCGAATCCGCACCCTGCTCCCGGCTTTCCCGCCGCCGCGCGTCCACCATGCGGTCGACCACCGCTATCAGGTCGCCCAGCCGGTGGTCGCGTGTCGCGCGCCACACTCGGCCCAGTTTGACGCGAGTCGCCGCGCTGTTGGTGGAGCTGGCCAGTTTGTAGAAGGCGGCGTACGGGTTGGCGGCTCGGCTGGTGCTGCCCATGCGCCGCAGCAGCAGGGCGCCGTCCTGCCGGATTCCGTCGAGGATGTCCTTGGCCTCCGCGAGCAGCCGCTCATGCAGGCCGTCGTCCTCATGCCCGGGCCCGGCCGCGAGTCTCGCGCGAAGGTGGGCGATGTAGGCAGTGCGCGCCTCCTCAACCTCCGGGTGCACGCAACGCAGCGTCAGGAGCCGGTCGAGCAGCGCCGCGTCCAGCTCGGCGTCACGATGGAACGCGTCCCGCCAGGGCAGGAGTCGCTTGTAGTTGATGTGTGCCTCGTTCGACTCCAGGTAGAGGAAGAGGTAGGCGACGTTGTTGTAGATCGCGCAGATCTCGACGAAGGCGTCCTCGCCCAGGTCGTCCAGGTCCAGCAGGGCGCGCAGCCGCGTCATCATCGCGTCCAGGGCCGCATCGGTCTGGCCGAGGCTCTCACCTTCGGGAATGGCGGGCAGGTCTACAGACATGGCTCACCGCTTGCGTCGTAGAACCGAAACAGGGGGTCGAGCTCGGGCGTCTCGCTGGGGGCGTCCGGGTCGAAGCACGGGGCAAGGCTCCGGTCGGCCCGCGCCCGTGCTGGAGCGCAGCCGCCCGGGCCGGTGCGCAGCCACGGGGCGAAGGCCTGGGCACCGAACGCGGCTCCCCACGAATACGCGAAGCTCGCGCCGGGATAGGCCCGGCAGAGCGGCGACAGCAGGTAGCCGGCGACCGTGTCGAGACGGCACAGGCCACCGAGCTGGAACCGCGTCTCGAGCCGGCGGAAGGAGTCGGCGTAGCCGCCGGAGTCCCGGCGGTGGACGTCGAAGTCGAGCGCGGCGACAACCGCCCGGTCGAGGTTCGCGCTGCAAAACTCCAGCCGTTTGATGCGGGAGCAGATGTCGAGTCCGGCCGCGTCCTCGGCGGTGAGCTCGAAGTGTTCGACGAGCCGTGGGTGGTATGCCCACTTCTCGAACCATGTGCTCAGGTCCTCGATGCGCTCGACCGGCAGGTAGTCAAGTCCGTTGTCGCTGGGGGTGTGCCGCCGCAGGAGCCAGTGGTTCACCACGTGCCCGAACTCGTGCAGCATGCTGTGCAGGCTCGCGAAGGTGACCACCGGCCTGCCGCGGGCGTCGGGCCGGTAGCGGCACAGCACGCGCGCTTCGGGGAGCGTTAGCGGCAGCTCTTCGGTCCGGTCGGCGCCGGCCGGGGCGTCCACGGGCGCGGCTGCCGCCCGGACGCCGGAACCGCGGGGCGGTGTTCCCATCAGGTCGAATGAGGCGACGCCGATCGCCCGTCCGCCGGCGGTTGCGAGGACGAGGTGCTCGTCCTGACGGTCCGAAGCCAGCGGTGTCAGGGCGATGTCGAGGACCTCTCGGGCCACAGCGGCCAGATAGTCCAGGCAGCCGTCGAGCGGGAAGGCGGGCAGCGCGGCACCTCCGGCCACCGTGCGCACGTAGGCGCTGAAGTGGGCCAGCGGATGGTCTGTCGCGCCGAGCGTCTCCCGGATGCGCGCCGCGAGGCGCTCAGTGCTGTCCGCCGCACGTTCCAGGTACGCATCGATGAACGCCGCGGCCTGCGCCTCGTCCACGGCTGACCGATCCAGGGTGCGTTCGACCACGCTTGACGCCCCCACCGCACGCGCCTGCTCACGGCGGAGCCTCAGGACCGCGTCGAGCTGCTCCAGCACCGAGCCGGTGTGCCGGGCCCGCAGCGCCTCCCAGGCGCGCACCAGCTTCTCGCGGGTGGAGGGCTGCGCCGTCGAGCCCACCGCCCTGGAGAACACGACGGCGGGCGCGGCCCCGCGGACGCGCAGTCCGAGGCGCTCCAACAGCGCCGCTTGAGCCTCGTCGACACCGTCGAGGGCATCTCGCGCCTGCCGGTACCCGGCGGCGACCTCCGCGGCCGTCGGGCTCTTCCGGGTCCTGGCCCGCTCGTGCAGCCAGCTCAGCAACTCGCATCGGGTCCGTTCGGCAGCGTCCTTGGTGCACACCGCGCTTTCCAGCGCGGCCAGCAGTGCCGCGTCGGCCTCCGGGTCGGCGAGCAGCCGCTGCCAGACGGATCGCAGTGGACGAGCGGGCCCGAGGTGGCGTTGGTTTCCCTCGGCGTACGCGAGCAGGTGCGCGGCGTTCGCGGACAGCAGCGCGAGCTCCTCCACCTCGGCGTCCCCGAGCCGGCCCCGCGCGGCCAGCCGGCCGAACCGGGTCGCCGTGCGGACCAGGGCCGCGCCGACCGGGTCGGTGTCCTCCGTGCACGCGGCGGCTGTCATGGCGAGTCCTGCCGCGGACGGAACCGGAAGCGGTAGGCCATCCCGGAGTAGGAGCCGCAGTACATGTTTCCGTCGGGCGCCACGATCGGGGTGACATCGAGCGAGGGGTCGTGATCGGCGAGGCCGAGGAGCTGGCTGGTCTCCCACAGGAACCGGCCGTCGTCCCGGCCGAGGCCCAGGACGTTGCCCCGTGCCGTCGTCACCGCGAAGCCGCCGCTCGGGGTGACGGTGTACGAGGAGTGATCCCGCGGCGCGGCGCCGGGTACCCGCCAGCACACCTCGTGCGTGCGCACGTCGACTCCGAAGCCGGCGCCGTCCTGAGTGCCGACGGCCAGGACGGTGCCGGACAGCGCGGGGCTCCCCACCACCTTGCCACCGAGCGCCACGGCGCCGCGCTCCTCACCGGTGCGGCTGTCGAGGAACGTGCAGCGGCCGTCCACGGTCGTCACGGCGACCGCACCCTCGGAGTGGACGGCCACCAGCGATGCCCGGACGGAGCTGCCCAGGTCCCGGCACCAGCGCTGCGCCCCGTCGGGGGTCAGGCACACCACGTGCTCGGCGCATCCGACGGCCACATCTCCGGTGTCGAGTGTCACCGGGCTCGCGTACGGGTCCCGATCGGCGGCCGAGCCGCCCCACCGGGCGTGCCACGGGCGCGGCAGCTCCCGGGCGAACACCTGCGCACCCGTATCGAGCCGCAGTCCGACGCACCGGCCGCCGAACGCCGCGATCACGAGCACGTCCGTGTCGGGCAGCAGCGTGGGGGTGGCATACACCGGCCCGCCCGCCTCGGCAGTCCAGCGCGGCCGGCCGCGCAGGTCGAGCGACCGGACGAGGCCCCCGGTGGTGGCGAGGACGACAGCCCGCCGAGCCGAGTCGGCCACCGGAGAGGCGTACACCGCGTTGTCGAGGCGGCGCTCCCAGTACAGCTTCTCCAGGCTGCTGTCCCAGAGCCGGACGCGGCCATCGTAGGTGGCGAAGACAGCGCCGAGGCCGGCTACCGCGACCGGCGTGGCACAGACAGGCACAGCGACCCGCTGCCCGTCCTTGCGCAGATGCGTGAAGCGGCGATGACCGCACACCACCGGCTCGCCGTCCCAGCGGAACGCGCTGTCGGTGAGTGTGGGCCACACGAGCACCGCCTTCCGCGGGTCGTGGCGAAACGCGGGCGCGTCAATCGGCGGCATGGGACTCGATCTCCCGTAGGCCGCGCTCGAAGACCGCCGCCGAGGGGTGCGCGAGACGGCGAGCCAGATCGAGGCCCGCCGACATGACCCGGCGGCTTTGCGGGGCAAAGGCTGCCAGCTTCTCGTAATGCGCCATCGCGCGCGAGTGGTCCCCGCACCGGTCACGGCACATCGCCGCTTTGAGGAGATGGTGCGCAACGTACGGGGGTCCGGTCGCGGCTGCCTGCTCGTACATCTGGGCGGCTCGCTCTACCCGTTTCGACCGCAGGTAGACCTCCGCGAGTTCTCCGTAGCTGACCGACCATACGGGGTCCAATGCAATAAGTGACCGGCCTGCCTCCTCAGCCGCATCGATGTCCCGCTGGACATAGAGGTACTCCTTGATCGCAGATTCGTAGTACGTCTTGATCATATTCATATCAGCAGCCCGAGCCTCGCTGCCGGTACACACATCGGCTGCCTCTCGGGCCCGGTCCATGGAACGGCGAGTGGCCACGGCATCCCCGCTCGCTGCGGGAACCATGGCGATACCGCGGTACCACGACGACAAGGCGCCAGGTTCGATCCGGTCCGAACTCTCGGAAAGCGAGGTTCCGAGCGCCAGCCATCGCTCGAAGTCCGCAGTCGGCAACTCGCGGCGCTTGATGTACCACACGACGGCCTGGGTGCAGGCGTCCAGCATCCGGCTGACCGGTACCGCACGCGTGATGACAGCCCGGCGCATCCGTTCAAAAGCCGCTGGGGAGCCGGCGCCACCTTCACAACGGTTGGAGACGAGGAACTCCAACCAGCCGATCTCGAAGTCCTCTCGGGGAGTTGTCCGGCGTTCGGAAAGGATGGCGAGCACGTTCCGCACGAGTTCGAACCGCGAGATACTGATCAAGGCCGACGCGACGTTCACCAGGTTGACCACAGTGAGTTCGGAGGCTCGGTCGAGCATCGCGCCGAGGCCGGCCAAAGCCTCGGTTCTGCGGTCTTCCAGCCTGGCGAGCGGCGCAAGCTGGACGCCTTCCAGCAGAGCGAGTTCGTAGAGCACAAAAGGCTCGAACACCTGAGTGAATTTGTAACCGAACTGCGCCCAGTTGCACGAGTCGAAGGATTCCACGCACGCCTGAGAGAAGATGTCGGCAGGGCGCTCCGGGTGGCTGCCGAAGTCGAGGCCAGTCATGGTGTCATGGAATGAGTTGCGCGTGAACTCCATCGACAAAACATTCCAGTCAGGGGAGGCGGAATGCCAGGAAGCGGACCTCGATCCCCTTCCTGGCATCAGAATCATTCCGAAGCGCCGGTCTGCAACATTTCGTCGAGCTCGGAGTCGAGCTCGTCTCCGAAATCGAGTTCCTCGACGTCGGACTCAGCCTCGAAGAAAATCTCCGCGCTAACGAACGGGAAAAACGCGGGCTCCTTTTCGAATAGCCGATCATCCATCTCGGCTGCCCCTTCTTTGCGGCCTTGACGCCAATCCAACAATCAGGCAATCAGGCAATCGGATAGCCAGTAGGCTGACATGCGTCGACACCCCTGTCAATACCTCCAGCCACGCGAGCACATGATCGCATCAGCGCGTAAGGCGGCACCCGTGAAGGGGTTTTCAGCAACGACCACCTCGTGCCGTTGCGCCACCGGCAAGCCGCCTACCAGCGAAAACGTTCCCGCATATAAAGATCGCACCGAACATTCCCGATCTACGCTCGGGTGAGTGAGGATCTTCAGTCCGGCCACTGGTGGAGTGACGGCTGGTGCCACGTAATGGGTGAAGCCCCGTGCAGTCGGCCCGAGATGCCTGACGTCACAACCGAACGTACGAGGGGCCTCGTTGCCGACCCGCCCTGCCGGTCTCGACCTGCCGCACGCACTCGCGACAGCGGGCTCACGAACCGTTTGTGCGTGCTCCCACACTCCGAACAAGCCGGGCGAGTTCCTGATTCAGCTCGTTCGCCGGCGCGGCCACACCAGTGCTCCTGCGGCAGATCGCCGCTGTAATCGAATATGGCACGGCGCAAGAGCGATCGGGGAGTTCTCGTGGATTGCATTGTTCCAGTGGCCGGCCCAGGGTCTCCGCCGAGATCGGCCGCTGGTACTCCTGCCGGTGTCGGGCACTTCCTGCAATGCGCGCCCATCAGCGGCAGCGGCCCAACCGCGTCGACCGCGGCCTTGCCGTATGCCGGGCGATCAGTGCTCGGCCGGGTTCAACGCCGTGTCGGTCCTCGGTGCCGGCCGGGATTCGGCCGGCACCGTCCGTTTGTGCGTTTCCGCGTTCACCGCCGCTGCTCGCGGTCGCGGTGGTCGGCCCGGGTGGGGTGGCCTCAGCTTGTGAGCAGCCGCCGGAACCACCGGGTGAGGAGTTCGTCGACCGCCCTGGTCGCGGGGAGCTGGGGGGCCGGTTCCAGGCCCGGTTCCTCGGCCAGGGGGTGTGCCAGGTCCGGGACGGTGGTCAGCTCGACCTGCTCCGGGTGGGGGTGCCGCTCGCGCAGTACGTCGATCAGGGCGGCCGCGTCGGTGCGCAGCGCCGGGTGGTCACGCTCGCCGCTGACCAGCAGCAGCGGGGGGCGCGCCGTGAGGTCCGCGGCGCGGGCGACGAAGTCGAGTTCGTCGGCGACCTTGTGGGACTCCTCGGTCCACCGGTACGGATGTCCGGCGAGGCCCTCCATGAGCGGGACGACGGACCGCAGCCGCACCGCCGGGTTGACCAGGGCGACCGCCCGGAGCGGAATCCGCTGCCTGGTCAGCACCTCGAGCGCCACGGCTCCGCCGAGCGAGGCGCCGAGGATGCCGACCGGCCCGTCGTCCACCGGCAACTGGTCGCGCAGCGCGGTGAGCGCGGCCGGGAACTCGTCGGCGGCCTGCCGGGCGAACGGGGCCAGGAAGGCCAGCAGCGCGTCCTGGCGGGCGAGCGCGAGGGCGGCGTCGAGGCGGCCGTCGACCATCCGCGCGCCGCACATCGGCATGCCCAGGTGGACCCGCCAGGCGGGCACCTGGGCCATCGGCAGTGCGGCCGCGAACGCGGCGTCGGTGCGCGGCGCGTCCAGCATGTGCCAGGTCACGATCAACGGCGCGGGTCCGTCGATCGGCTCGGTCGGCGGCAGCGCCGTGTACGGCACTCCGGCCGCGGTACCGGTGAGCGTTTCCATGTCTCTCCCTCGGTTCACGGCTTGCCACGGTAGGCAGTTCGCCGAGGGCCGCGAACCGGCTTCTGCCGACGGCGAATCCGCCGGAGGCGAAACCCGGGGGCCGCCGCCGGGCCGGCGACGGCCCTCCCGGGCCATCGTGGTCACCGCAGGGTGAGCGGGGTCTCGGCCTCCACATGGGTCAGCTTCTGCGGGTTGCGGACGAAGTACAGGCCGGTGATGCGGGCGTCCTCGACCCGGGCCGCGAGGATGCCGTCGATCTCGCCGTCCACGCGGAAGACGAGTGCCGGGTTGCCGTTGACCACGGTGGGCTCACCGGTGACCGCGGCCCTGTTCCTGTCCATGCCGGCGATGATGAAGCGGGCCACCTTGCCGGCGCCGGTGATCGGCCGCGGCGCGGCCTTCTTGACGCCGCCGCCGTCGCTGACCAGCACGACATCGGGGGCGAGCACGTCGAGGAGGCCTTGCAGGTCCCCGGTCTCGAACGCGCGCCGGAACGACTCCAGCGCCGCCCGGGTCGTGCTCGGGGAGACCGCCTGGCGGGGGCGGCGGGCCTCGACGTGCCGGCGGGCGCGGTGCGCGATCTGGTGGACGGCCGCGGGGCTCTTGCCAACGGCGGCGGCGATCTCGTCGTAGCCGACGTCGAACACGTCGCGGAGCACGAAGACGGCGCGCTCGGTGGGCGAGAGCGTCTCCAGGACGAGCATCATCGCCATCGACACGCTCTCGGCGAGTTCCACGTCCTCGGCCACGTCCGGTGCGGTGAGCAGCGGCTCGGGCAGCCAGGAGCCGACGTACGCCTCCTTGCGGCGCTTCATCGTGCGCAGCCGGTTGAGGGAGAGCCGGGTGGTGATCCGGACCAGGTAGGCGCGGTGGTCCCGCACCCGCTCCGCATCGATGTCCACCCACCGCAGCCAGGTCTCCTGGAGGACGTCCTCGGCGTCGGCGGCCGAGCCGAGCATCTCGTAGGCGACGGTGAACAGCAGGTTGCGGTGGGCGACGAACGTCTCGGTCGCCGCGTTGGTGGCCTGTTCGCTCATGTTCCGGGCCCTTTTCGTTCGCGGTCGGCATCGGGTGCCGGTGGCCTTCCGGCAGGGGTCCACAGCAAGGTCTCGATCTCGGTCTCTGTCTCGTCGGCGGTCGGGCTAGGCCGGCCGGCCGGCGGTGGACGACGCCTGGCCGCGGTCGGCCCGCAACTGCCGCCGCCGGTGCTTGTCCTTCTTCAGCCAACGGTGCGAACCGGGCTTGCGCGCCTCCTTCACCAGATGCTTGACGCTGAAGTCGCAGGAGATCTCCTTGAGCTTCGCGCCGGGTCGGCCGCCGATGTAGAGCCTCATCGCGGTGTCGTCCTGGTGGGCCAACTGGTAGACGCCGGCGCGGCGGCCCAGGCTGACGCACATGGCGGGGAACACCAGTTTGACGGGCTCGGGCTGCCGGCCCGCGATCCGGTTGAGCACCGTGTCGGCGGCGTGTGCGCCCAGGCAGCTCGCGGCGTAGGCGCTCATCCGGAACGGCAGGCCCGACGGTGCCGCCGAGTCCCCGGCCGCGACGATGCGCTCGTCGTCCACGCTGGTCAGCGTCTCGTCGGTGAGCAGGCGCCCGGCGGCGTCGGTGCTCAGCCCGCTGCGCGCGGCCAGGTCGGGCACGCCGAAGCCGGCGGTCCAGACGGTGACCTCGCTGGGCAGCTCGCGGCCGTCGCTCAGGCGCACGGTGTCCCGCGTCACCGCCGTGACCTTCGTGTCGGGGCCGTCGAGCACGGTCACCCCCAGCTCGGCCAGCCGCTTGGCGGCCGTGCGCCGGGCCCGGGGGTGCAGGTAGGGGCCGAGCACGCCTCCGCAGACCAGGGTCGGCCGGCGGCCCTGCTCCGCCAGTTCGGCGGCGGTCTCGATGCCGGTCGGGCCGCCGCCGACGACCGTCAGCGCGGCCGTCGCGGGAGCGGCGTCGAGCACCGCGCGCAGCCGCTGCGCCGCCTCCAGGGTCGCCACCGGGTGGGCGAACTCGGCCGCTCCGGGCACGAGCAGGTCGGCGCTTGTGCTGCCGACCGCGTACACGAGGTGGTCGTAGTGGAGCGCGCCGCCGTTCGCCGGCGTCACGGTGCGTGCGGCCGCGTCGATCCGCGTCACGGTGTCCACGACCAGCCGGACGCCCTCGGCCAGGGTCTCCCGGTAGTCGAACACCGCGTCGTGGGACCCGCCCACCAGTTGGTGCAGGCGGAGCCGCGCGACGAAGGCGGGGCGCGGATTGATCAGGGTCACGGTCACGTCGTCGCGCCGGGTCAGGCGGTTGGCCGCCATGACACCCGCGTATCCGCCGCCGACCACGACGACATCGGTGTTCTCAGCCACGGTGTCTCCTCCGCGTCAAGGGGGTTCGGCCTCAAGACACCGCGCGGCCGACCGCGCTGACAGCTTGTGAGGCAGGTCACTCCGCGGGTGCGGTCGTGGACGGTCTCAGTGCGGGAGGCGCGTCGACCGGAGGGCTGGGCGGTGAGTGCGGACAGGCAGGCGGCGACAGGCAGGGCCTCCGGCGGCCCCGCCGGCCGCGCGTGCGGGCGCGGGTTCGCGTCCGGTGCGCGCCCCGGCGGAGTGCTCGTGGGTGGCCATGGGGGTGATTCCGGGTGCGGTGCGTGTCCGGGGAGGTGGGCCGTGGAAGCAAGGGGATCTGGAGCGCGGCGCCGCCGGGGACGGATCCCGGACGGGTCGGTACAGGGAGGAGTGAGCGGTCATGGCCGTGTGCGAGGTCTGCAACAACGACTACGACTTGGCATTCGAGGTCCGGGCGGCCGGAGCCGTCCACGTCTTCGACAGCATCGAGTGCGCCGCGCAGCGGATGGCCCCGATCTGCGACAACTGCCAGTGCCGCATCCTCGGGCACGGCCTCCAGACCGACGGGCAGTTCTTCTGCTGCGCGCACTGCGCACGCCAGCGCGGCTACGACCGGCTGGTCGACCACGCCTGACCGCGGCGCGGACGGGCGCGCCGGGCCGGGTCCGGGGGTCAGGCCGCCCCGGCGGTGGCGAGCAGGCCGCCCATGGCGGCGAGGACGGAGGGCTCGACCCGGTAGTACACCCAGGTGCCGCGCCGCTCGGAGGTGAGCAGCCCCGCCTCCTTCAGCTTCTTCAGGTGGTGGGAGACGGTGGGCTGCGAGACTCCGACGTCGGAGATGTCGCACACGCACGCCTCCCCGCCCTCGTGGGAGGCGATCGCGGAGAACAGCCGCAGCCGGACCGGGTCGCCGAGCGCCTTGAACATCCGCGCGGCGGTCTCGGCCTCCTCCGCGGTGAAAGGCCGCTCGGTCAGCGGCGGGCAGCACGGCGCCACGGCATCCTGGCCGGCCTCGGGTTCCAGCAGCGGGAGCACCTTCGCGTTCGACATGCATCCAGATTGACACATGTCGATGGGGACCCGTTCCAGGAGGCCCGCGAGCGGCTCGGCGCCGCGGCGGGGCAGGCGCCGCGGCGGGCGGGCCGGCCGCCACCGAGCGGAGGAGGCCACTGATTCGGAGGGCTTTTATTTTGACAACTGTCGAATCCGGTGGGACGCTGAGCCCACAAGCGCATAGACAGTTGTCGAAGCATGCAGGGAGTCGCTGTGGACACGCCCGCCAACACCGATCTGCCCGTGGTCGTGATCGGGGCCGGACCGGTCGGTCTGGCCGCCGCCGCCCACCTCCTGGACCGCGGTATCGAGCCGCTGGTGCTGGAGGCCGGGGACACCGCGGGCGCCGCAGTGCGCCAGTGGGCGCATGTGCGGTTGTTCTCGCCGTGGGGTGAGGTGATCGACCCGGTCGCGGAGAAGCTGCTCGCTCCCACCGGCTGGACCAGGCCCGAGCCGGCCGCCTACCCCTTGGGCGGCGAGTGGGCCGAGCACTACCTCCAGCCGCTGGCCGACGTCCTGGGCGAGCGCGTGCGCTTCGGCGCCCGCGTCACCGGGGTCTCCCGCGCCGGCCGGGACCGGGTCGTGGACGCCGACCGCGACATCCAGCCCTTCACCGTGCACACCGCCACCCCCGACGGCCGCGAGGAGCGCCTCCTGGCCCGCGCCGTCATCGACGCCTCCGGCACCTGGGCCACCCCCGGCCCGGCCGGCGGGGACGGCCTGCCCGCCCTCGGCGAGAAGGCCGCCGCCGACCGCATCACCCACCGCGTCCCCGACCTGACCGACCCGGCCGTCCGCGCCCGCTACGCCGGGAAGCGCACCGCGGTCATCGGCTCCGGCGCCTCCGCCTTCACCGCCCTGGCCCACCTGGCCGACCTCGCCGCGGCCCGGGACGGCGCGGGCACGCACGCGGTGTGGATCCTGCGCCGCGGCATCTCCGGCTCCACGTTCGGCGGCGGCGAGGCCGACCAGCTCCCCGCCCGCGGCGCCCTGGGCCTGGCCGCCAAGGCCGCC
>NZ_BAAGTD010000041.1:0-76448 GCF_054782095.1 Streptomyces capparidis | reverse complement strand
CGGAAAACAGGCGTCTGACCTGCGGTGTAGCGATGAAGCGGCTGTAGCGGACTTCCCAGAGGGGGGCCGGGGAGCCGAGTTCCCCACACACCAGCTAGCGAGGGCGCACGGCCAGGGAGGTTCGATCGTCGAAGCCGTGTTCCGCAAGGCGGGCAGGCCGCTGGGCGAGCCAACCGGAGACCTCATAAGGGTTTGGTGTCGTACGTACGTGCTCGAAGCCATGGCGCAGGTAGTAGCGATGCAGACGGACGTTCGTCGTCCACGCGTCGAGGCGTAGCCACTTTGCGCCTTGCCGTGCAGCTCGATCCCCGGCCCAATCAAGGATCCGGCCGCCCAGATCATGACCGGCGTACCGCCGGTCAACAGTGAGTTTGTGCACGTAGAGGGCAGGCTCTGCGCGTTCCTCCGGCGTCCATAGGTCCCAAAGTTCAGGGTCGATGTTGTGGTCAAGCGTCACGGTCGCTGCCGCGTCGGCTTCCTCGCTCTCCCTGATCAGGAAAACTTCCCCAGCTCGTACGCTCGCCGCTATGTGCTCTGCGGGGAATGGGGTGGACCACTGATCAACACCGAGCGAGGCGAGCCACGCGGCCGCGTCGGTCCGGAACCGCAGAAGTCGAGGCAGATCAGCAGCCTCGGCAAGCGTGATGATCACTCCGTGTCTCCCTGCTGCGCGTTGCGTTCGTACACGATGACGTGACGATCGCCCGGCAAGACACAGGAGGTCACCTGTACCGGACGGCCCTGGTGGTCATGTCCGGTGCTGATCAACTCGGCTACTGGGGTGCCAACAGACAGCTTGAGCCGTTCTGCTTCGGCAGGTCTTGGCATCCGGATGTAGATCTCGTCTAGGGCCTGAACCAGCCTGTGCCCGAGTTCTGCGAGCACCTGGTTCGTCCCGCGCTCGACACTCCCCGGGGTCATCCACTCCGATCCCTCCACGAGCTTCAGCGACACGTACGAGTCATCGGTGGCGAAAGGCTCGTCACCATCGACATAGCTGGTCCGCCGCCGCACGGCGACGCGTTCCCCGGGGTCAAGCTGTAGACGTCGGCGCACCCACTCATCAGGGATGCATGTGACGACTTCGATGGTCTGCCCCCCATCCCTCCCCTCCGACTCGAGCAGGTTCGTGAAGATGTCAACGGTCGGAGGCTTCCTGCGGAACTCGCTCTGCGGCCGGTAGACCAGGGGATGCCAGGTCCGGACGAAGACCCCGGCGCCCTGCCGTCCCTCCACGATCCCATCGGCCTTGAGCAGGGCAATCACCCGGGCAATGGCCTGCGCACTGATGCTGTAGTGCTCAGACAGCACGCGCGTGCTCGGCAGCTTGCTACCGGCAGGAAACTCGCCTGCGTCAATACGACTCCGCAGGTCAGCGGCGATCTCGTGGATCCGCGGAGTGGTGGCGGGGCGACTGGGATTCGGCATGTGGACAAGCTTAGCCGTACTTCTCATGAGAAGCAGTTGACGGCCCTTCCCTCCCCCTTCTACTGTCAAGCCATCACTTCTCATGAGAGGTGAACGCAGAATCCCACTGCGGCTACGCAGGGGTATCCCCATGCCTGAAACGGGCGTGGAAGCAGAGGAGCGGCGCCCAACCGCCAAGTAAGCCGCCGCTCCCCAACCCACGAAGGGCTTCATTCATCATGCACGCTGCATCCCTGGTTCCGCCTGCCCTGACGGCCTCGACGCGTACCGGTATCGGCATCTTCGGTGAGCCGGACGCGGGTGAGACCGACCCCAGGGTGGCCGTCCCGGTCACGCTGCACCTGTCGTTCTACGAGCTGCTGGGCGTGCTCACCTTCGGCATGGTGCTCGGCGACGATGAGCTGAGCGACGGCGGCGCCCTGCGCGACGCGCTGCGCTGCGGTCTGCTCACCACGAACCTGTTCGAGATCGACTCCTACGCCCACAAGGCCCGCGCCGCCTACGACGGCAGGCACATCGACAAGGACCTGTGCGCGTTCGTGGCCCGTCTCGCCCCGGCCGTCACCCGCGTGTTCGGGGTGGCCGCGTGAGCCACACCGCCGCTCAGGTGCGGGCGCTGTTCGCCGGGGTGGTCTCCACCCCGGCGGCGGCCCCGCCGCCCACCCGCCGCACCGCCAGCCTGCCTGGTGTGCCCGTGAACAATCTGGAGCTCTCCCGCGAGGAAGCCGCCGCGGCGCTGTTCGAGGTGTACACCGACGAATACGGCCTGCCGGGCATCTCCACCGACACCCTGCACGACGTACTGGGCGCGGCCGTGTTCGAGCTGGGCCCGGTCGGCCTGCTGGAAGCCACCGAGACCTTCTCCGGACTGGACGGGACGGAGTTCCCCGAGGTCGCCGACTGCCGATGGTTCGCCTACCGGCTGTCCCTGGCCCGCTGGCACACCCGCGCCCGCACCCGCCCCATGACCCTGGGCGAAGCCACCGCCGCCCTGTACCTGTCCGACCACGCCCGCACCGCCACCACCCCCCGCGCCGGAGGCGACCCGCGCGCGATCGGCCGCATGGTCCGCCAGGGCGCCGCCCGCGTCCCCACCCCCGCGCTGCTGCGGCTGGGCCGCGCGGTGACCGCCGACCTGGCCCGCATGCCCGACCCCACCCACGGCGGGGCGTGGCTGTCCCGCACCCTGCTGTCCGACCACGGCCGTACCCGCCGCTGCTTCGAGCTGCTTCGCGGAAACCCGCGCATCCCCCTGCCGACCATCGTCCGCCCCGACCGCGGCGGCCACCTGGTCGGCGCGGTCCCCCCGCCCGGCCCCGGCAACCACTGGGCCCGACCGCTGCGCGAGGAGTGGTGACCACCATGCGCACCCTCCTGCGCGCCGTACTCCGCGCCCTGCACACCCGCACCCGTACTCGCGCCGCCACCATCCAGGCGACGCCGGGCCCGCACCGGCCGGCGCGGCGGCGCAACCGCACCGGAGCCCAGCGCAAGCAGGCACGCAAACGCCTGCTGGCCCGGCGAGACGGGATGACCTGCACCTACTGCCGCACCCCGTTCCCCGACCTGACCCACGCCACCGTGGACCACGTCGTACCCCGCTGCCTGTACCCGACCGGCGAGTCCCGGCACCTCGTACTCGCCTGCCTCCCCTGCAACCACCGCAAGGCCGACCGCCTGCCCCTGTCCATGGCGCTCATCCTGTGCGCCACCATCCCCGGGCACACCCCGTACTCCGCCCACCCGCACGCGGCGCGTACGGCGTACCCCGACCGGTCGCCGTACCCCACCGACCCGAGTACACCCACCCCGGTGCCCAACTGGCCGATGCTCGCCCGCCTGGCCGCCGCCGTCACCGCCCGGTCCGCCGGGCACCCGGCCGACCACGGCCACGCCGTGAACACCTCTGCTCATCCGCCACGGTCGGCCCCCGACCTGCACGGGGCGCCCCGTCCGGCATCCGACCCCAAGGGCGGCAAGACGGCCCCCGTGAACACTCGGTGGACACCCGTGAACACCAGCGGGCCAGACGTGAGCACCCACCCGGCCGCCGTGAACATCGACGCCGTCCGCGTGAACGCCGCGCGTACGGCCGTGAACACCCCCGTACACGTCGGCCGCACACCCGCACCGCACGCCGACCGTACGGCCCGTACGCCCAGCTCGCACACCCCGCACACGGCCGCCCGTACGGCCCCCGCCCCCGCGCCGGAGGTGGCCGCATGAGCCACGAGCCCAACCGCCGCCCGCGCGACACAGGAGGCAGCAGCGTGAGCACCCCGACCACGGCCACCACCGCCGCCCTGCCCGCCCAGTACCTCACCCCCGAGGACCTGGTCACCCTCCTGCGCCTGCCGAGTGTGGAAACCGTCTATGCCTGGCGCCGCAAGCGCACCGGACCCCCGGCCGTCCGCATCGGCAAGCACCTGCGCTACCACCCCGACGCCGTCCGCGCCTGGCTCGACAGCCACACCGAACACGCCGCCTGAACCCCAGGGAGCCGGCCAGGGAGGCAGGGAGAACTCCCTACCCCCCTCCCTGGCCATGCCTCCCTGCCTTGATCAGCGCAAACACCCAACCAGGGAGCCCAGGGAGGCACCCCCCGGCCAAGGCCCCAGATGCCGTCTGGGCGCCTCTCCGGGGCCCTGCCCTGCCTCCCTCCCTGCCCACCCCACAGGAGCACACCCGCCCATGGCAGGCCACATCCAAGACCGCTGGTACAAGACCCAGACCGGCCCTGACGGCAAACCCCACCGCGTCAAGACCGACCGCCACGGAACCGGCATGCGCTACCGCGCTCGGTACATCGGCCCCGACGGCAGCGAGAAGTCCAAGAGCTTCCCCGACCGAGAGAAGCGGCTCGCGGAGAAGTGGTTGTCCCAGGTGGAAGCCGACATGTCGCGCGGCACGTACATCGACCCGAAAGCCGCTCGCACCACCTTCCGGCAGTTCGCGGACCGTTGGCTGAAGACCCTCACCACGGACCCCACCACCCAGGTTGCCGTGGAGACTCGGCTACGGCTGCACGTCTTCCCGCGCATCGGTTCCCGGCCGCTCGACTCGTTCCGACCGTCTCACGTTCAGGAACTGGTGAGGGCCCTGGAAGAGGCCCCCATGTCCGGATCTTATGCACGGACGATCTATGCCAACGTGCGGGCGGTCCTGTCGGCCGCCGTGGATGACGGGCTGATCAACCGGAACCCCTGTGCAGCGAAGTCGGTCCGCCCCCCGAGCATCAACGCCGATCGGGTGGTCCCCTGGCTCCCGGAGCAGGTTCTCGCCGTCCGGGCCGCTCTGCCCGACCGGTACCGGGCCATGGTGGACGCCGGCGCCGGGTGTGGCCTGCGGCAGGGGGAGATCATCGGTCTGGCCGAGGATGACGCCGTGGACTTCGAGGCGGGCACCATCCATGTGGTGCGGCAGGTGAAGCTGATCCGGGGGAAGGCCGTCTTCGCACCTCCGAAGTGCAACAAGGAGCGTGACGTGCCCCTGCCTTCCTCCGTGGCGGCGTCTCTCCGTGCCCACATGGACGGGGTCAAGCCCGTAGCTGTCACCCTGCCGTGGAAGAAGCCGGACGGACCGCTGGTCACCAAGCGCCTCCTGTTCACGAACGGGGCGGGCGGGATCGTGTGGCGCAGCAACTTCAACGCCCAGCACTGGAAGCCCGCTCTAGCCGCTGCTGGGCTCATCCCAACGCCTCCCCCGGGGGAGCCGTATAGCGCCGCGCGAGAGCACGGCATGCATGCCCTCAGGCACTTCTACGCGTCTGTCTTGCTGGACGCAGGGGAGAACATCCGGGCCGTGAGTGAGTACCTGGGCCATGCCGACCCCGCCTTGACGTTGCGGGTGTACGCCCACCTCATGCCTTCAAGTCGAGAGCGCACAAGCCAGAGCATCGATCACGCATTGAACTCTCGCAGCTAGCAGGACGGAAGGGGCGGCTACCTCGTCGAGGTAGCCGCCCCTTCCCTCCTGCCGCACTTGCTCCGACTCGCGGCAGGAGCAAGCCCTAAAGGGTCAGACGATGAGCACACGTTCCGTCTCACCATCCGGGTTACGAAGAAGCACGTCATTGCCTCCACGGATGCGTTCCTCAATGAAGGCATAGACCTGCACCGCCCGATTGATCACGTCCGTCTTGGTAAGTCCCGTGGCTGCCGTTAGTTGATTGATGGCCTCCACCGCCGGCGGCACAAGGGTGACCGAGTATCGCTCATTCACGGGCGGGCGAGCACTCTGGGCAGATCCCGACATAGCAACCCTTCTTGATCGACACCTCATCCATAGCCAACTGATCTTAAGCATGCGTGCGGTCATGCACTCAGTGGCACGCCCCTCCGTCATCAATCATGCCTCCTGGAACACCTCCAGCGCTAGTGCAAGGTGCATTTTTACACCCACAGCGCACCTAGATCGCGCCTGGCGTGCTACGGTGAGGTGAAGCCGTTCCCCCGAGTACCCCTGTAGGGGCGCTCGGGGGAACGGACCACCCACAAGAAAGGACGGAGAAGCCATGACGACAAGACGAGGCCGCCAGGGGCTGACAGGAGCCCTCTAGCCACCACGCCGTAGCACCGCTTGGTGGCTGAACCAGGCGTGAGCCTGGCAGTTCGAGCAATACGCATGATCCGTAGAGAGGAGGCCTGACATGAGATGGCGATGGCGGCACTTTGCTCCCATCTAGGAAGTACCTAGAGGGGGCAGCGTATGGAGGTAAACATGCGCGAACCCCGCCGGAGGAACGGCGACAACGCGGCGTCGACCGGAAGTGAGGAACCGACCGGAGCCGCTTATGTCAAGATCACGACGATGCGAGATGGACCTTCTCTGATGGTTTCGGTGCCCGAGAGGGAAACCAGTCAGCTGCTAAAGGTGACCGAACTCATCTGTGGCATCGGCGGAATCGTGATCGGTCCCTTCGCGATGGCCAAGGCGCTAGAAATGGCCGATCCGGGCATGCCGTGGCAGGCTCAGGTCAGCCTTTTCACCCTCGCAGCGCTGTTGCCGATGGCCTGCTACTGGCTTACGGTTCGTCGGCGTCGTCGCCGCCGTCGGGGCTAGCCTCTCCGCCACCCTGGGAGCCCTCCACACCACTGTGGAGGGCTCCCACACGTTATGAAGTGGTGATCACGGGACTCTAGACGGCCCACAGGCGGCCCAGAACTGTCAACGTGGTGCTGCTCGACATCGAATACGCTGGTCAGCACGCTAAGCCCACCCGTGGGAGCGGAGTTCTCCAGGTGCAGGCATGGTTCCTCAAGTGTCGCAGACGCGCGACGGGGCCCTGCCTCCCGTCGCGTCGGGTGCGGCGTGACGCGGTGGGGGCGCCCGGCCGGGCGCCCCCACCGCGTCCGCGGGCCGGTGGGCCCGACCGCGGGGAGCCGTCTCAGAGGAAGACGGCGAACAGCAGCCACGCCACCGGAGCGGTGGGCAGCAGCGAGTCGAGCCGGTCCATGATGCCGCCGTGGCCGGGGAGCAGGGTGCCCATGTCCTTGATCCCCAGATCCCGCTTGATCATGGACTCCCCGAGGTCGCCGAGGGTGGCGCTGATCGCGACGGCGAGGCCCATGAGCAGGCCCTGCCACCAGGTGCCGTCAACGGCGAACTGGAGGCACAGCGCGCCCGCCGCCATGGACAGCCCGATCGCGCCCAGCAGGCCCTCCCGGGTCTTGCCGGGGCTGATCCGCGGGGCCAGCTTGTGCTTGCCGAAGCGGTAGCCGACGGCGTAGGCGCCGGTGTCGCTGCACACGGTCAGCAGCAGGAACGTCACCACCCGCGCGGCGCCGTCGGACTCGGCGAGCATCAGCGCGACGAACGTGGCCAGGAACGGCACGTAGAACGTGGCGAAGACGCCCGCGGTGACGTCCCGCAGATAGTCCTCCGGCGGGTCGGTCATCCGCCACACCAGCAGGGCGAGCGCGGTCAGGCCCATGGCCACCCAGGCGCCCTCGGCGCCGCGCACGTACCCGGCGACGATCATGGCGGTGCCGCCCACCGCGAGGGGCACCAGCGGAACGTTGATCTGCTTGCGCTCGGCGAGGCGGGTGGTCAGCTCCCACAGGCCCACGACGACGGCGATCACCACGACGCCGACGAACAGGACCTTGAAGACGAACAGCGAGGCGATGATCACCGCGCCGAGGCCCACGCCGACGCCTATCGCGGCCGGGAGGTTGCGCCCGGCCTTGCGGGGCCGCGGGGCGGCGGGCGCGGGGTCGCCCTGCCCGGGTGCGGCCGGCCCCGGGTCGCCGGCCGCCGGGTCCTCGGGGCTTCCGGGGGCGCGGCGGCGGTCCCCCGCGGCGGCCCCCTGCCCCTCGGGCGCCGGTGCCCGGCCCTGCCCGTGCTCGCCGGCGGGCCGTTCCCGGCCGGGGCCGGGGCCGCCGGGGCCGCCGCGGCCGGGCGGCGGGTGGTGCGCGGCGACCGGCGGCAGCACGGCGGTGCTCTCGGCCGCGGCCGGGACGGCGCCCTCCGCCTCGTGCGGCCCCCCGGCGGGGGCGCCCCATGCCTGGTGGCGCGGGCCGTGGGAGGGCGGCCACGCCTGGCGGGCATCCGGGCGGGGGCCGCCGCGGCCGTCGACCACGGGCGGCATCGCTCGTGTCTCCTCCTGGTCCGCCGGGACGGACCGGTACCTCGGCGCCCCCCGTTCGGGCAGGCCGTCTGGGGTGTGCCCGGGGACCGCCGACGGCGGTGACGGCCGCCGGTCTCCCGGCGGAGTCCCCCAGGAAGACTCGTTCATCAGACCTCGAGGAGTTCGGTTTCCTTGTGCTTGAGCAGCTCGTCCACCTGGGCCACGTACTTGTGCGTGGTGTCCTCGAGCTCCTTCTCGGCGCGGCGCACCTCGTCCTCGCCGGCGTCGCCGTCCTTGACGAGCTTGTCCAGGGCCTCCTTGGCCTTGCGCCGGATGCTCCGGATGGAGATCTTGGCGTCCTCGCCCTTGCTCTTGGCCACCTTGATGTACTCCCGGCGGCGCTCCTCGGTGAGCTGCGGGAAGACCACCCGGATGATGCTGCCGTCGTTGGTGGGGTTGACGCCCAGGTCCGAGTCGCGGATGGCCTGCTCGATGGCGCGCAGCGAGGTCTTGTCGAACGGGGTCACCACTGCCATGCGCGGCTCGGGGACCGAGAAGGAGGCCAACTGGTTGATCGGCGTCTGGGTGCCGTAGTACTCGGCCGTGATCTTGTTGAACATCGCCGGGTGGGCCCGGCCGGTCCGGATGGCGGCGAGGTCCTCCTTGGCGACCACGACGGCCTTCTCCATCTTCTCCTCGGCTTCGAGGAGTGTCTCTTCGATCACTTCAGCTCCCTGTCCCTTGCCCCTGCCCGCGGGTTTACCTGCACGGTGTCCCAGCAGCAGCGCGTTGTCCATCCCCGTTTGCGGGGTTGTTCAGTCAGTCCCGGCTGCCGTGGTGGCTGACGAGCGTGCCGATCTTCTCACCCCGGACCGCGCGGGCGATGTTGCCCTCGGCCAGCAGCTCGAAGACGAGGATCGGCAGTTTGTTGTCCATGCACAGGCTGATCGCGGTGGCGTCGGCGACCTTCAGGCCGCGCGCCAGCACCTCCGCGTACTCCAGGGCGTCGAACCGCACGGCGTCCGGGTTGTGCTTGGGGTCCGAGTCGTACACGCCGTCCACGCCGCTCTTGGCCATCAGCAGCGCCTCGGCGTTGATCTCCAGGGCGCGCTGCGCGGCGGTGGTGTCGGTGGAGAAGTAGGGCATGCCCATGCCGGCGCCGAAGATGACGACGCGGCCCTTCTCCAGGTGGCGGATGGCCCGCAGCGGGATGTACGGCTCGGCGACCTGGCCCATGGTGATGGCGGTCTGCACCCGGGTCTCGATGCCCTCCTTCTCCAGGAAGTCCTGGAGGGCGAGGCAGTTCATCACCGTGCCGAGCATGCCCATGTAGTCGGAGCGGGCCCGGTCCATGCCGCGGACCTGGAGTTCGGCGCCGCGGAAGAAGTTGCCGCCGCCGATGACGATGGCGATCTCGGTTCCGTCGCGCACCACGGCCGCGATCTGGCGGGCGATGGCGTGGACGACGTCGGGATCGACGCCGAGGCCGCCTCCCCCGGAGAACGCCTCACCGGAGAGCTTGAGCAGGAAGCGGCGCCTGCCGGCTTCCGTGTGGTCGGCCTTTGCGGCGTCGGGTTGCATGGACTTCTCCTCGTACACGTGCGAAGGAGGCCACTGCCGCGGGTTCCGGTGCGGTTCCCTGCACGGCAATGGCCTCCTCGCGTCACTACTGGTGTCGACCGGCAAGGGCCGACAGCTCCGACCCTAGCGGGTGGGCGCCGCTCAGACGCCGACGCGGAAGCGGGCGAAGCGCTTCAGCGTCACGCCGGCCTCGTCGAGGACCTTCTGGACGGTCTTCTTGTTGTCCTTGGCGAACGGCTGCTCCAGCAGCACGTTCTCCTTGAAGAAGCCGTTGACGCGGCCCTCGACGATCTTCGGCAGCGCGGCCTCGGGCTTGCCCTCCTCGCGGGCGGTGGCCTCGGCGACGCGGCGCTCGCTCTCGACGGTGTCGGCCGGGACGTCCTCGCGGGAGAGGTACTTCGGCGCGAACGCGGCGATGTGCTGCGCGACGTCCTTGGCGACCTCGGCGTTCTCCTGGCCCAGCTCGACCAGCACGCCGACCTGCGGCGGCAGGTCCGGGCTGGTGCGGTGCAGGTAGGAGGCGACGAAGCCGTCGTCGAAGCGCACGAAGCGGCGCAGCACGATCTTCTCGCCGAGGGTGGCGTTGGCCTCGTCCACGAACGCCTGCACGGACTTGCCGGCCTCGATCTCGGAGGTGAGCAGCGCGCCGAGGTCCTCGGGGCGCGTGCTCTGCACGTGCCCGGCGATGGCGTTGGCGACCTCGATGAACCGCTCGCCCTTGGCCACGAAGTCCGTCTCGCAGTTGAGCTCGAGCAGAACGCCGGAGGCGCTGTCCTCGAGCAGGGCGACGACGGCGCCGTTGGAGGCGCTGCGGCCCTCGCGCTTGGCGACGCCCTTCTGGCCCTTGACGCGCAGGATCTCGACGGCCTTCTCGATGTCGCCCTCGGCCTCGCTGAGCGCCTTCTTGCAGTCCATCATTCCGGCGCCGGTGAGCTCGCGGAGCTTCTTGACGTCCGCGGCGGTGATGTTCGCCATGGTCCTAAGTGTCTCTTCTCGGGAAATGTCGGTGGATCTACCGGGGAACGGCGGGGGCCCGGTGGGACCCCCGCCGTCGAATGCCGTTGCCCGATCGCCCGGGCGAACCCGCCGGCGGTCAGGCCTGCTGCTGCTCGCTCTCGGCGGCGGGCTGCTCGGCCTTGACCTCGTCGGTGCCGGCCTCGGCCTGCGGAGCCTCGGCCTGCGCGGCGTCGGCCTGCGGGGCCTCCGCCTGCGGGGCGTCGGCACCGGCCGCCTTGTCGGCCTTCTCGCCCTCCAGGAGCTCGCGCTCCCAGTCGGCCAGCGGCTGGTCGGCGCCCGGCTCCACCTTGGCGTCACCGGTCGCGGCGCCGGCGCGGGCCATCAGGCCCTCGGCGACGGCGTCGGCGATCACGCGGGTGAGCAGCGTGACGGAGCGGATCGCGTCGTCGTTGCCCGGGATCTTGTAGTCGACCTCGTCGGGGTCGCAGTTGGTGTCCAGGATCGCCACCACCGGGATGCGCAGCTTGCGCGCCTCACCGACGGCGATGTGCTCCTTCTTGGTGTCCACGATCCACACGGCGCTCGGAACGCGCTGCATGTCGCGGATACCGCCGAGGGTGCGCTCCAGCTTGTCCTTCTCGCGCTGGAGGACCAGGAGCTCCTTCTTGGTCATGCCGGAGCCGGCCACGTCCTCGAAGTCGATCTCCTCGAGCTCCTTCAGGCGCTGGAGCCGCTTGTGCACGGTGGAGAAGTTGGTGAGCATGCCGCCCAGCCAGCGCTGGTTGACGTAGGGCATGCCGACGCGGGTCGCCTGCTCGGCGATGGCCTCCTGGGCCTGCTTCTTCGTGCCGACGAAGAGGACCGAGCCGCCGTGGGCCACGGTCTCCTTGACGAACTCGTAGGCGCGGTCGATGTACGACAGCGACTGGAGCAGGTCGATGATGTAGATGCCGTTGCGCTCGGTGAAGATGAAGCGCTTCATCTTCGGGTTCCACCGACGCGTCTGGTGTCCGAAGTGGACGCCGCTCTCCAGCAGCTCCCGCATCGTGACGACGGCCATGGCCGTTCTCCTCATGGTGTTGCGCCCCGGTGGTGCGTGGGGCTTGTTCCCGGTTTGCCCACGGCAGCCGGGTGGCCGCCGTGCCTGACGCCCCGGCCGCGCCGTGCCTCGGGGCCGTGGAGTCCGCCGAGAACCAGGAGCGCTGCCGCCACCGGGCCTTGCGGGAGCCGCGCCGCTGACGGCGGCGACGGCGGTGGGGCCGATGGCGGTGGGGCGTGCGAAGTCGACCCGGGGCCCGGGTCGCCAAGGGAAGTGTACGGGAACGGGTGAGCGGCGGGCGACTGCCCGCTTTCCGCGACGGTGGGCGGATTGGGGCGGTCGGGGCGGGTGCGGGGCGGTCGCCGGGGCGCGTCGGGGCCGGTGGGAGGCGGGTCTCGGCGGGCGGCGGGCGGGTGTCCCACCCATGGGGGTGGCGGCGCTCCCGGGGGTTGACCCGGGGTGCGCGGCGCGGGTTTTCCACAGGGGCGTCTCAAGATCAGCGCGGTGCGGGGCCGGTGCGCCATCGTGGAGGCGCTGGGGAGGCGGTCGCGCGGACGGGGGCGAGGGGATGGGGACGGCGGGACGGGGTGCGGGCCGGGGCCGCAGGGCGGCGGTGGCCTGGGGGTGCGCCGGGGTGATCTGCCTGGCGGGGCCGGTGGGGAGCGGGGAGGGGGCGGTGGTGGCGGTGGGAGCGGCGCGCGGTGCTGGTGCAGCGGGTGCGGAAGGCGCGGGGGGCGCGGGGGGCGTGGCGGGTGCGGAGGGCGCGGCCTCCGGGCGGACCGCAGGTGCGGAGCGGGCGTGGCCGGTGGGCGGGGCGGGGCGGCCGGTGGTGCTGCGGGGGTGGGAGCCGCCGCCCACGCCGTGGGCGCGGGGGCACCGGGGGGTGGACCTCGGCGCCCGGGCGGGGGACCCGGTGCGGGCCGCGGCACCGGGGACGGTGGCGTTCGCGGGTCGGGTCGCGGGGCGCGGCGTGGTGACGGTGGAGCTCGCCCGGTCCGGTCGGCCGCCGCTGCGCACCACCTACGAGCCGGTGCGGGCCGCGGTGCGGGCGGGGGACCGGGTGCGGGCCGGGGACCGGCTCGGCGCGGTGGAGGAGCGGGCGGCCTCGCACTGCGCGGCGCGGTGCGTGCACTGGGGTCTGCTGCGCGGCGAGCGGTACCTGGATCCGCTGTCGCTGCTGCCGGCGCGACTGCGGCACGCGGGCCGCAGCCGCCTGCTGCCGGTGTCCGGGGTGCCGCGGCCCGGCGGGGCCGGCGGCGAGGAGTGACCCTCGGCGGCCGATCTCAGTGGCGCGCCGGGGAGCCGTGCACACCGTGCAGGGCCATGGCCACCGCGGCCTCGGTGATCGCGCCGGGGTCCTCGGCCGCGCCGAGCTCCATGCGGCGCACCGCGGCGTCCACCAGGCCCTGGAGCAGTCCGGCGGCCAGCCGGGGCTGGGGGTGGCCGAGGGCCTGGAGCGCGTCCACGACGAGGGAGACCAGCCGGCCGTGGGCGGCGCGGATCCGCTCGCGCGCGCCCTGGTCGAGCTCGCCCGCGGATATGGCGACGATCGCCCGGTGCCGCCCGTCGGCGACCAGGGCGAGCTGGGTGCGCACATACGCCTCGACCTTGGCCTCGGGGGTGGGCTCGGGCAGCATGGCCGCCTCCACCTCCGCGGCCCAGACGGGGAAGTCGACCGCGCACAGCTCCTCGACCACGGCCGCCCGGGACCGGAAGTACTCGTAGACCGACGACCGGGCCAGGCCGGTGCGCTCGGCGAGGGCGGGGAAGGTCAGCGCCTGGCTGCCGCCTTCGGACAGCAGGGCCCGCGCGGCGTCCAGCAGGGCGTTGCGCTGCATGGTCCGGTGCTCGGCCACCGAGGCCGCTCGAATCTTCGGCACGCTCCCACTGTACGGATCGCGGCGGCCGGGGCCCCAGTCCCCCGCTGGTGTCCCCGGCCGTCCGGCGGCCCTCAGCGGCCCGCGTCGGCGAGCTTCCCCCGCAGTTGGAGCACCGCCTTGGTGTGGATCTGGCTGACCCTGCTCTCGGTCACGCCCAGCACCTGGCCGATCTCGGCGAGCGTGAGCCCTTCGTAGTAGTAGAGGGTGACCACGGTCTTCTCCCGCTCGGGCAGGGTGTTGATCGCCCGGGCGAGCAGGCGGCGCAGCTCCCGGCTCTCGGCGACCTCGACGGGGTTGTCCGCCGCGGTGTCCTCGAGGGTGTCCACGAGGCTGAGCGTGTCGCCGGTCTCGGTGCCCACGTGCAGCAGTTCCTCGAGGGCGACCACGTTGGCCAGGGAGAGCTGGCTGAACACGCCGTGCAGCTCGTCGAGGGTGATGCCCATCTCCCCGGCGACCTCGGCCTCGGTGGGGGTGCGGCGCAGCCTGGCCTCCAGGGTGGCGTAGGCGCGTTCCACCGCCCTGGCCTTCTGCCGGACCGAGCGCGGGATCCAGTCCAGGGCGCGCAGTTCGTCGATCATGGCGCCGCGGATCCTGCTGATGGCGTAGGTCTCGAACTTGATGGCGCGTTCGGGCTCGAACTTCTCGATGGCGTCGATGAGTCCGAAGACTCCCGAGGAGACGAAGTCGGCCTGCTCGACGTTGGCGGGCAGGCCCACGCTGACCCGCCCCGCCACGTACTTGACCAGGGGTGAGTAGTGCAGGATCAATTGCTCGCGCAGCCGCGCGTCGCCGCTGGACTTGTAGGCGCTCCACAGCTCGGCGAGCGCCGCGGTCTCACCGATGGTGGTCGCGGCGGACGTGTGGTCAGGCCCCGGGGTGTGCTTGGGCATACGTCGCCTTGCGCCGTTCTACGGATACAACGGATACATGGGTACGGATCTGGGTCCTGGCGAGCGTAGCGTGACCGAGCGGGCCCGGAGTGCCGCCAGCGCGCGGAAGGAGGACGCGGACCGCGGTGGCGCGGTGCGCGCGGGCCGGTCGCGCGGGGTCGTCGCCTCGAGGCCTGACCCGGTGCCTGAGCTGGTGCCGGCGGCCCCGCAGGGCCCGAACGTGCGGCTCGGGGCGCACCGGGGGCACGCCGCGGTCGGTCTCGGGCGGTGTCGTCGGGTGCGCGGTCACCCCACCAACCTCGTCACCTGACCGGCTTGGGTCAAGAACCGTCTTGTCACCTGATGGTGTGTTGACCCGCCTACGGGGGATTGCCTGCACAACCGTTCGCCTTTCGGGGTCCGAGTTTCCATTGCGCGCCGTCCCGCTCCACGAATCCCAGCGGCAGCAGCTCATGGAGACTGCCCAGAGCGTCGTCCTGGCTCACGCCCGCGCTCCTGGCAACCGTCTCGACGGGGGCGCCACCGCGTGCGGGCAGCGCGTCCAGCACGCGGGCGGCGCGCGGGTCGAGCAGGTCGCGCGCCAGCAGCGGTCCGCGCCGGGGCGGGGCGAGGTCGCCGATGCTGCCGCACAGCTCCACCACCTCGGCGGCCCTGGTCACCAGCACCGCCTCGCCCCTGATCAGCTCGTGCGCGCCGCCGGACAGCGCGCTGGTCACGGGGCCCGGCACCGCCATCACGAACCGCCCCAGGTCGGCCGCGCGGCGCGCCGTGATCAGGGCGCCGCTGCGGTACCCGGCCTCCACGACGACCGTGCCGGGGGCCAGGGCGGCGATGACCCGGTTGCGCAGGACGAACCTGGACCGGGTGGGGTGGGCGCCGGGCGGCAGCTCCCCGACGAGCAGGCCCTGCTCGGCGATCCTGCGCAGCAACTGGGTGTGGCCCTTCGGATAGGGCACGTCCACTCCGCTGGCGACGACGGCCACGGTGGCCGCCCCGACGGCGAGGGCGCCCCGGTGCGCCGCCCCGTCCACCCCGTAGGCGGCGCCGGACACCACCGTCCACCCCAGCTCCCCCAGGTCGGCGGCGAGCAGGCCGGCGACGTGGGTGCCGTAGGCGGTGCAGGCCCGGGCGCCGACCACCGCCACCGACCGCAGGGCCAGCAGCCGCAGCGACGGCGCGCCGCGCACCCACAGGCCCACCGGCCGCCGGTCCCCCAGGTCGTCCAGTTGCCGCGGCCACTCGGCGTCGCCCGGGCAGACGAACCGGCCGCCCAGGGCTCGCACGGCCGCCAGGTCGCGCTCCGGGTCGAGCCCCTTCAGGCGGATCCGGTACCCCTCCGCCCTGCGCTCGGGCGTGTCCGGCAGCGGGCCGCCGCCGCGCAGCTCGCGCAGCACCCGCACCGGGCCGAGCCGCTCCAGCAGCCGCCCCATCGCCGCGTCGCCCGGCTCGGCGATCCTGGTGAGGGCGGCGCGGGCGGCCCGCTCCTCGCCGGACACGGCCGCCGGGCCGCTCACCGCGGACCCTCCGGGGCGAGCACCCCGCGCCTGACCTCGGTGCGCAGCTCCAGCGCGGTGCGCATGTCCTCGGCGTCGGGGCGGTCGTGGCCCGACAGGTCGGCCACGGTCCAGGCGACGCGCAGCACCCGGTCCAGGCCGCGGGCGGTGAGCAGACCACGCTCCATCTCCCGCTCCGCCTCGTGCATCGCGCCGGGCGCCGCCGCCCAGCGGGTACGCAGCTCGTGCCCCGGCACCTCGCTGTTGGCCCGCCACGGGGTGTCCTCGTAGCGGTCGGCGGCCCGCTCCCTGGCCTGGTGGACCCGGGCGGCGATCTCCCGGGTGGACTCGGCGTCCTCCGCCTGCCCGAGCAGTTCGGCCCGGCCCACGGCCTCGACCTCCACCCGCAGGTCCACCCGGTCCAGCAGCGGCCCGGACAGCCGCGCCTGGTACCTCCTGATCATCGCCGGGGTGCACTGGCAGCCCTCCCGCAGCGGCGAGTACCGGCCGCAGGGGCAGGGGTTGGCCGCCAGCACCAGCAGGAAGCGGGCGGGCAGGCACAGGGACCCCGCCGACCTGGCCACCACGACGTGCCCGGACTCCAGCGGCTGCCGCAGGGCGTCCAGGACACGGCCGGAGAACTCGGGCGCCTCGTCCAGGAAGAGCACCCCGCGGTGGGCGAGGGAGACCGCCCCGGGCCGCGGCAGTCCGCTGCCGCCGCCCACGATCGCGGGCATGGTCGCGGAGTGGTGCGGGGCGCAGAAGGGCGGGGTGTCCATCAGGGGCTTGCCCGGGGGCAGCAGCCCGGCGACGGAGTGCACGGCCGTGACCTCCAGCGCCTCCTTGGGGCCGAGCGGCGGCAGCAGCCCGGGCAGCCGCTCGGCGAGCATGGTCTTGCCCGCGCCCGGTGGGCCCTTGAGCATCAGGTGGTGGCCCCCGGCGGCGGCGACCTCCAGGGCCTTCCTGGCCGCGTGCTGGCCCGCCACGTCGGCCATGTCCGGCCGGGGGGCGCCGGGCTGCGCGCCGAAGGTGCCGGAGCCGGGGACGGCCAGCCCCGCCAGCATCGGGTCGGGGCGGCCGGGGCCGGCTCCCGCGGGCTCCTCGTCGGGCACCGGCTCGTCGTTGAGCACGGCGACGAGCTGGCGCAGGGTGCGCACCCCGAGCACGGACACCCCGGGCACCAGGGCGGCCTCGGCGGCGGTCTGCTCGGGCACCACGACGTGCCGGTAGCCGGCGTCCGCCGCGGCGAGCACGGCGGGCAGCACGCCGCGCACCGGGCGCACCCGACCGTCGAGGCCCAGCTCACCGATCATCAGCACCTCAGCGATGGCCTCGGGGGAGATCCGCTCGGCGGCGGCCAGCACCGCGCAGGCCACGGCCAGGTCGAAGCCGCTGCCGCTCTTGGGCACCGAGGCGGGGCTGAGGCCGACGGTGAGCTTGCGCTGCGGCCACTCCTCGCCGCTGTTGACGACGGCGGCGCGGACCCGGTCCCGGGCCTCCGACAGGCTCTTGTCGGGCAGCCCGACCAGGGTGAACGCGGCGAGCCCCGGCTCCAGGTCGGCCTGGACCTCCACGACGACGCCGTCCACGCCGACCAGGGCCACCGCGCAGGTGCGGGCGAACGCCATCACGCCACCCCCCGCACATGCTCGACCAGGGCGGCGCCGCGCGGGCGGCGCACCACCCCCACCACGTCGATGCGGATCCCGCCGGGCGGCGGGCCGCCGCTGCCGGCGCAGTGCTCGGCGACCCAGCGCTCGGCCAGGTGCCGCAGCCGCCGCGCCTTGTCGGGGCCGACGGCGGCCAGCGGGTGCTGGAAGCCGCCGCCGCTGCGGGTCTTGACCTCGCAGACGACCACGGCGTCGCCGTCGCGCGCCACGATGTCGAGCTCGCCCTCACGGCACCGCCAGTTGCGGGCGAGCACGGTCATGCCCGCGGCGGCCAGCCTGCGGGCGGCGACGGTCTCGCCGTACCGGGCGAGCGCGGCCCGGGCGGGGCCGCCTCGCGCGGGTGCCGTGCGGGCGCGCCGCCGGGGCGCGGGTCCGCCGCGCACGGGTGCGCGCACGGGTTCGGTCCTGGTGTTCATCGGGCACCACCTCCGTCACTCACTGTGACGGCTGTGGAGCGCGCCCGCTGATCACGGACGGAATCTGTGGATCACTCGCCGGTTGTGGACGAACCCGTCACCCGCGGGAGGGACCCGGCCCCCGCCCCGCCCTCACATCGACGAGTCGGACGGCAGGTCCAGATCGTGCTTGGTCAGCTCCTCGATGTTGACGTCCTTGAACGTCAGCACCCGCACCTTGCGGACGAACCGGGCCGGGCGGTACATGTCCCACACCCATGCGTCGGCCATCGAGACCTCGAAGAACACCTCACCGTGCACCGAGTGCACCTGCATCTCGTAGTCGTTGGTGAGGTAGAAGCGCCGCTCGGTCTCGATCACGTACTTGAACAGTCCGACGACGTCGCGGTACTCCCGGTAGAGCTTCAGCTCCATCTCGGTTTCGTACTTCTCGAGGTCCTCCGCGCTCATGGCATGTCCCCTTCTGGCTTACGTCCCCCCATTGTGAACCAGTCACTCGTGCTGCGACTCCAGCACCAGCGGAACGGCGGGCGGCCCTCCCTCCAGCAGCGCACCGAGCAGCTCCCCCAGGCCCGGCGGGTACACCGTCTCCCGGGTGGCCAGCAGCTCCTGCCCGGTCCACCAGCGCAGCCCGGTCACCGAGGCGCGCTCCAGCGCGGTGTGGCCGGACGTCACGTACCGGGTCGTGGTGGTGCGGGCCAGGTGGTAGTACTCGTCGTTGTCCCACCGCCGTCCGGCGAAGGTGAAGGTGCTGCGCCGCCGCCAGACCACGGGACCGAGCTCGACATCGGTGATCCCGGTCTCCTCGGCCAGCTCGCGGCGGGCCGCGGCCGCCAGGCTCTCCCCCTCCCGCACGCCGCCGCCGGGCGTGAACCACCAGGTGACCGCGGGGTCGTCGGGCTCGCGGCCGTGCAGCAGCAGCACCCGGTCCGCGGGGGCGAGCAGGACCACCCGCGACGCGACGCGACGCGGCGGGCCGGCCGGGGCTGCCCGGTCAGGCACGCGCGCTCCCGCGCCGCGCCATCCGGTCCGCGACCGGACCCGCGGCCGCGCCGAGGAGGATGAGCACCGAGCCTCCCAGGCACGCCGCCACCAGCCACCACAGCGGCCCGGGGTCGGACACCGGCCCGAGGGCGGCGAACGTCCGGTCGTGCCCGATGGCGCCGATCCGGCCGAACGGCCACGCCGTGCCGTCGACCCGCCCGGTGACCGCGGAGCGGGGCACGGTGCCCTGCTGGTCGGCCAGGTGGCTGCGGGAGTCCTGGGAGTTGGTGCGGTTGTCGCCGAGCAGGAACAGCCGGCCCTCGGGCACCTTCGCCTCGAACTCGGTGGGCGAGGCGGGCCCGTCGCCGTCGAGGTACGGCTCGTCCACGGCCGTGCCGTTGACGCTGAGCCGCCCGCGCTCGTCGCAGCACGCCACGGTGTCGCCGCCGACCGCGACCACCCGCTTGATCAGGGTGACGTTGCCCCACAGCGGGTCGTTGAAGACCACCACGTCGCCCCGGCGCACATCGCCGCCGTCGATCCGCTGGGCGAGCACCCGGTCGCCGACGGCGATGGTCGGGGTCATGGAGTCGGTGGGCACGGCGTACGGGCGGTAGGTGAAGGCGCCCAGCAGGAAGCCGCCGAACAGCAGCACCAGGCCGACGCCGACCGCGGCGTTGGACGCCCAGGCGACCGCCCGGGACCGGGCGGGCCGGGCCGCCGTGGGGGCGGCGCCGCCCGCTTCGCCGTCCACCGCAGTGCTGCCGCTCATGGGCCGCCCTCCGCCCCGTGTCCGTCAGGTTCCGACAGCCGCACCCTACCCGCCGGTACCGGAAGCAGTCAGCAGACCGCGGACAGCGGCCGGATCAGGGCGTTCGGATCAGCGCGTCCGCTCGGCGCGCGCCAGCAGCCGGCGGCGGTTGAGCAGGGTGAGCGGGATCGCGCCGAGCAGGCCGAGCGCGGCGGGGGAGGCGGCGGCCGCGGCGGCCAGGCCCTTCTGGTCGAAGGTGTCCGGGACCGGCAGGGTGTTCCACCGCTTGATCGGCCACGCGATCACGAACGCCCGGCCGACCACCTGGTCCTCGCTGATGGTGCCCTTGCCGGGCAGGTTCTGGTGGTAGCGGGAGTCCAGGGAGTCGCGGCGGTGGTCGCCCATCACCCACAGCCGTCCCTCCGGCACCTGCACCGGGCCGAACGGGCGGTCGCCGCAGGGCGTGTCGCCGGGGAAGACGTACGGCTCGTCCAGCTCCTTGCCGTTGACCTTCACCTTGCCGGACCCGGCGCACTCCACCGTGTCGCCGCCGACCGCGATCACGCGCTTGATCAGGTCCTTCTCCTCGGAGGACGGCATCAGGCCGATGAAGCTGAGCGCCTTCTGCACCGGGTTCTGCTCGGCGGTGGGGCCGGTCAGCCAGCCGCCCGGGTCGTGGAAGACCACGACCTCGCCGCGCTCGGGTTCGGCGCCGAACCAGGGGGTGAGCTTGTCCACCAGGACCCGGTCGCCCTCCTGGAGGGTGTTCTGCATGGAGTTCGACGGGATGGAGAACGCCTGCACGAAGAACGTCTTGATGCCGAGCGCCAGGACCAGCGCGATCACGATGAGGATCGGCAGTTCCTTCCAGAACGAGCGCTGCTTCCGCTCGCCCCGCTCCCCGCCGTCCCCGCCGTCGTCGGCGCGCCGCGGCGGGCCGGGACGGTCCTGCGACTCCGGGCCCTCGCCGGTGCCGCCCGCCGCGGGCACGCCCGCCGCCGGCCCTTCCCCGGGCCCGGCCTCGCCGTGTCCCGTGCCCGGCCGCTCCTGCTCCGGCCCGGGCTCCCGGACCGCGCCGAGCCGGACGGTGTCGGGGCCCGCCGCGTCGGCGCGGGGGCCCTGCGGGGACCCGTCACCGGGGCCGGGGGTGCCCGCGTGGCGGGGCTGCTCGGTGCTCACGCTCTCGTCCTCCATGGGCGGGGCGGCCGCCGTGCCGGACGCCTCGGTCGTCTCGCTGGTCTCGTTGCCGGCCGCTCCGGCCGGGGTGCCCTTGCCCTCCGGCTCTCCCGACCCGGACCGTGCGCCGACCACCAGGTCCCCCACAGCATCTCCTCCCGCTTGTCGCCCCGCGCCCGCCAAGGGCGTCACGTCCTGCCGAGCGGGCCGCTCCCCTGCGCGTGAGCGCGCCCATCACTGTCATAACGATCGGGAGTTCCACGGGAACCGGGGGCACGGTCGATTCACGCGGATGGTTCGCGGGGCCGATGGCGGTGGTCGCGCCGTCGCGGTCCGGCACCGAAGCATAGATCTCCGGCTCGGACAGGCTGCGCCAGTGGCTGGTGGGCCAGGCGATGGCGAACGCGCGGCCCACCACCAGGTCCTCGGATATCGTGCCCTGTCCCGGCTCGTCCAAGTGCAGCCGGGAGTCGGCCGAGTTGGCGCGGTGATCCCCCATCACGAACAGCCGCCCGGGCGGCACCCGCACCCGGAACGGGATCGCCGACGGCTCGTTGCCGGCCCGCACGTACGACTCGTTGAGCGCGAACCCGTTGACGGTGACCCGCCCGCCGGCGTCGCAGCACTCCACGGTGTCGCCGCCGACCGCGACCACCCGCTTGATCAGGTCCTGCTCGTCGGCCGACGGCAGCAGCCCGATGAAGGTGAAGAAGGACTTGACCTGCTTCACCCCGGGCGGGTCCTCCTTCGGCCGGGGCTGGCCCTCCAGCCAGCCGCCCGGGTCCTTGAAGACCACCACGTCGCCGCGGGACGGCTTGGCGCCGAACCACGGGGTGAGCTTGTCCACCACGACCCGGTCGCCGACCCGGATGGTGTTCTCCATCGACCCGGAGGGGATGGAGAACGCCTGGAGCAGGAACGTCTTGAGCAGCAGCGCGATCAGCAGGGCCGCGCCGAGCAGGATGGGCAGCTCCTTGGCCAGCGACCTGCGCCGCCGCCGCTTGACGCGCTTGGCCACGCGCCGCCGCTCCGCCCGTCCGCCCTTCAGCCGCGGTCCCGGCGGCGGGCCCGCGTCCTCGGCGGGCCCCGGCGGCGGGGCCGGGGGCCGGGCGCGCCCGTGGCGGGGTTTGCCGCGGTTACCCATGGGCTCCGTCCGGGACGCGGTCGAAGGCGCCGGTCCGCTCCAGCCGCCCGATCCGGCCCGGCGGCCAGACGATCGCCTCGGCGCGCCCGATCACCTTGTCCACGGGGACCATGCCGCCTCCCGGTTCACCCAGATGGTCGCGCGAGTCGGAGGAGCGGCGGCGGTGGTCGCCGAGCACGAACAAGGTCCCCTCGGGGACCACGACGTCGAACGGCACCGACGAGGCCGCGTCGCCCGGGAACAGGTACGCCCGCTCGTCCAGCGCCACGCCGTTGACCGCTATGCGGCCCCGCCCGTCGCAGCAGGTCACCCTGTCACCGCCGACCCCGATCACCCGCTTGGTGTAGTCGGTCTCCCCGGGCCGGGCGAACCCCACCAGGCCCGCGGCCCCGCGGAGGAACTCCGCCACGGGGGCGGATCCGGTCTCCTGCCCCTCCCGGACGAAGGAGCCGGTCCCGTCGAAGACGATGACGTCGCCGCGCCGCACCTCGCCGCCGAAACGGTACGCCAGCTTGTTCACCACGATCCGGTCGCCGGAGCGCAGGGTGTGCTCCATCGAGCCGCTCGGCACCAGGAACGGCTGCGCGACGAGCGCGTTCACCGGCACCAGCGCCACCGCGCAGCAGGCGAACGTCCACAGCAGCCTGCCGAGCCTGCTGCCCGCGCCGGGCAGGGCGCGGGCCTGCGCGCGCAGTTCGGCCAGGGCGCGGGCGGCGGCAACGGCGAAGCGCGACCGCCGCCGCGGCTCCGGAGGGTCCGGGGCCGGGGCGCGGTCGCGCTCCGTGGTGAGATCGCCGGTGTCCATCGGGCCAGAGCCTATCCGGCCGCCCGCGGACACCTCGGCCGGTTGCGCGACGAGGTCAGTTGTCGCGCTTCTCCTTGATCTTGGCGGCCTTGCCGCGCAGCTCGCGCAGGTAGTACAGCTTGGCGCGGCGCACGTCACCGCGGGTGACGACCTCGATCTTCTCCACGATCGGGGTGTGCACCGGGAAGGTGCGCTCCACCCCGACGCCGAAGCTGACCTTGCGGACGGTGAACGTCTCACGCACCCCGGAGCCCTGGCGGCGGATGACGACGCCCTTGAACTGCTGCACACGGGAGCGGTTGCCCTCGATGACGCGCACGTGGACGTTCACCGTGTCGCCGGGGCGGAAGGCGGGGATGTCGTCGCGCAGCGAAGCGGCGTCAACGGTGTCGAGAAGGTGCATGACCGTCTGCTTTCCTCGCTGATGCCACAGGTCATCAGCGGTGTCGTGGCTGAGTTGGGTGCTGCCGGTTCCGGCCGGCGTCCGGCGTTCCCCCTGTGGCAGGGCGCCGGGCGCTGACGGGCCGAGTGCGCGCCGGGTGCGGTGAGGGCTCCGGCCGCTACGGCGTCCGAAGCTCGTTCGACGGCCCCGGACAGCAGCGGCCTATTCTTCCACAGCCGCCTGCGGGCGCCAAAACCGTCCCTCCGGGTCCGGTGACCAGCCCAGTTCGGCCAGCAGCGCGCGGTCGTGGCGGTCGAGGGCCGCCGGGTCGCAGCGCTCGATCAGGTCGGGGCGCACGGCGGCGGTGCGGCGCAACGCCTGGTCGCGCCGCCAGCGGGCGATGCGGCCGTGGTGGCCGGAGAGCAGCACCTCGGGGACCTCGCGGCCGCGCCAGGCGGGCGGCTTGGTGTAGACGGGGCCTTCGAGCAGGTGCGCCATGGGCCCGGGGGCGAAGGAGTCGTCGCGGTGGGACTCGGCGTTGCCGAGCACGCCGGGCAGCAGCCGGGCCACGGCCTCGACCATGACCAGCACGGCGGCCTCGCCGCCCGCGAGGACGTAGTCGCCGATGGACAGCTCCTCCACCGGCATGCGGGCGGCGGCGTCGTCCACCACGCGGCGGTCGATGCCCTCGTAGCGGGCGGGGGCGAACACCAGCCACGGCCGCTCGGACAGCTCGACGGCGGTGCCCTGGGTGAACGGGCGCCCGCTGGGCGTGGGCACCACCAGGGTGGGCGTGGCCGCGCCGGGGCCGTCCGCGACCACGGTGTCCAGCGCCTCGCCCCACGGCTCGGGCTTCATCACCATGCCGGGGCCGCCGCCGAACGGGGTGTCGTCCACGGTGCGGTGCCGGTCGTGGGTGAAGGCCCGCAGGTCGTGCAGGCGCACGTCGAGCAGGCCGCGGGCGCGCGCCTTGCCGACCAGGGAGACGTTCAGCGGCTCGAGGTACTCGGGGAAGATCGTGACGATGTCGATGCGCATGGCGGGGGTGGGCTCGGCTCCCTACTCGGCCTCGTCCAGCAGCCCGGGCGGCGGCGTGACGACGGCGCGCTGGGCCTCCAGGTCGATCTCGGGGACGATCTCGGCCACGAACGGGATGAGGGCCTCGCGCCCGTCGGGGCGGCGGACGATCAGCAGGTCCTGGTAGGGCAGGTGGGCGATGGACTCGATCCGCCCGACCTCGGTGCCGTCGGCGGTGACCACGTCCAGGTCGATGAGCTGGTGGTCGTAGAACTCCTCCGGGTCCTCGGGGAGCTCGTCGGGGTCCACCTCGGCGATGAGCAGGGTGTTGCGCAGGCCCTCGGCGGCGGTGCGGTCGTGCACGCCCTCGAAGCGCAGCAGCAGCCGCCCGCTGTGCACCCGGCCCGACGCGATGGTCAGGGGGCCGGTCGACGGCGGGTCGGTGGCCAGCACGGCGCCCGGGGCCAGCCGCAGCTCGGGCTCGTCGGTGCGCACCTCGACCGTGACCTCGCCCTTGATGCCGTGGGCGCGGCCGATCCGGCCTACTACGAGCTGCACGTGCTCATCTCTCCTCACGCTCGCGGTCGCCCTCCCGGGGCCCGTCGCCCGGGTGGAGGGCCGGTGACGCGGCGCGGGCCGGGCGGGAGCCAGGTCCCGCCCGGCCCGCGCCGGCGATCACTTCTGTCAGCGGACCTGGTCGACGTCCACGAGGTCGACCCGGACTCCGCGGCCGCCGAGCGCGCCCACGACCGTGCGCAGCGCCCGAGCGGTACGGCCGTTGCGGCCGATGACCTTCCCGAGGTCCTCCGGGTGCACCCGGACCTCGAGCACCCGTCCGCGGCGCAGGTCGCGGGATGCGACCGACACCTCGTCCGGGTTGTCCACGATGCCCTTCACCAAGTGCTCGAGGGCTTCCTCGAGCATGCTCAGGCCTCGGTGGAAGCGGTCTCGGCCGACTCGGCGGCGGCCTCGTCGTCCTTCTTGTCGCTCTTCTTGGCCTTGGGGGTGATGGCCTCACCCTTGGGCTCGTCACCGACGTCCTTGACGGCCGCCTCGAACAGGTGGCTCTTGTCGGCCTTGGGCTCCGGCATCTTCATCGGCTCGGGGGCGGGCAGGCCCTTGAACTTCTGCCAGTCGCCGGTCACCTTGAGGATGGCGAGCACGGGCTCGGTCGGCTGGGCGCCGACGCCGAGCCAGTACTGCACGCGCTCCGAGTTCACCTCGATGCGGGAGGGGTTCTGCACCGGGTGGTACAGGCCCAGCTCCTCGATCGCGCGACCGTCGCGGCGGGTGCGCGAGTCGGCGACGATGATGCGGTAGTGCGGGGACCGGATCTTGCCCAGACGCTTCAGCTTGATCTTGACTGCCACGGGAGTGGTGTCTCCTGGTTTCGGACGTGGTTGAGCACACGGGACACCACGTGGGGTTGTGGGAGCCGAGCGCTCGGATGGACGCGCCAACCGCAGGAGAGAGGGATCCGGTGCGGCAGCGAGTACTCAGCTCACCATTTTGCCACACGTCCGGGAGTGCGATGACCGGGCCGCGCCGCGCGGGCCGCTACCCGACCGCCACCGCCTCGGGAATGCGGAACGCCTGGCCGCACGCCCCGCACATGATCGGCGCCTGGGCGAGGACGGACGGGACCACGCGCACGTTGCGCCCGCACCCGCACACGGCCTTGACGCGTACACCGCCCCCGGAGGAGCCGTGGCGCGCGGCGGGGCCGCGGAAGGACTTGGCGGTGTCCGCGGTGGTGACCTTGGTGTGGGTGCCGAGCGCGCGGCGCAGCCGGTCGATGGTGGGCCGGTAGCGGCGCTTGGTCTCGGGGCGCATCACCACGAGCGAGAAGCCGCTGCTGGGGTGGGGCGGCTCGGGGTGCTCCAGGCCGAGTTCCGCGGCGATCGCGAGGAAGCGGCGGTTGTGGTAGCGGCCGGCGCGGGAGGTGTCGCGGACACCGCGCGCGGCGGCGATGCCGTGGACGGCCTCGTGCAGCAGGCGTTCGAAGGAGAGCTCGGTGCCGCAGGCGGACGAGGACTCTCCGATGAGCGATTCGGGCGAAGCCAGGTTGGGCAGCTCGGGGTGGTGGTGCTGGATGTCGGCCCACGCGGCTGCCAGTTCGGCGGCAAGAACAAATGGTGTCGTGCTCACGTCGTGACAACGAAACGGGGCGGCCCGGTGTTCCGATTCCGGGCCATCCCAAATAATTTGCGCGTACTAGTCAGTAGTGGCTCACCTCTCCGCCCCCAGGACCCCTGCGGACAACGGCGGACCCGGCGCTACCAGGCCCTGCCGCACCTGGCGTAGCACCCGTTACGCACGCGGCAGTGGACGCGGGGCGCACAAGGGGCGCATGAGTTCCGGGCAGGTCCGGACCAAGCCGGGAGAATTCCGGCGCGGCGACGGGCCGCGACAGGAGGCCGGGGGCGCGCCGACGGACCCGGTCCGACCTGGGTGGAAGGGCCGTGACGACGCCCGCCGCGGCCCCGGGGGCGGGGCCGCGGCGGGCGTCAGGCGCGAAGGGCAAGCCCACGGGGCCGTACGGGGCCCCGCTCCTTAGTACGCGCGGGCGACGATGGCAAGCGTTCCGGGCGCATCGTCACTGTCCGGAACCGAACCGTCCGGGCCGACCAGGCACCGCACTGTCACCGCCTGCTCGGCGAGCTTGGCCTCGCCCTCGGGGCCGAGGTCGGCCCAGGGGATGCGGGCCCAGCCGGTGGCGGCGGCCTCGACGGCCTCGCCGAGGGTGCTCACGTCCGCGGTCCGCGACTCGCGGAACTGCCGGGACTGCTCCAGCAGCAGCGCTTGGTCCTCCTCCAGGGCCGCGGCGACCGTCTCCGGCAGGGCGTCCAGGCGCACCGGCTCCTTGCCGCCGGGGATGCGGCGGGCCAGCATCGCGGTGCCGTTCTCCAGGTCCCGCGGGCCGATCTCGACGCGGACGGGGACGCCCTTGAGCTCCCAGTCCACGGCGCGGCGGCCGAACGGCACGTCGGCGCGGTCGTCCACCACGGCCCGCACCCCGGCCGCCTTCAGCCGCTCGGCGATCTCGCGCACCTTGGCCACCACCGCGTCGTCGCCCTTGATGGCGAGCACCACGGCCTGCACGGGCGCCAGGCGCGGCGGCACCCGCAGCCCGTTGTCGTCGCCGTGCGCCATGATCAGGCCGCCGACCATGCGGGTGGACACGCCCCACGAGGTCTGCCACGCGTACTCGCGCCCGCCGTCCGCGGCGAGGTACTGGGTGTTGAACGCCTTGGCGAAGTTCTGCCCGAGCTCGTGGCTGGTGCCCATCTGGAGGGCCTTGCCGTCGCGCATCATGCCCTCCAGGGTGAGGGTGTTGATGGCGCCGGCGAAGCGCTCCTTGGGAGTCTTGCGGCCGAGCACCACCGAGATGCCCAGGACGTCGACCATGAAGTCGGCGTACACCTCGTGCAGGATCCGCGCCGCGTAGTCGCGGGCGTCCTGCTGGGTGGCGTGGGCGGTGTGCCCCTCCTGCCACAGGAACTCCGTGGTGCGCAGGAACACCCGCGGCCGCAGCTCCCAGCGCACGACGTTGGCCCACTGGTTGATCAGCAGCGGCAGGTCGCGGTAGCTCTGCACCCACTTGGAGAAGTACTCGTTGATGATGGTCTCGGAGGTGGGGCGCACCACCACCGGCTCTTCGAGTTCCTTGCCGCCCGCGTGCGTGACCACGGCGAGCTCGGGGCTGAATCCCTCGACGTGCTCGGCCTCGCGAGTCAGGTAAGACTGGGGGATGAAGAGCGGGAAGTAGGCGTTGGAGGCGCCCGCGTCCTTGATCCGGGCGTCGAGACCCTGCTGCATCCGCTCCCACAGCGAGTAGCCGTACGGGCGGATGACCATGGTGCCGCGCACCGGCCCGTTGTCGGCCAGCTCGGCCTTGTTGATCAGGTCCTGGTACCAGCGCGGGAAGTCGTCCGCCTGGGGAGTGAGCACGGGAGCCTTTGCCATGGCGCAGATGGTACGGCGAACGCCGGTGCCACCGTGAATCGAAGCCCGGCGCGTGACGGCGCGTGGCGCGGCCCCGCAGGTGGGCGGCGCGCTCCGCCGAGGGCGGGGGCGGGCGGCGGAGGGGAGCCGTCCGAGTGGTGGAACCGCCCTCTGGACGCCGGGGCGAATCGGGGGTTCCCTGGCATGACGGGGGCGGGAAACGACGTGCAGATGGGGGCGGGGACCAGCGGCAACGCGATTGGGGCGGCTTGGAGATGGCTTCTGTTCTACTCGCAGACAGGCAGACGCGTTGGCGGCGCGCGGGCGGCACGAGGGACGCGCGCGCCAGGGCACGGGATTGGGCGGAGATCCAGGAGCGCATGCTCGTTCCGCTGTACGAGGCCGTCTACGCACGGCTCGACGTCGGGGCGGGCACGCGGCTGCTGGCCCTGCGGTGCGGCTCGGGGCTCGCGCTGCTGATGGCGGCGGCGCGCGGCGCGCGGGTCACGGGAGTGGAGGACGACGCCGACTGGCTGGCGCTGGCCCGGGAGCGGCTGCTTCCGGGGGACCGGGGCGGCGCGGCGGGGTCCATTCCACGCGTGGAGCGGCACGGGGCGGCGCCCGAGGAGCGGGGCGAGGTGCTGGCCGAGCTGCCGGGGACCGCCCCGGGCGCCCCGTACACGATGGTCACGGTGTTCGACGGGCTGCACGCGCTGGCGGAGCCGGAGCGGGTGCTGGCCGGGGTGGCGCGGCTCGCGGAGCGGGGTGCGCCGGTGGTGCTCGCGGGCTGGGGGCCGCCGGAGCGGTGCCGGACCGGGCAGGTGCTGCGGGCGGCGGGGCGGCTCGCCCACCCGGGGGCGCGGGGCGGGGCGGTGGACCCGTTCCGGCTGAGCGGCCCGGACGACCTGGAGCAGGTCGCGAAGCGGGCTGGGCTGCGCCCCGACGGCTCGGGCCGGGTGGCGTGCCCGTTCGCCTACCCGGACCTGGACAGCGCGGTGCGGGGGCTCACCTCGACCGGGCTGCTGGACGCGGCGGTGGAGGCCACCGACGCGGCGCGGGTGGAGAAGGAGCTGGCGGAGGCGCTGCGCGCCTTCCGGTTGCCCGACGGCGGCGTCCGGATGGACAACGTCTTCCGGTACACGATCGCCCGGACCCCCTGACCCCGGACTCCTGATCCCGCACTCCCCGGCCGCGGTTCCGGGGATCGGCGCGGCGGCCCCCGGCGGGACGGGGTTCGCCACCCGGGCGGGTCACAGACCGGGCCACTCCTCGGCGGTGAGGGCGAACCGCTCGTGGTCGCGCCAGGCGTCGTTGAGGTAGAGCATGCGCGGCGAGAAGCCCTCGTGGCGGAAGCCCAGGCGCTTGGCCATGGCGATGGAGCGTTCGTTGTCGGGCTGGACGTTGATCTCCAGGCGGTGCAGGCCGAGGCCCTCGGGATAGTCCTTGAAGCAGGTGTCCACGACCAGCCGCATGCCCTCGGTCATCCGGCCGGTGCCGGCGTAGGGCAGGTAGGAGTCGTAGCCCAGGGAGCCGTTGCGGAAGCGGGCGCGCACGATGTTGGCGACGTTGACCTTGCCGACGATGCCCCCGTCCGCGTCGTCGATGACGAGGTAGGAGCGCAGCGTGGGCCCCTGCCTGCGGATGAGTTCGTGCAGGCCGTTCGGATCCACGGGGTTCCACGGTCCGATGTGCTCGGCGGAGCGCAGCACGGCTGCGGCGTAGGCCTCGGCGTCGCTCGGCTGCGGGGGGCGGATGTGCACGCGCATGGGTCCATCATGGCAAGCCCCGGCGGGCGGCGGCCCGCGGCCCCTCGCGTGCCGCGCGCCGCCTACTGCATGAACTTCTTGAACTCCTCGGGCAGTTCGAAGTCCTGCGGGGTCTGCCCCGGGGCGGGCAGGCCGAAGGCCCCGGCGCCCGACGCCGCCCGCTCGGCGGCGGCCTTCTCCTCGGCGGCGCGCTTGGCGGGGTTGCCGCTGCGCTTGCGGCCCTTCTTCGGCTGGGCCTTGCCCTTCTTCTTCGCGCCCGCTCCGCCCATGCCCGGCATCCCCGGCATCCCGGGCATTCCCGGCATGCCGCCCTGGGCCATCTTGGACATCATCTTGCGCGCCTCGAAGAAGCGCTCCACCAGGTTGTTGACGGCGCTGACCTCGACGCCGGAGCCGCGGGCGATACGGGCGCGGCGCGAGCCGTTGATGATCTTCGGGTCCTCGCGCTCGGCCGGGGTCATCGACTTGATGATCGCCGCGACCCGGTCCACGTCCCGGTCGTCGAGGTTGTTGATCTGGTCCCTGATCTGGCCCATGCCCGGGAGCATCCCGAGCAGCTTGGAGATGGAGCCCATCTTGCGGACCTGCTCCATCTGCGCCAGGAAGTCGTCGAGGGTGAACTCCTTCGGCCCCCGCGCCAGCTTCTCGGCCATCTTCTGGGCCTCGGCCTGGCTGAAGGTCTGCTCCGCCTTCTCGATCAGGCTGAGCACGTCGCCCATGCCGAGGATGCGGGAGGCCATCCGGTCGGGGTGGAAGGCGTCGAAGTCGTCCAGCTTCTCGCCGTTGGAGGCGAACATGATCTGGCGGCCGGTGACCTGCGCGACCGACAGTGCGGCACCGCCGCGGGCGTCGCCGTCGAGCTTGGAGAGCACCACGCCGTCGAAGCCGACGCCGTCGAGGAACGCCTGCGCGGTGGTGACCGCGTCCTGGCCGATCATGGCGTCGACCACGAACAGGATCTCGTCGGGCCGGACCGCGTCGCGGATGTCGGCGGCCTGCTGCATCATCTCGGCGTCGATGCCGAGGCGGCCCGCGGTGTCGACGACCACCACGTCGTACTGCTTGCCGCGGGCGTACTCGATGGAGTCGCGGGCGACCTGGACGGGGTCGCCGACGCCGTTGCCCGGCTGCGGGGCGTACACGGCGACGCCCGCGCGCTCGGCGACGACGCTGAGCTGGTTGACCGCGTTCGGGCGCTGGAGGTCGCACGCCACCAGCAGCGGCGCGTGGCCCTGGGTCTTGAGCCACTTGCCGAGCTTGCCCGCGAGCGTGGTCTTGCCCGCGCCCTGGAGGCCGGCGAGCATGATCACCGTCGGCGGGGTCTTGGCGAACCGCAGGCGGCGGGTCTCGCCGCCGAGGATGCCGACGAGCTCCTCGTTGACGATCTTGATGACCTGCTGGGCCGGGTTCAGGGCCTGGGAGACCTCGGCGCCCAGCGCCCGCTCCTTGACCTGCCGGATGAACGCGCGCACGACGGGCAGCGCCACGTCCGCCTCGAGCAGGGCGATACGGATCTCGCGCGCGGTGGCGTCGATGTCCGCCTCGGACAGGCGGCCCCGGCTCCGGAGGTTCTTGAACGCCAGGCTCAGACGGTCAGAGAGGGTTTCGAACACGTCGCTCGCGGATCCTTCAGTGGCTCGGGGCGGTCGGGGGGCACGGAAACAGCCTCCAGGGTATCCGGCCCGGCAGCCGTGGTCTGCCCCGCCGCTCGCGCGGGCGGCGCCCCGGCCCTCAGGCCAGGGCGCGCTCCACCGTCCCGGCCACCTCCGCCGCCCGCACCTCGGGCAGCGGGGCGCCGTCGGGGCCCACGACGTAGAAGGCGTCCACCGCGTTGGCGCCCAGGGTGCTGATGCGCGCGGCCCGCACGTCCACCCCGGCCTCCTCCAGGGCCCGGCCGATGCGGTGCAGCAGCCCGGGGGCGTCCTGCGCCCGCACCTCGAGCACCGTCGCGGTGGAGGCGCCGTCCCGGGCCACCGTGACCCTGGGCGGCGGGGCGGGGCGCCACCGGCGGCGGGGGTGGGCGGCCTCCCGCTCGGCCAGGCGCCTGGCGATGTCCAGGGAGCCGTCCAGCGCGCGGGCGAGGTCCTGCCGCAGCCGGGAGGTCTCCGGCAGCCGGCCGAACTCGGCGTCCACCCGCCACCGCTGGAGCGCCACCGCGCCGATCCCGGCCGGGTCCGCCCCGGACAGGTCCGCGGCCCGCACGGTGAGCCGGTGCAGGGCCAGCACCCCGGCTGCCGCGGCGAGCAGGCCGGGGCGGTCGGGGACGGCGACGAGCAGCTCCACGCCGACGGGCTCGGGGTCCCCGGCGCCGTCGTCGGGCCCATCGGCGGGCTCGGCCGGCTCGACGGGCGGGCGCGTCCACATCGCCAGCACCGGTCCCCCGGTGCGCGCCGCCTCCACGGCCAGGCGCTCCTGCTCGGCCGTGGTGTGCGGCCGGAACGGCTCGGGCGCGGGCTCTCCGGCGAGCGCCGCGCCGACCCGCTTGACCAGGTCCGCGACCAGGGAGGCACGCCAGGTGCTCCACGCCGCGGGCCCGGTGGCCAGCGCGTCGGCCTCGGTGAGGGCGTGCAGCAGCTCCAGCGCCTCGGCTCCGCGCACCGCCTCGGCGACGCGCCGCACGGTCAGCGGGTCGTCCAGGTCGCGGCGGGTGGCGGTGTCCACGAGCAGCAGGTGGTGGCGGACCAGCAGCGCGATGGTGTCCACGTCCGCGCGGGCGAACCCGAGGCGGGCGGCGACGTCGCGGGCGATGACCTCGCCGGCCTCGCTGTGGTCGCCCGGCCAGCCCTTGCCGATGTCGTGCAGCAGGGCGGCGATCAGCAGCAGGTCGGGCCTCGCCACGCGCCGGGTGAGCCGGGAGGCCCGCACCGCGGTCTCCACCAGGTGCCGGTCGACGGTCCAGCGGTGCACGGGGTTGCGCTGCGGCCGGCAGCGCACCCGCTCCCAGTCCGGCAGCAGCCGGGTGACCAGCCCCTCGGCCTCCAGCGCCTCCCACACCGGCACGGTGCTCTCCCCCGCGCCGAGCAGGGTGAGCAGTTGCTCGCGGGCCTCGGCGGGCCAGGGCACGGGCAGCGGGCGGGCGGCGGCGGCCAGGCGGCGGGCGGCGTGCAGGGCCAGCGGCAGGCCGGCCTGGGCGGCCGCGGCGGCGGCGCGCAGCGGCAGCACCGGGTCCCGGTCGGGCCGGGCGGTGCGGGCCAGCACGGCCTCGCCCTCGTGCTCGACGACGCCCTCGGCGAGCGGGGTGCGCTCGGCGGTGTCCTCCCCGCGGCCGACGCCGAGCAGGCCGCGGCGGACGGCCCTGCGGGCGCGGCCCTCGCGGGAGCGCAGCACCCGGCCCACCTCGCGCCAGGTGACGTCGCCGGCGTAGCGGACGGTGCGGGCGGCCTCGTAGATCCGGCGCAGCAGGGTGTCGGCGTCGAGCAGGCCGAGCCGGGCGGCCACCTGGTCCTGCTCCTGGAGCATGAGCCGGTCGGTGGCGCGCCCGGTGACCAGGTGCAGCGCGTCGCGGGCGTCGAGCAGGATCCCGCGGGCCTCGTCCAGGCCCTCCCGGGGGGCGTCGGCGACCCAGGAGGCGGCGACCGCGCGCAGCACGGTGAGGTCCCGCAGCCCGCCGTGGGCCTCCTTCAGGTCGGGCTCCAGCAGGAACGACAGCTCGCCGTGCCGCTCGGCGCGCGCGGCGCACATCTCGCGCAGCTCGGGCAGCCGCTTGGGGGCGGAGGCCCGCCAGTCGGCCAGGACCGCGCCGCGCAGGGCCGCGGTGAGCGCCGGGTCGCCGGCGACGTGCCGGGCGTCGAGCAGGCCGAGCTGGACCTTCAGGTCGTCGGCCGCGGTCCTGCGGGCCTCGGCGGGGGTGCGCACGGAGTGGTCCAGGGCCAGGCCCAGGTCCCACACCGGGTACCACATGCGGTCGGCGAGCGCGGAGACCTGCTCGCCCTTCCACGCGCCGTCGTGCAGCAGCAGCAGGTCCAGGTCGCTGCGCGGGGACAGCTCGCCGCGGCCGTAGCCGCCGACGGCGACGAGCGCGACCGGGGGCAACTGCGCGGGGGTGCCGCCGGGCGCCCGCCGGGCGGCGGTGGCGGTGAGCGCCCCGGCGAGGAGCTCCCGCAGCCACCGGTCGGTGAGGTCCGCGAGCCCGGCACGGCGCGGCGGCCCGGGCCGCCCCTCCTCCTGGAGCAGGCGCAGCCGGGCCGCCGCGTAGCCGTCCTCGGCGGAGTCCGGGCGGCCGGGGGCGGGGCCGGCTCCCGGCTCCGCCCCGGCGGCCCTCCCCGGCCCGTCGTGGGCCGGGGAGGGCTGGTCGGTTCCGACGCGTCCTGTCACTCGGTCTCCTCGTGTCCCGTCCGGGCGGCCGTCCGCGTCGCGTTCCGTCACAGCGCGTCCGGCCCCCGCTCGCCGGTGCGGACCCGCACCACGGTCTCCACGGGGACGACCCACACCTTGCCGTCGCCGATCTTGCCGGTGCGGGCGGCCTTGACGACCACGTCGATCAACTGCTCGGCGTCGTCGTCCTCCACCAGCACCTCGACGCGCACCTTGGGCACCAGGTCCACGGTGTACTCGGCGCCGCGGTAGACCTCGGTGTGGCCGCGCTGGCGGCCGTAGCCGCTGGCCTCGGAGACGGTCAGACCGTGCACGCCGAAGGCCTGGAGGGCTTCCTTGATGTCGTCGAGCCGGTGGGTCTTGACGACGGCGGTGATCAGCTTCATGCGTCAACCTTCTTCTGCTCGGGCGCGGTACCCGCGGCGTCCTCCCGCGACGTTCCCACGGCGGCCGCGGCCCGGGCCGCGGAGCCGGCCAGGGACCCGCCGACGGCGCTGAAGTCGTAGGCGGTCTCGGCGTGGAACGCCTGGTCCACACCCGCGAGCTCCTCCTCGTCCGAGGCCCGGAAGCCGATGACCAGGTCGATGGCCTTGGCCAGGAGGAAGGAGACCACGAAGGAGTACGCCAGGACGGAGAACGCGCCGGCGGCCTGCTTGCCGAGCTGCTCGAACCCGCCGCCGTAGAACAGGCCCTGGGCCTTGCTCTGCACGCCGCCGGTGGCGAAGAAGCCGACCAGCAGGGACCCGGTGAGGCCGCCGACCAGGTGCACGCCGATGACGTCGAGCGAGTCGTCGTAGCCGAGCTTGTACTTCAGGCCCACCGCCCAGGCGCACAGCACACCGGCGATGGCGCCGACGGCGATCGCGCCGAGCGGGCTGACCGAGCCGCAGGCCGGGGTGATGGCGACCAGGCCGGCCACCGCGCCCGAGGCGGCGCCCAGGGTGGTGAAGGTGCCGTGGCGCAGCTTCTCGTAGGCGAGCCAGCCGAGCATGGCGGCGGCGGTGGCGATCTGGGTGTTGAGGAACGCCACGCCCGCGACGCCGTCGCCGGTGCCGAGCCAGGAGCCGGCGTTGAAGCCGAACCAGCCGAACCACAGCAGGCCCGCGCCGAGCATCACCAGCGGCAGGCTGTGCGGCCGCATCGGGTCCTTTTTGAATCCGATCCGCTTGCCGACGACGAGGATGGCGCCGAGCGCCGCGGCGCCCGCGTTGATGTGGACGGCGGTGCCGCCCGCGAAGTCGATGACGCCCATCTCGTACAGCCAGCCGCCGGCGCCCCACACCCAGTGCGCGACCGGGAAGTAGACGACCGTCACCCACAGGGCGACGAACAGCGCCCACGCGGTGAACTTCACCCGGTCCGCGAGCGCGCCGCTGATCAGGGCGGGGGTGATGACGGCGAACATCAACTGGAAGACGGCGAAGACGAACACGGGGATGGTGTAGCCGGGCCACACCTCCGCCACGCCGATGCCGCTGAGTCCGAGGTAGTCGCCCGAGGCTCCGATGATGCCGCCGCGGTCGTCGCCGAAGGCCAGGCTGAAGCCGAACAGGACCCACAGGATGGTGACGATTCCCAGGCTGATGAAGGACATCATCAGCATGTTCAGGGCGCTCTTGACCCGGACCATGCCGCCGTAGAAGAAGGCGAGTCCGGGGGTCATCAGCATCACGAGCGCGGCGCTGATGATCATGAACGCGGTGTTGCCCGTATCCAACTTGTCCGCGGCCAGGGACACGGTGTTCGCGGCGCTGAGGCCAGGCGGCATCGGCGGCTCCGATCTCTCGTACCGGCCCGTGCGGGTTGCGTCGGGCAAAGGTGGGCCGGTTTTCGCCATGAGGCTGGCGCACGGGGGTTTCAGCCGATGCGATCCGGTGTTTCACGACCGTGACGAACGTCAAGCCCGTGTTACGGGCGGATGAACCGCCCCACTGGAGGGCGCGCGTCCATTTACTCTGTACCCCCACACGGATCCGGCGCCGCGAAAGCTCCGGCCGCGGAGGGCCCCCTGCGACCGTGGCGTGGGGGAGCCGAAGTCGGGTGAACGAGGGGCCTTCCGCGGCCGGAAACCATGGGTGGGCGCCGTCCTCAGGCGGGCTCCGAGAGCTCGGGCAGCGCGCAGGCCAGGCGGTCGGACAGCTCGCGCACCGCGGGCACGTCGCCGTGCTCGCGCACCGCCTCCGCGGTGGTCCTGCGCAGCCGGGTGTTGACGCGCTCGGAGCGGATGCGGGCGGCGATGTCCACGGCCTGCCCGGCGTAGTGGGCGGCCTCCTCCGGGTTGCGCTGGAGCAGGTGGACGGTGGCCATGCCGACGAGGTTCAGGGCGCGGGTGCGCTGCTGCGCCGGGTCGTCGGCGAACAGCTCCACCGCCCGCTCCATGGCGGGGCGGGCCAGCGACGCGTAGGTGCGGCTGCGGCCGCCGACGTAGGCGAGGTCGCGGTAGGAGTGGGCGTTCTCGCCGTGCAGCTCGCCCTCGCTGAAGAAGGCGATCCAGTCCGGGTCCTCGCCCCCGCGCACCTCGCTGAAGGTGTCCTCGGCCATGCGCACCGCGCGGTGGCACTTGTTGACCTCGCCCATGTTGGCGTAGGCGCGGGCCTCGACCGCGTACAGCATGGCCTGGGTCCTGGCGGTCGCGGTCTCCCGGCTGCCGTACTGCGCGAGGTGCACCAGCTCGAGGCCGTCCTCCGGGCGGCCCAGGTGGATCATCTGGCGGGCCATGTCGGACAGGATCAGCGCGCCCAGCGGCCGGTCCCCCGCCTCCTTGGCGGCGTGCAGCGCCAGTACGAAGTACTTCTGCGCGCTGGGCTGCATGCCCACGTCGTAGGTCATCCAGCCCGCCAGGTGGGCCAGCTCGGCCGCCGTGGTGAACAGCCGCCGGGAGACCGCCTCCGGCTGCGTCTCGGACAGCAGCTCGGTCACCTCGTGGAGCTGGCCGACGACGGCCTTGCGGCGGAGCCCGCCGCCGCAGGAGGCGTCCCACTGGCGGAACATCACCGTGGTGGCCTCCAGCAGCTCGAGCTCCGGCTCGGACAGGCGACCGCCGGGGCGGCGCTGCTCGGCGGAGCGGGGCGGCTGGGCTGCGGCCGCGGAGCCGGGCACCAGCCAGCGCTGCATGGGCTCGACCAGGGCGGGCCCCGCGGCGAGGGCCAGCGAGGTGCCCAGGAAGCCGCGCCGGGCGAGCATCAGGTCGCTGCGGGAGAACTCGCTGATCAGGTGGACGGTCTGCGGGCCGGCCCAGGGCAGGTCGACGCCGACGCCGCGCGGCGGGCCGTTCGGGGAGCGCAGGCCCAGGTCCTCCACGGACACCACGCAGCCGAACCGCTCGGAGAACAGCTCCGACAGGATCCGCGGGATCGGCTCGCGGGGCTGCTCGCCGTCCAGCCACCGCCGCACCCGTGAGGTGTCGGTGCTGATGTGGTGGGCCCCGGCCTGCCGGGCCCTGCGGTTGACCTGGCGCGCCAACTCGCCCTTGGACCAGCCGCTGCGCTCGAACCACGAGCTCAACCGCGCGTTGGGCTGCTTGTCAGCCACCGGAACGCCCCCATCCCGGGTCTCCCCGCCTCGTCACCCGCCACGTGCGCGCCCCGCCGGGCCGGGCCGCCCCGCCGTCCGGGGCCGGCGGCCTCCGGCGCCCGGTGGCGCGGCCCGAGTCTCCCAGGTGCCGCGGACTCCCCGGAGCCCGCGTCCCGCGTGAGCCGGGGCGCCGTTCGCCACTCGGGCGTACGGTCCCCCGGCCCGCCTCGGCGGAGCCCCGCGGCCGGCGTTCCCGCCCGCGCGCTCGGGGCGCCGCGGGCCTCGCGCCTCCACCGTCCCCGCGTCCTCCACCGTCCCCGCGTCCGCGGGGTGGTCGCGGGGGCCCGCCGCCCTCCGTCGGGGCCACCGCGTTCCCGCGGCCCCTCGGCCTCCGCCCGGACGGCGACCGTGCCCGCGGCCCGACCGCCGGCACCGGCGCGTCGTCCCGGCTCGGGAACCGAAAGTAATCCCCCGATCACCGGACGGCGAGGGGCGGTTACAGAAACGCCACCATTCGCCACCCCCAGGGATGAACCTTTCCGTGATCCCACGCGATTGACTTGACAGGTGGTGGGTGGGGCTGGGACGGCCCGTGCCCACCGCGCCGCGTCGGTCCGCGCGCCGGGGGACGCCCGGGCGGCGTGCGCGTGCGACCATGGACGCAGCGTCACTGACCCGTAACCATGGGCTATCACGACCCGTTGGGGGTGACATGGGCATCACGTTCGGCGACTTCAGGACCGGCGTGCGCCGCCGCGCCCGGTCCACGGTGAGCGCCGCGGCGGCCGAGTACGCCGGGCGGTGGGGCTGGGTGGTCGCACCCGGCGCCCGCCTCCTGCGCGGCGACCGGTGCGGCTGCGGCGACCCCGGCTGCGCCGCCCCCGGCGCGCATCCGCTGCCCGGGGCGGAGGTGCTCGGCCCCGGCGCGGGCGCCGAGGAGGCGAGGGCCGCGTGGGAGCGGCACCCGGGGGCGCCGGTGCTGCTGCTGACGGGCTACGCGTTCGACGCCGTGGAGGTGGCGGAGCCCGCGGGCCGCCGGGCCATGCTCCGCCTGGAGCGGATGGGCACCCGGCTCGGCCCGGTGCTCGTCACCCCGCACGGGCGGGCGCAGTTCTTCGTGGCGCCGGGGGCCGCGGCGGAGCTGCCCGCGCTGCTGTACAAGATGGGCTGGGACGACGCCGGGCTCGACCTGCGCCCCCTGGGCCTGGGCGACCACGTGGTGGCGCCGCCGTCGGAGCTGGGCGCTCTCGGGCCGGTGCGCTGGCTGCGCCCGCCCACCCCGGAGTCGGCGGTGCACCCGCCGGAGGCCCGGCTCGTGCTGGGCACCCTCGCCTACGCCAGCCACCGGGAGCGCCGCCCCGCGGGCAGCGGCCCGTGGCTGGTGCCGTCCTGAACCGGGGCCGCCCTGATCCGCGGCCGTCCTGATCCGGTGCCACCCGATCCGCTCCCCCTGATCCGGTGCCTTCCTGTTCAGGCCCCTCCTGATCAGGCGCTCCTCTGGTCCACGGGACGCGGACGGCCGCCCCGCGCGCTCGATGCGCGGCGGGGCGGCCGTGGCCGGGCAGGCATATCGGGCCTGTTATTAATCGGACGATCGTATGGTCACTCCCCGATCAGCGCGTCCACGAACGCCTTCGGCTCGAACGGCGCCAGGTCGTCGGGCCCCTCGCCCAGGCCGATCAGCTTCACCGGCACGCCGAGCTCCCGCTGCACCGACACCACGATGCCGCCCTTGGCGGTGCCGTCGAGCTTGGTCAGGACGATGCCGGTGATGTCCACCACCTCGGCGAACACCCGCGCCTGCACCAGGCCGTTCTGCCCGGTCGTCGCGTCCAGCACCAGCAGCACCTCGTCCACCGGGCCGTGCTTCTCCACCACCCGCTTGACCTTGCCGAGCTCGTCCATCAGCCCGGTCTTGGTGTGCAGGCGGCCCGCGGTGTCCACCAGCACGGTGTCCACCCCCTCGGCGATGCCCTCCTTGACGGCGTCGAACGCCACCGAGGCGGGGTCGCCGCCCTCGGGCCCGCGGACCGTGTGGGCGCCGACGCGCTCCCCCCAGGTCTGGAGCTGGTCCGCGGCCGCGGCGCGGAAGGTGTCCGCGGCGCCGAGCACCACCTTGCGGCCGTCGGCCACCAGCACCCGGGCGAGCTTGCCCGTGGTGGTGGTCTTGCCGGTGCCGTTGACCCCGACCACCAGGACGACCGCGGGCCGCCCCGCCTCGTCGTGGCGGGCGGTGCGCAGCGAGCGGTCCAGGTCGGGGCCGACGAGCTGCACCAGCTCGTCGCGCAGCAGGCCGCGCAGCTCGGTGGGGGTGCGGGTGCCCAGCACCTTCACCCGGGTGCGCAGCCGCTCGACCAGCTCCTGGGTGGAGGCCACGCCCACGTCCGCGGTGAGCAGGGTGTCCTCGATCTCCTCCCAGGTGTCCTCGTCCAGGTGCTCGCGGGCGAGCAGGGCGAGCAGGCCCTGGCCCAGGGTGCTCTGGGAGCGGGAGAGCCGGGCGCGCAGCCGCACCAGGCGGCCCGCGGTGGGCTCGGGCACCTCGATCTCGGGGGTCGGCGGGACCTCGACGGTCTCCGGGACCTGGAGGATCTCGGGGGTCTGCGCCTGCGGGGCCTCGATGGTCCCGGGCTCGGTGATCACCACCGAGTCCGGCAGGTCCACGGACTCGATGGTGCGCCTCGGCGCCTCCCCGGCGCTCTCGGCGTCCTCGCCGACCTGCGGCTCGGGGGGCTGCTGCGGCCGCTCCGGCCGGGCGGGCGGGGCCGTGCGGCGCCGGCTGACGACCAGCCCGGCGAGCCCGCCGAGCACGACCACCGCGATGACTACGGCAAGGATGAGAATCTCCATAACAGGTCCAGTATCACGGACGCGGCGCGGGCGCCGAGCCCCCGGCGCGGCCCGGCGGCGGGCGGTGCCCGCGGTCGCGGGCACCGTTGTTGCCTGACGCTCCGTCAGTTACCGTGCGGGCATCCGGTCGGGCGACGAAGGGGCGCTGAGCCGTGGCGATCACCAATGTGCGTTTCAACCTGGTCCAGCCGGGTGGCGACCCGGCCGGCCTGTCCGGGCGCTACCGCGCCGCCGTCGAGATGGCCGCCTACGCGGACGAGCACGGCGTGGACGCGCTGACGCTGGAGGAGCACCACGGCGCCGAGGACGGCTGGCTGCCGTCCCCGCTGGCCATGGCCGGGGTGGTCCTGGGCCGCACCCGGCGGATCGGGGTGGTGGTCAGCGCCGTCATCGCCCCGCTGTACGACCCGCTGCGCCTGGCCGAGGACCTGGCGGTGCTCGACCTGGCCGGGGGCGGGCGGCTGATGACCGTCGCCGGGATCGGCTACCGCCGCGAGGAGTACGAGGCGCTGGGCCGGGACTGGGCGCGGCGCGGCGAGCTCCAGGACGAGGTGCTCGCCACGCTGCTGCGGGCGTGGACCGGCGAGCCGTTCCCCCACCGGGGCCGGACGGTGCGGGTCACGCCCCGCCCCGCCTCTCGGCCGCACCCGGTGCTGCTGGTCGGCGGGTCGTCGCGGGCGGCGGCACGGCGCGCGGCCCGGTTCGGGCTGCCCTTCTTCCCGTCCGCGCACCTGCCCGAGCTGGAGGAGTACTACCACGCGCGGCGCGCCGAGTACGGCACGGAGGGCTGGTGCCTGATGCCGCCCGCCACCACGGCGCTGCTGCACCTGACCGAGGACCCCGACCGCGCGTGGGAGCGGTACGGGCGGCACCTGCTGTACGAGGCGCGGGTCTACGCCCGGTGGGGCGCGTCGGGGCAGCGCCGCTCCGCGGTGGAGTCGCGGGCGGGCACCGTGGAGCAACTGCGCGCCGAGGGGGTGTACCGGATGGTGACGCCGCGGCAGTGCCTGGAGTTCGCCCGGGAGGAGGGGGACGGCGCCGCCCTGGTGCTGCACCCGCTGTGCGGGGGGATGCCGGTGGAGGAGGGGTGGCGCTCGCTGCGGCTGCTGTGCGAGGAGGTGCTGCCGGGGCTGAAGGCGGCCGCCGGGTGAGCGTCGCGGGCGGTCCCGGCGGCGGACTCAGGCCCGGCCGGCGCGCTGGAAGGTGCCCGGCGTGATGCCGTAGGAGCGGACGAACCAGCGGTGCAGATGGCTCTGGTCGGCGAACCCGGCGCGGGCCGCCGCCTCGGCGACGGAGCCGCCGCGCAGCAGCAGCCGCCTGGCCCGGCGCAGCCGCAACTGCCGCTGGTAGTCGCTCGGCGCCATGCCGTACTCGGCGCGGAACGCCCGGTACAGCGCGAAGCGGCTGCACCCGGCGGCCTCGGCCAGCTCGTCCGCGGTGATCTCCACCGGCCCGTCGTGGTCCAGCTCCCGCTCCAGGCGGGCCCCGGCCCGGCGGGCGGCCCCGGCGGCGGCCCCGCCGGCCAGGGTGCGCACCCGGTCGGGCCCGGTGGCGCCGCGGCGCACCATGGCGGTGACGGCCGCGGTGAGCCGCTCGTCGCGGACCAGCGGTCCCGCGCCGCCCATGAGCGCGGTGTGCAGGCGCAGCAGGGTGCGGAACAGTTGCGGGTCGCGGACGACGGGCTCGGCGAACAGCGGCATGGGCGCCCGGCGCAGCTCGGCGTCGTCCAGCACCGCCCGCACCAGCCCCGGGCCGAGGTGGACGATGCGGTAGGTGAAGCCCTGCTCGACCGCGGCCTCGCCGTCGTGCGGCTCGTCGGGGTTGAACGCCATCACCAGGCCGGCGCCGCCGATGCGCCGGGCGCCGCGGCAGCGGAAGCGCTGGGCCCCGCTCTCGGTGACCGCGAAGGAGTAGGCGTCGTGGCTGTGCGGGTGGAAGACGTGCCGCTCGAAGTGGGCGTGCATGGCCTCCAGCGGCTGGGCGGGGTCGCGCCAGTAGTCGGCCCAGTCCCCCGCGGCTCCCCCGGTCCCGGTGTCCCTCGCGCGTCCCACCGTCGCATTGTGCCCGCACCAGCGTTCAAGACGGGCGGGGCGGGGGCGGGCGAGGGTGCGGGCATGCGTTTCGACACCAAGATCGCCGTGGTGGTCCGGGAGGACCTCGCGGTGTGGCAGAAGCTCAACGTCACGGCGTTCCTCGGCAGCGGTGTGGCGCGCGCCGGGGAGGGCCTGCTCGGCGAGCCGTACCAGGACGCCTCGGGCAACGCGTACCTGCCGATGCTCCGGGAGCCCGTCGTCGTCTACGGCGCCGGCGCCGACGGGATGCGCCGCGCCCACGCCCGGGCGCTGTCCCGCGGGCTGACCGCGGCGGTGTACACCGAGGAGATGTTCGCCGAGGACGACGAGGAGGGCAACCGGGCGGCGGTGCGCGCGGTGGGGGCGGACGGCCTCGCGCTGGTGGGGCTCGCCGTGTACGGGCCGCGCGGCGCCGTGGACAAGGCGCTCAAGGGGCTGCGGCTGCACACGTGACGCACGCGCGCGGCGGCGCCCCGGAGCGGGGGCGCCGCCGCGCGTGCGTGCGGGGGGGGGGGAGGGCTCAGCCCATCTCCTCCAGCTTCTTGCCCTTGGTCTCGGGCACGAACCTCCACACGAAGAAGAAGGAGATCACGGCGAAGACCGCGTAGCCCCAGTAGGTGGTGGACAGGTTCCAGTCGGACAGGGTCGGGAAGCTGACGGTGATCGCCCAGTTCGCGATCCACTGCGCCGAGGCGGCGACGCCCAGCGCCGCGGCCCGGACCCGGTTGGGGAACATCTCGCCCAGGAAGACCCAGACCACCACGCCCCAGGAGAGGGCGAAGAACAGCACGAACACATGGGCGGCGACCAGCGCGACGGCGCCCTGGGTGTCCGGGATGGTGATGTCGTCGCCGGTACCGGACTTGTAGGAGAACGCCCAGGCGGCCACGGCCAGGGAGACGGCCATGCCGGCCGAGCCGACCAGGGCCAGCGGCTTGCGGCCGATCCGGTCCACCAGCGCGATGGCGATGAAGGTGCCGATCAGGTTGATGATCGAGGTGGACAGGCTGATCAGCAGCGAGTCGTCGGTGTCGATGCCCACGGACTGCCACAGCGCGGACGAGTAGTAGAAGATCACGTTGATGCCGACGAGCTGCTGGAAGACCGACAGCAGGATGCCGACCCAGACGATGGGCAGCAGCCCGTACCTGCGGTCGCGCAGGTCGGCGAAGCGCGGCTTGTGGTCGCTGCGCAGCGACTCGCGCACCTCGGCGATGCGCGCGTCCAGGTCCACGTGCGCGCCCTCGACGTCGGCGAGGACCTCACGGGCCTCGTTGGTGCGGCCGACGGAGATCAGGTAGCGGGGCGACTCCGGGATGGCCAGGGACATCACGCCGTAGAGCACGGCCGGGACGGCCATCACGCCGAGCATCCACTGCCAGGCCTGGAGCCCGAGCAGGTGGTTGGTGGTCTCGCCGCCCGCGGCCTGGGCGATGGCGTAGTTGGCGAGCTGGGAGACCACGATGCCGACGACGATGCCGAGTTGCTGGAGCGAACCGAGCCTGCCGCGGTAGGCGGGCGGGGCGACCTCGGCGATGTACGCCGGGGCGATGACGGAGGCCATGCCGACGCCGATGCCGCCGACGACCCGCCACAGGCCCAGGTCCCAGATGGAGAACGGGAACATGGAACCCACCGCGCTGAGGGTGAACAGCACCGCCGCGATCTGCATGGAGCGGATGCGGCCGATGTGGTCGGCCAGGCGCCCGGCGAAGGCGGCTCCGACGGCGCAGCCCAGCAGCGCGGAGGACACCACGAGTCCGGTCTCCCCGCTGCCCACCCCGAAGTGGTCGCGGATCCCGGTGACGGCGCCGTTGATGACGGAGCTGTCGTAACCGAAGAGGAAACCGCCCATGGCGGCGGCTGCGGTGATGAAGACGACGTGCCCGAGGTGCTCCTGCTGCGCCTTGCGGCTCCTGGGCTCCGTCGTCGGAGCTGTGCTGGTCAACGCTTACTCCTGGCGGCTCGACGTGACGCGAGCGAGTGTGCGGCTCGTGACCCCCGGTGAGGGGGCCCGCCCAGGAGCCCCACTACTCGAAGGTAAGTTCAGACTTAACGAGCCTATGACTTCAAGTCTCGAAGTCAATGTGCGGTGCACCACAGGTCATTTCGGGAATGACTGGAGCAAACTCGCAAAAGCCTCTCGCCCATCGTTCACTTATTGAAGATGTGAATCCGGTCATGTCAGCCGCTGACTAATGACCTTGGATACCCCGTCCCCCTGCATTGACACGCCGTAGAGCGCGTCGGCGACCTCCATCGTGCGCTTCTGATGGGTGATCACGATGAGCTGCGAGCTCTCCTGGAGCTCCCGCATGATGCCGATCAGCCGCTGGAGGTTGGTGTCGTCGAGCGCCGCCTCCACCTCGTCCATCACATAGAACGGGCTCGGGCGCGCCTTGAAGATCGCCACCAGCAGCGCCACGGCCGTCAGCGATCGCTCGCCGCCCGAGAGCAGCGACAGGCGCTTGACCTTCTTGCCCGGCGGGCGCGCCTCCACCTCCACCCCCGTGGCGAGCATGTCGTCCGGGTCGGTCAGCACCAGCCGGCCCTCACCGCCGGGGAAGAGCCGCGCGAAGACGCCCTCGAACTCGCGCGCGGTGTCCTCGTACGCCGAGGCGAACACCTGGCGCACCCGCTCGTCCACGTCCCGCACCACGTCCATCAGCCCGGCGCGGGTCTTCCTCAGGTCCTCCAACTGCTCGGTGAGGAACTTGTGCCGCTCCTCCAGCGCCGCGAACTCCTCCAGCGCCAGCGGGTTGACCTTGCCCAACTGCGCGTACGCCCGCTCCGCGGCCCTCAGCCGCTTCTCCTGCTCGGCGCGGACGAACGGCCGCGGGCGGTTCCGCGGGTGGTCCGGGTCCTCGGGCAGCTCCTCGCCCTCGGCGGGCGGCGACGGCGGCACGGGCACCCGCGGCCCGTACTCGGCGGCCAGCCCGTCCGCCTCGATCCCGTACTCCTCCAGCGCCTTGGTCTCCAGTTGCTCGATCCGCAGCCGCTTCTCCGCGCCCAGCACCTCGCCGCGGTGCACCGAGTCCGTCAGCTTGTCCAGCTCCGCCTTCAGGTCCCGGCCGCGGGAGCGCTGGACGCCGAGCTCCTGCTCCCGCTCGGCCCTGGCCCGCTGGGCCTGCTCCCGCTCCGCCTCGGCCCGGGCCAGGGACTCCTCCACGGCGGCCAGCAACCGCCGGGCGCCGGCGAGCACCGCCCCGGCCACGGCGGCCTCCCGCTCCAGCTTCGCCCTGCGCCGCGCCGCCGCGGCCCTGGCCTCCCGCTCGGCGCGGGCCGCCCGGTCCAGGCCGTCCGCCCGGCCGGCCAGGCCCCGCACCCGCTCCTCGTGGGTGCGCACCGCGAGCCGCGCCTCCATCTCGGCCTGCCGGGCGGCGGAGCCCTCGGCGGCCAGCCGGTCGCGCTGCCCGGTGTCCGGCTCGGCCTCGCCCGGCTCGTCCTCCTCCAGGTACGCCAGGCGCGCCGACAGCTCCTCCACCTGGTGCAGCGCCGCCAGGCGCGACTCCTCGGCCTTGGCCGCCGCCGCCGCGAGCCGCTCCGCCTCCCCGGCCGCGCCCCTGGCCTGCCCGCCGAGCCGCCCCAGCTCCCCGGCGACCGCCGACCGCTCCTTCTCCGCCGCGCGCCGCCGCCCCGCGACCTCCTCGACCCGGGCCCTGGCCGCCTCCCGCGCCCGCGCGGCCCGCTCCTGCCCCTCGGCGGCCCGCTCGCACCGGGTGTGCAGCGCCTCCAGTTCCGCCGCCGCCTCGTCCACCGCGGCCCGCGTCTCCAGCAGGCTGGGCGCGCCGGCGGAGCCGCCCCGCGCCAGGTGCCCGCCGAGCAGGTCGCCGTCGGCGGTGACCGCGGCCAGCGACGGATGGGCGCGCACCAGCTCCTCCGCGTCGTCCAGGGACCGCACCACGACGACGTCGCCGAGCAGCCGCCGCACGGCGCCGCGCAGCCCCTCGGGGGCGTCCACCAGGCCGTCCGCCCACCGGGCGCCCGCGGGCAGGCCGGGCCGCCCGCCGCGGTCCGGCTCCGGCGCCCCGTCCAGCAGCAACGCGGCCCGGCCCGCGTCCTCCTTGCGCAGCAGCCGCAGCGCCTCCGCGGCGGCGCGCGGCCCGGAGACCACCACCGCGTCCGCGGCGGCGCCCAGCGCGGCGGCGACCGGCACCTCGTACCCGGGGGACACCGACAGCATCCCGGCGGCGGGGCCGAGCACGCCGGTCAGCCGGTCGGACTCCAGCAGCGCGCCCGTCCCGTCCTTGCGCCGCAGGCCGAGCGCCAGCGCGTCGTGCCGGGCCTGCACGGCCGCGCGCTCCCGCTCCGCCGCCGTCCTCTCCTCCCGGGCCCGCGCCAGCTCCTCCTCGGCGAGGGCCAGCGCCTCGCGGGCGGCCTCGTGCTCCTCCTCAAGCCCGGCGTCGCCCTCCTCCAGGCCGTCCACCGCGGCCTTGAGCTCCTCGTACTCGCGCCGCGCCGCCTCCGCCCTGGCCGCCGCCTCCTCGCTCGCGGACGCCAGCCGCCCGACCTCGGCCTCGGCCGCGGCCGCTCTGCTGCGCGCGGCGCCCACCTGGCCCTGGAGCCTGGCCAGGCCCTCCCGCCGGTCCGCGATGGCGCGGGCGGCCGCCTTCAGGCGCTTGTCCTCCTCGGCGAGCTCCCGCTCCAGGCGGCCCCTGCGGTCCACGGCCTCCTCCAGCGCCAGGCGGGCCTCCTCCAGGGCCTCCTTCAGCTCCGCCTCCTGCTCGCGGACGCGGGCCGCCTCGCGCTCCAGGTCCTCCGGGTCCCGGCCGCGCCGCTCCTCGCCGCCGCCCTCGGTGGCGTGCCTGACCCGCTGCCCGGCGAGCCCGATGGTGCCGCGCACCCGCTCGGCGAGCTGGGACAGCCGGTACCAGGTCTCCTGCGCCTGGGCGACGGCCGGGGTGAGCGCGCGTACCTGCGCCTCCAGCGCGGACTCGGCGTCCTGGGCCGCGGCCAGCTCCTCCTCGACCGCCTCCTTGCGGGCCTTGAGCGCGGTCTCGTCGGCGATCTCGGCGCGCAGCGCCTCGCGCAGCCTCACCAGGTCGTCGGCGAGCAGCCGCAGCCGGGCGTCGCGCAGATCGGCCTGGATCACCGCGGCGCGGCGGGCCACCTGGGCCTGCCGGCCGAGCGGCTTGAGCTGGCGGCGCAGCTCGGCGGTGAGGTCCTGGACGCGGGCGAGGTTGCCCGCCATCGCGTCCAGCTTGCGCAGCGCCTTCTCCTTGCGCTTGCGGTGCTTGAGGACGCCCGCGGCCTCCTCGATGAAGGCGCGGCGCCCGGCCGGGTCGGCGTGCAGCACGGAGTCGAGCTGGCCCTGCCCGACGATGACGTGCATCTCGCGGCCGATGCCGGAGTCGGACAGCAGCTCCTGGATGTCCAGCAGGCGGCAGGTGTCCCCGTTGATCCGGTACTCGCTGCCGCCGTTGCGGAACATCGTCCGCGTGATCGTGACCTCGCTGTACTCGATCGGCAGCGCGCCGTCGGCGTTGTCGATGGTCAGGCTGACCTCGGCCCGGCCCAGCGGCGGGCGCCCGGTGGTGCCCGCGAAGATCACGTCCTCCATCTTGCCGCCGCGCAGCGACTTGGCGCCCTGCTCGCCCATGACCCAGGACAGGGCGTCCACGACGTTGGACTTGCCGGAGCCGTTGGGCCCGACCACGCAGGTGATGCCCGGTTCGAAGCGCAGCGTCGTCGCCGAGGCGAACGACTTGAAGCCTCGCAGGGTCAGACTCTTCAGGTGCACGTGTGCTCACCTCCTGCCGGTGCCCGGTACCGGCCCGTTTGGGGCATCAGGGCAGGACTCGGACTCTACCCGGCGGTCGGGCCCGCCCCGTGGTGGCGACAGGCGGTTTCGCCGTGGTGACCGGAGGGCACATCAACAGGCAAGGGTGAGGAGAACAAGGGGTGGACGAGCCGGCACGCCGGGGCGGGAGGCCGCGGAGCATCGTCAGTGCCGGGCACACGGAAGCCGCGCGGGACCCGGTGGGCGCCGGGTCGGGGCACGCGGCGGCGGCATCGGGAGGAACGGCATCGCCTGCGGCCTGGCGGCGGCGGCATCGACGGCATCGGGACCGGCGGAACCCACCGGCAACGGCGGCACCGGGAAACGGCATCGGTTACGAAGGGCACCACGGAGAACAAGGGCCACAACGACGAAGGGACGCCGAAGCGTCCCTTGCACATGCCAAGCGAGCGGCGACACAGTCCGACCGCCCCCAGACGGGGGAGATCAGGTGAGCGCAGGCTCCGCCTTGGATACGTCGATGCTGCGGAGCAGCGACTCTTCGCGCGATGCGGCGGAGAGCGCGTCGTTCTCGGCCTGGACTCGCACCAGCTCCGACTCCAGGTCCTGGACACGCTGCTGAAGCCTTCGCATCTCGGAGAGGAGCCGCGGGTCGGGACCGCCGACGTAACCGAGAAGCGCCTTTGCCATGATGGATGGTCCTCCACGCTGAGTGACCGACCGGGGTAAGCGGTTGGGTCGAGAAGGGGTCGCACCCGCTGTTTGCACGCCGTCACCCGTGGTTCCGAAGCAGCAGACAGCGGTATGCGCGGGCTTTCAGCGTCTCACCAAATGGTTTGAGGGTCAACACGATCACAGCCCGTCATTCGGGCGTGCCTCGGCTCCAAGGCCGGTGCCGGTCCCTCCGCGCACCCCCCATGTGAAGATCATGGAGAAGTGGTGAAGCCGCCCAGGGCTGCTCGGAGCCGTTCTCAGGGGCGGCGAGATCATCCTCAGGCCCGGAGTCAACCACGGCCGCCGGTGATTGGCAACCATGAAGGCGCCCCCGCGGGCCGCGGCCCGCGGGGGCGCCTCCACGCGCCGGCTTTTTCACCGGATGCTGAACGTCTCGTACCCGCCGCGCGGGTCCCCCCACAGGTCGGCGACGCCGTCCACCCGACCGGGCGTTCCGGCGCCCCGCAGCAGGTCGAGAAGGTGTTCGCAGTCCGCACGCGAGCCCTCGGCCACCACCTGGACCCTGCCGTCGGCGAGGTTCCCCGCGTAGCCGAGCAGGCCGATCTCCAGCGCCCGGGAGCGGGTCCACCACCGGAAGCCCACACCCTGAACCTGGCCACGCACCCAGGCGGTGAGCCGGACATTGTCGTTCATACCAGCACGCTAACCCGCTGAGTAGTCGTACTTCACTCCAGCACCGTCCGCGTTTGGTCTAGAGTCCCCGGCGAGAGACCCACTCACCCTTTCGAGTGATCTTCACTCGATCCTTACCGCCACATGTGACGGAGGCGACAGATGGGCCGCCACAGCCGCAACCGCGTCGCGCCCGCCCCTCGCGAGGCATCCGCCGCTCGAGCGGTGGCCGGCCGGCACCGGGGCAGCAGGCGCCGCCGCCACAGCACCGTCCGCACCGGCCTGCTCGCCTCCTCCGCCGCGCTCGCGGTGGGCGCGGTCGCCATGGGCGCGGGTGTGCTCCCCGGGCCCGCCAAGGACGGCCGCGACGTGGCCGCGGTCGGCCCCAACGCCAACACGGCCTTCCCCGTCCCCCCGGCCGGCCAGCCCGAGCCGGACGGGTCCACGGCCACGCCCGTGACGCCCCCCGAGCGCGAGTCGGTGCCGCCGAGCCGGGGCAGGCACCGCGGCACGCCCGACCCCTCGGAGTCGGTGACCGCGCCCGGCACCCCGCAGGCCCCGCGCTCCCCTGCGCCGCCGCGCACCAGCGAGCCCGCCGACCCGCCGCGGACCAGCGCCCCGCCCACGACACCGCCGCCGCCCACCACCCCCGCCCCCACCAGGCAGCCGGAGACCCCGGTCGGCAACGGCCAGGACAAGGCAGCGGCGGCCGCCGTGCTCGGGCTGGTCAACGCCGAGCGGGCCAAGGCCGGGTGCGACCCGGTGAAGAGCGACGAGCGCCTCGCCGAGCTGGCCGACTCCTTCAGCGAGGACATGGCGGAGCGGTCCTTCTTCGACCATGTGACGCCGGACGGGCTGGACCCGTGGGAGCGGGCGCAGCAGGCGGGGATAACGAACCTCGGCGGCGAGAACATAGCCCGCGGGCAGACCACGGCGCAGGCGGTCATGGACTCGTGGATGGAGAGCGAGGGCCACCGCGCCAACATCCTCAACTGCGAGTACCAGACCCTGGGCGTGGGCGTCCACTTCGCCGAGGGCGGCCCGTGGTGGACCCAGGACTTCGGCTTCTAGACGGGCCCCGGGGCGAGGGCGGCGGTGCACCGCGCCACGGGACGCGGACGCCGGCACACCGGACGCGCCGGCTCCCGCCGTGGCCTCACACGCCCCGCGGGGCGCGCTGGCACCTGGGGCAGAAGTAGCTCGAGCGGTTCATGAACGCGGTACGGCGGATCGGGGTGGCGCAGCGCCGGCACGGCCGGTCCTCGCGGCCGTACGCGTCCAGGGAGCGCTCGAACCAGCCGCTCTCGCCGTTGACGTTGACGTACAGGCTGTCGAAGCTGGTGCCGCCCGCGGCCAGGGCCGCCGTCATCACCTCGCGGACCGCGGTGAGCAGCTCCGCGGTGCGCGGGCGGGTCATGGTGGAGGTGGGCCGGTCGAAGTGCAGCCGGGCCCGCCACAGCGCCTCGTCGGCGTAGATGTTGCCCACCCCGCTGATCAGCGACTGGTCGAGCAGGGCCCGTTTGAGGCCGGTGCGGCGGCGGCGCAGCGCGGCGTGGAAAGCGTCGTCGTCGAAGGCCGGGTCCAGCGGGTCGCGGGCGATGTGCGCGATCACCAGCGGCGTGGTGTCCTGGTCGCCGGGCGTGCCGTCGTGCACCGACAGGCCGCCGAACGTCCGCTGGTCCACGAAGCGCAGCTCGGTGCCGCCGTCCTCGAAGGCGACGCGGATCCGCAGGTGGGTCTCGTCGGGCGCGTCCACGGGCCGCACCAGCAACTGCCCGCTCATCCCCAGGTGGCCGAGCACGGCGCTGCCGGTGCCCGCCAGCGGCAGCCACAGGTACTTGCCCCTGCGGTGCGCCGCCTCGAAGCGGCGGCCGAGCAGCCTGGCGGTGAAGTCGGCGGCCCCGGCCGGGTGGCGGCGCACCGCGCGCGGGTGCAGCACCTCGGCCTTGGCCACGGTGCGGCCGGTGACCCAGCGCGCGAGACCGCGCCGGACCACCTCGACCTCGGGCAGCTCGGGCACCGGTCAGTCCGCCGTCTCGGCGGCGCCGGCGGGGCCGGAGCCGTTCACGGGCGGCTTGGAGGTGCCGTCACCGGTCTCCCCGTGGGCCTCGCGGATCGCGTGCCAGGCGGTCTGCGCCGCCTTCTGCTCGGCTTCCTTCTTGCTGCGCCCCGTGCCGGACCCGTAGTCCGTGCCGCCCACCCGCGCGGTGGCGGTGAACGTCTTCTCGTGGTCGGGGCCCTCTTCGGTCACGATGTACTCGGGCACGCCGATCCCGGCCATCGCCGTGAGCTCCTGGAGGCTGGTCTTCCAGTCCAGGCCGGCGCCGAGGTTGGACGACGCCTCGATCAGCGGGTCGAACAGCCGGTGGATGAGTTCGGACGCCGCGTCCAGGCCCCGGTCGATGTAGACCGCGCCGATGACGGCCTCCAGGGTGTCGGCCAGGATCGAGTTCTTGTCCCGGCCGCCGGTCCCCTCCTCGCCCCGCCCGAGCTGGATGAACCTGCCCAGCTCCAGGGTGCGTGCCACGCCCGCGAGCGCCCGCGAGTTGACCACCGCGGCCCGCAGCTTGGCGAGCTGCCCCTCGGGCAGGTCCGGGTGGACCCGGTAGAGGGTGTCCGTGACGACCAGGCCGAGAACGGAGTCCCCGAGGAACTCCAGGCGCTCGTTGGTGGGCAGCCCGCCGTTCTCGTACGCGTAGGAGCGGTGCGTCAGCGCACGCACCAGAAGGGCGGGCTCGAGCGAGTACCCGAGCCGCCCTTCCAGGAGTGCGTGGGACGAGGCCTTCTTGTCCGGCGGTTCCCCGTTGACGCGGGGAGGACGCTTCGACGGCGGTGTGCCGTCCGACATTGAGCCTGTCACCCGCCGTTCAGACCTCGAGGACCTGACGGCGGTTGTAGGTGCCGCAGCTTGGGCACGCGATGTGCGGCAGCTTGGGCTCACGGCAGCGGTCGCACGCCACGAGCGACGGGACCGCAGCCTTCCACTGCGCACGGCGGTGACGCGTGTTGCTGCGCGACATCCTTCGCTTCGGAACGGCCACGGCTACTTCTCCTGGTTCTCATCGGCGCCGGTTCCGGCGCCGCTGCTGTGTCCTTCGTGATCGTCGTTCTCGGACGAGACGACGAGGTCCTGCAAAGCCGCCCACCGGGCGTCGACGGACTCGTGGTGGTGCTCCGGGTCGTCCGCGAACCGCGCCCCGCACTGGGGGCACAGTCCCGGGCAGTCCTCCCGGCACACCGGTTGCAGCGGCAGTGCGAGCACCACCGCGTCGCGCAGCACCGGCTCGAGGTCGAGCAGTTCGGCCTCGAGCGTCAGCGTCTCCTCCTCGTCGTCGTCCTCGGACTCGCCGCGGTCGACGTCGGGGTAGGAGTACAGCTCCTGGAAGCCCACTTCGAGCTCCTGCTCGAGCGGCTCCAGGCACCGTACGCATTCTCCCTCAAGAGGTGCGCGGGCAGTACCCGTGACGAGCACGCCCTCCATCACCGCCTCGAGGCGCAGCTCCAGCTCCACGGTCGCGTTCACCGGGACGCCGATCACCTCGATGCCGAGGCCCTCGGGAGCCGGGACGGAGCGGGTCAGCCGCTTGAGCGAACCAGGACGCCGGCCCAGCTCGCGTGTGTCGAACACGAGCGGGTTGCGGTGGTCTGGGCGGTTCAGGGCTTTCCTGCTCTCGTGTGGCACTCCCCGCGGAGACGGGGAGGCGGCTTCCTTACGGGCTGCGACGGCCCCGGACTGTGCACGAGCCGAGAGGCACGAGTTCACACCTCGTACGCCTGGGCCCCGCACATGCCGGGATTCGGGGCAGCCGACAACACCGGCGCTGCGGCCGGAGCAGTCAGGATACTGGACGAGGTCACCGACTCCCAACTCGGCGCCGTCCGCGCCCGCCGCCCCGCGGCCCCGCCTGCCCGCCGGTCCCCCGGCGGGCAGGCGGGGCCGCGCTCAGGAGCCGCCCTCCAGCTCGCGCAGCCGCTGCACGTCGATCATCGAGGTGTCGAAGAAGCTGGTCTCGTCCAGGCTGCCGCCGCCCCCGTGGCCGGGCTGCCGCTGGTGGTCCTGCGGCGGCGGCGGGGGCAGCGGCGGGTAGCCCTCGGCGCCGCCCTGGCCGTAGCCCTGGTCCCAGCCGTAGGCGCCGTCGTAGCCGGACGGCGGGCCGAAGCCGTCCTGGCCCTGCCCGTACGGCCGGTCCTGGGCGGCCGGCGGGTAGCCGTCCTGCGGGTGGCCGTAGCCGTACCCGCCGCCGTCCCAGCCGCCCTCCTGGTAGCCGCCCGCGTCCCCGTACCCGGCGGCCGGGGCGTAGCCGGGCTGGGGCGGCTGCTGGGGCGGCGCCTCGGGCCGCTGCGGGGCGGACGGCGCGGACGGCTGCTCCGGCACGCGCCCGGCCAGCATGGCGACGTAGTCCGCGTCGCTCTGCCCGATGGGGATCTCCTGCTGGTCGGCCAGGGCCGCGTAGTCGGCCAGGTCGTCGGTGGGCCTGCGGCCGAGCAGCTTCGCGCGGCCCCTGCCGACGGCCTCCAGGGTCTTGCCCAGCACCGCCTCGAAGCTGGCCAGCTTCGCGTCCACGTACGCGTCGGCGCGGCGGCGCAGCTCCTCCGGGTCGCTGGAGCGCTCGGGGGCGTCGGCGTCCGGCCGGCCGTTCTCGTCGATGCCGGGGCCCCGGCCGAGCAGCTTCTCGCGCCCGCGGTCCACCGCGCCGAGGGTCTTGGTGAGCACCACCTCGAAGTTGGCGAGCTTGCTGTCCACGTAGTCGTCGGCCTCGGCGCGGATCTCCTCCGCCTCGCGGCGGGCCTCGGCCAGGATCCGGTCCGCCTCGTCCCTCGACTCGCGGGCGACCTGGGTGCCGGCGATCAGCGAACCCCGCTCGTCGTGCGCCGACTTCAGGATCCGCTGGGCCTCCTCGCGGGCCTCGGCGAGCACCCGCTCGCGGTCGCCGAGCACCTCGTGGGCCTGCGCGAGGGAGCCGGGCAGGGCCTCGCGCACCTCCCCGAGCATCGCGAGCAGCTCGGCGCGGTTGACCACGCAGGACGCGGACATCGGCATGGAACGGGCGCTGCGCACCGCCGCGACGATCTCGTCGAGCTTCTTCTGCACGTCCACCTGGGCTCAAGTCTCTCCTCGGGCCCCCGCCGACCGGGCGGGAGCGCCTCCCCCGGCCGGGACCGGCCGGGGCACGGAACGACTCTACGACTCGGCCGCCCGTCACCCCGTCCGCCCGCCGCCCCCACCACCCCGGGGCGAGCCGGTGACAGGGGCGGGCGAGCCCGTGCCCGCGGGTGCGCTCAGCGCGCCCGCAGGCGCTCGGTGAGCGCGCCGAGGACGGTGGGCGGCACCAGGTGGGAGACGTCGCCGCCCCACGCGGCGACCTCCTTGACCAGGGAGGAGGACAGGAAGCTGTAGGTGGGGTTGGTGGGGATGAACAGGGTCTCCACTCCCGACAGGCCGTTGTTCATCTGGGCCATCTGGAGCTCGTAGTCGAAGTCGCTGACCGCGCGCAGGCCCTTGACGATGGCCGGGATCTCGCGCTGCTTGCAGAAGTCGACCAGCAGCCCGTGGAAGGACTCGACGACGACGTTGCCGTACTCGGCGGTGACGCCCTCGATCAGCGAGATCCGCTCCTCCACCGTGAACAGACCCTGCTTCGACTTGTTGATCATCACGGCGACGTAGACGACGTCGTACAGCCTGGACGCCCGCGCGATGATGTCGAGGTGGCCGTTGGTGATCGGGTCGAACGAACCCGGGCATACGGCTCGGCGCACTGGTGGTCCCTCGCTTTCCCGCGTGTGGAAGCGGCCCGCACCGCCCTTCACGCGGCGCGACCGTACCAAAGCGTTCCCTCGCCGTAGCGACGGGCCCGCAGCCCCTCGAAGCCGGGCGGCCAGCGGAACTCCCCGCCCCTCGTCCTGCGTTCCACCGTGGCCAGCGCGCCTTCCCCGATCCACCCTCCGGAGCGGAGTGTGAGAAGGATCTCCCGCACCGTGTCGTCGGTGACGTCGTACGGCGGGTCGAGGAAGACCACGTCGTAGGGGTGCTCGGGGGCGGGCTCCGCGACGACCCGCTCGGCCCGGCCCGCCCTGACCTCGGCGCCGGGCAGCCCCACCGCGCGGACGTTCTCCCGGATGGTGCGGGCGGCCTTGGCGTCGGCCTCCACCAGCAGGGCGTGCGCCGCGCCGCGGGAGAGCGCCTCAAGGCCGACGGCTCCCGAGCCGCCGTACAGGTCGAGCACCCGGGCCCCGGTGAGCCCGCCGCGCAGCGCCTCCAGGGTGGAGAACAGCCCCTCGCGCGCCCGGTCGGAGGTGGGGCGGGTGCCCTGCCCTGGCGGCACGGCCAGGCGGCGGCCGCCCGCCGCCCCGGCGATCACGCGGGTCATGGGTGCTTCCTTCGACAGCCGTCGGCGACGGGGCGGGGAGCAGCCCGCCTCCGTCCGTACGCCGGTCCATTATCGGACTCCCCGGCGCCGGGGAGCGCTCCGGCGTGGCCGTTTCCGGCCGGGCGGGACCGGGCGGCGCCGGGGCGGGCGGGGCCGGCCGCCCGCGCCGGCGCGCCCGGGGCGCTCAGCCCTCGGCGGACTCCCGCGCCGACCCCAGCAGGGCCGGGGAGGCGTAGCGGGACCACGACAGGCAGCCGTCGGGCGGGCAGTACTCGGGGCGGCGCGGGTCGTGGCCGAGCTCGCGCAGCTTGGTGCGGACCGAGTCGGGCGTGCGCCCGAAGCGGGCGGCTATCCGGGCGACGGTCTCCCCCTCGTGGAAGCGGCGCAGCAGCTCCTCCTCGTGCTGCGGCACCCACGGCGCCCCGTGGCCGGGGAACAGCTCGCGCAGCACGTCGCGGTCCGGGATGGGCTCGGCGACCTCGGCGACGATGGCCAGGGCGCGCAGGGCGCGGTTGAGCGCGATGCGCAGCGCGGCCACGTCCTGCATGGGCAGGCGCAGCTCGCCGGAGGCGATGGGCTCCTCGGCGGCGCCCTCCAGCCACCCGGTCAGCGTGAGGGTCACCGTGCTGTCGTCGTCGCTGGCGAGCTCGATCCGGAAGACCTTGTCGCCCAGCGGCAGTTCGTTGAGATGACGAAACGCCATGATGCAGCCCCCAAGGGTCCAAGTGGGCCGATCCTTCCCGGATCGGCTCGGACTGGGTCCATTCTCTCGTGGGGGTCTGACAGTGACGCTCCGTGACGTACCGGCCGGAGCAGGGGCGGGAAGGGCGGGTCCGGCGCGCATCCGGGCAGGGCGCGGCGTCCGCGGCGGCGGGCGGAGAAGCCGGGGCGGTCCGCGCGCCGCTCCCCCGGCCCGTCGTCACCCCTTGTCGAGGTACTCCGCCCGCTCCGCGTCCAGCAGGCTGTCCAGGGCGGCGCGCAGGTCGGGGTGGCGGGTCAGGTCGGGGTCCTCGGCGACCAGGGCGGCGGCCTCCTCGCGGGCGGCCTCGATCACGTCCTCGTCCTGGATCACGGCGAGCATGCGCAGCGACGAGCGGGCCCCGGACTGGGCCTGGCCGAGCACGTCGCCCTCGCGGCGCTGCTCCAGGTCGATGCGGGACAGCTCGAAGCCGTCCAGCGTCGCGGCGACCGCGTCGAGCCGCTGCCTGGCCTGGGTGCCCGCGGGCATCTCGCTGACCAGCAGGCACAGGCCGGGAGCGCTGCCGCGGCCCACCCGGCCGCGCAACTGGTGGAGCTGGGAGACGCCGAACCGGTCCGCGTCCATGATCACCATCGCGGTGGCGTTGGGCACGTTGACGCCGACCTCGACGACGGTGGTGGCGACGAGCACGTCCACCTCGCCGGAGGCGAAGCGGCGCATCACCTCGTCCTTGGCGTCCGGGGCCATCCTGCCGTGCAGGACCTCCACCCGCAGGCCGCGCAGCGGGCCGTCGCGCAGTTGCGCCGCGATGTCGAGCACGGCCAGCGGCGGGCGGCGCTCCTCGGCGTCCGCCCCGGCGTCGTCCACCTCGTCGTCGGCCGGGGCGGGGCCGCGCTTGCGCCGGCCGGCCGCGGGCTGCTCCTCCTCGTCGCCGATGCGCGGGCAGACGACGTACGCCTGGTGGCCGCCCTCCACCTCCTCGCGCACCCGGTCCCAGGCGCGGGCCAGGAAGTGCGGCTTCTCCTGCGCGGGCACCACGTGGGTGGCGATCGGGGAGCGGCCGGCGGGCAACTGGTCGAGGACGGAGGTCTCCAGGTCGCCGAAGACCGTCATGGCGACCGTGCGCGGGATGGGGGTGGCGGTCATCACCAGCAGGTGCGGGGGCCGCTCCGCCTTGGCGCGCAGGGCGTCGCGCTGCTCCACGCCGAAGCGGTGCTGCTCGTCGACCACGACCAGGCCCAGGTCGTGGAAGCGCACCTTGTCCTCGATCAGGGCGTGGGTGCCCACCACGATCCCGGCCTCGCCCACGGCCAGGTCGAGCAGGGCCTGCCTGCGGGCGGCGGCGCCCATGGAGCCGGTGAGCAGCACCACCTTGGTGCCGTCGGCCGAGCCGCCGAGCATGCCCTGCTCGGCGAGCGGGCCCAGCATCTCCACGATGGAGCGGTGGTGCTGCTGGGCGAGCACCTCGGTGGGGGCGAGCATGGCCGCCTGTCCCCCGGCGTCCACCACGGTGAGCATGGCGCGCAGGGCCACCATGGTCTTGCCGCTGCCGACCTCGCCCTGGAGCAGCCGGTGCATGGGGTGTTCGTCCGCGAGGTCGGCGAAGATCTCGGCGGCGACCCGCCGCTGGCCCTCGGTGAGGGTGAACGGCAGCCTGGCGTCGAACGCGTCCAGCAGGCCGCCCTCCCGCCGGGGCCTGGGCACGGCGGGCAGGCCGGCGTCGGCGAGGCGGCGGCGGGCCAGCGCGACCTGGAGGACGAACGCCTCGTCCCACTTCAGCCGGGCTCTGGCCGCCTCCACGTCGGCCCGGGCGCGCGGCCGGTGGACCTTCTCCAGCGCCTCGGGCAGCGGCAGCAGCCCCCGGGAGGCGCGCAGGGACGGCGGCAGCGGGTCGCCCACGCCCGCCCAGGAGGAGGCGGCCAGGGAGTCGAGGGCGACCTCGACGCACTGGGCGACCTTCCAGGACTGCATCTTCGCGGCGGCGGGGTAGACCGGGATGAGCCGGTTCGCCCACTCCTTGGCCGTGCCCGCGCCCGCCTCCTCGTCCATCAACTGGTAGTCGGGGTGGGCGAGCTGGCGGACGCGGTTGAACACGGTGACCTTGCCCGCGAACAGGCCGCGGAGGCCGGGCCGCAGCTCGCGCTCCCGCCAGGACTGGTTGAAGAAGACCAGGGTGAGCGAGCCGCGCCCGTCGGTGACGACGACGTCGAGCCGGTCGCCCCTGCGGCCGCGGAACGGCACCTTGGTGACCTTGGCGATGCGGGCGACGACCGTGACGTGCTCGTCGATGACGAGGTCGTCCAGGCTGGTCAGCTCGCCGCGCTCGGCGTACCGGCGCGGGTAGTGGTGCAGCAGGTCGCCGACGGTGCGCAGGCCGAGGGCGTCGGCGAGGACCTTGGCGGTGCGGTCGCCGACGAGCCTGCCCAGTGGCTGGTCCAGCAGCGTGGACCCGTGCAGCGCGTCCATGGTGATGCCATTCCACACCATCGGTGCGACAACGGCACGGCGCGGGCCCGCGTGCCGCGGCCGGCGCCGGGCGGCTACTCGACGCCGATGAGCAGCGGGGAGGTGTGCTGCTCGCCGCGGTGGACGACGATGTCCACGGCCAGGTGGTGCTCGCGCACGTGCGCCCGGAGGCGGCGGGCGAGCCCGGGCGGGGCGTCCGCGCCCAGGACCAGGGTGACCAGCTCACCGCCCGCGGCGAGCATCCGGTCCAGGACCGCGCGGGCGGTCTCCTCCACGTCGCGGCCGATCACGGCGACATCGCCGTCGATCAGGCCCAGGGCGTCCCCGGCCTGGCACACCCCGGCCATGGTCCACGACCTGCTCTCGGCGACGGCGAGCTCGGCGCAGCGGGTGGCGCCCGCGGCCGCGGTCATGGCGACCACGTCCTGGTCGAAGCGGTGCGCCGGCTCGTGCACGGCCAGCGCGGCCAGGCCCTGCACCACGGAGCGGGTGGGGATCAGCGCGACCCGGGTGCCGTCCTGGCGGGCGCGCTCGGCCGCGGCCCCCGCGGCGGTGCGCAGCGCCTCGTCGTTGGGCAGCAGGACCACCTCGTGGGCGCGGGTGCCGCGGACGGCGGCGGCGATCTCGGCGCTGGAGGGCGGTTCGCCCGGCGGGACGCGCAGCACGGTGGCGCCCGCCCGCGCGCACAGCTCGGCCAGGCCCTCGCCCCGGACGACGGCGAGCACCGCGCGCCCGGCGGGCCCGTCCTGGGCGCCGTCGGGGGGCGGGGCGGCGCCGAAGTGGGTGATGCGGATGCGGTGCGGGCGGCCCGCCTCCACCCCGGCCTCGACGGCGGCGCCCGCGTCGTCCACGTGGACGTGCACGTTCCACAGGCCGTCGCCGCCGACGACGACCAGGGAGTCGCCGAGCCGGTCCAGGCGGGCCCGCAGCCTGGGCACGGCGGAGTCGGGGGCGTCGAGCAGGTAGACGACCTCGAACGAGGGGCCGCCGGGCACGGCGTGCGGGTCTCCCGCGGCGCAGCCGGCGGGGGACACCGGGTGGGCCGGCGGGCGGGCGTGGGCGAGCGGGCCCATGGGGGCGTTGCCGGTGACCGCGTCGGCCAGCGCGGCCAGCACGGTGACCAGGCCGTAGCCGCCCGCGTCCACCACCCCGGCCTCGCGCAGCGCCGCCAGGCGGCCGGGGGTCTGCTCCAGGGCGGCCCTGGCGCCCTCCACCGCGGCGTGCGCGACCGCGCCGAGCCCGCCCGCCTCGCGCCGGGCGGCGTCCGCGGCGGCGGCGGCGACGGTGAGGACGGTGCCCTCCACCGGCCGGGCCACGGCCTCGTAGGCGGAGGAGGCGGCCCGCTCCAGGGCCAGGCGCAGCAGCTCGGCGTCGTCGGGGCGCGGGTCCTGCCGGGGCGGCCCCTCGGGGGCGAGCACCTCGCTCATGCCGCGCAGCAACTGGGCGAGGATGACCCCGGAGTTGCCGCGGGCGCCGATGAGGGCGCCGTGGGCCATGGCGCGGACGGTGTCGGGCAGGGCGGGCCCGCGGGAGGCGGCGGGTCCGGTCCCGTGCGCGGTGAAGACGGCCTCCACGGCCTGGGCGGCCGACTCGACGGTGAGGTAGAGGTTGGTGCCGGTGTCCCCGTCGGGCACGGGGTAGACGTTGATCGCGTCGATCTCCTCGCGGGCCTGCCCGAGCGCCTCCAGGGCGAGCCGGCACCAGGCGCGCACGGCGGGGGCGGCGAGCGTGTCGGGCACCGTCTCCTCCTGATCGGCCGCGTGGGCTCGTGATCGGCCGGGCCGATGGTAGCCGCAGGTCCGCGGGCTGCCGGAAGGGCGAGCCGGACATGGTAGTTTCGTGGGGCGGGAGCGGCCGTTGTATGCTGCTCCGGTTGCCCGACCCAGATCGGGCCCTCATCGCTCGGTACTGCCGGTCGCGTCGTCGGACGTCAGGGCCTTGCCGGGAATTCACCGTAAGTGATCTTTTGGAGTGACCCGTGGCTGCCAACTGCGACATCTGCGGCAAGGGGCCGGGCTTCGGCAACAGCATCTCGCACTCGCACCGCCGTACCCGCCGTCGCTGGAACCCGAACATCCAGCGGGTGCGTGCCGTGGTGGGCCGGACGCCGAAGCGGCTCAATGTCTGCACCTCGTGCATCAAGGCCGGTAAGGTCACGCGCTAGACACGCGTGGCGCCCGTGCCCGCGCGCGGGCACGGCCGGTCCCGCCGAACCTCGGAGCCGGTCCTCCCCTCGGGGGCGGACCGGCTCGTTGGCGTGTCCGCGCGCCTCGTCGGGCGCGTGCCGCGGCCGGGGCGGGCGCCGGCGCCGTGCCGGGCCCGCCCCGCCGCGGGGTCACTCCCCCGGTCGTGCCGTGTCCTCGCGCCGGCGCCACCCGTGGTCGACGGGGCCGATGCCGCCGCCGAGGGGGAAGCCGTGCTCGATCGCGCCGGTGACGAACTCCTTGGCCGCGGCGACGGCCCGCGGCGGCTCCTCGCCGAGCGCGAGGTACGAGGCGAGGGCGCTGGCCAGGGTGCAGCCGGTGCCGTGGGTATGCGCGTTGTCGCGCCGCGCGGAGCGGAACCAGTACTCCTCGCGCCCGTCGAACAGCAGGTCGGCGGCCTCTCCCTCCAGGTGCCCGCCCTTGATCAGCGCCCAGGCCGGGCCGTGTTCGAGCACCGCCTCGGCGGCCTGGCGCATCTGGGACTCGCGGGTGACCCGCACCCCGGTGAGCTGCTCGACCTCGTACAGGTTGGGGGTGACGACGGTGGCGACGGGCAGCAGCCGGGACCTGACGGTGGCCACGGCCTCCTCGGCGAGCAGGGAGTCGCCGTGCTTGGACACCCCGACGGGGTCCACCACGACGGGCACCCCGACGTCGCCGAGCAGTTCGGCCACCGTCTCCACCAGCTCCACCGAGGCCAGCATCCCGGTCTTGACCGCCTGCACCCCGATGTCGTCCACGACGCTGCGGAACTGGCGGCGCACCGCCTCGGCGGGCAGCTCCCAGTAGCCCTGCACGCCCAGCGAGTTCTGGGCGGTGACCGCGGTGATCACGCTCATGCCGTGGACGCCGAGGGCCAGCATGGTCTTCAGGTCGGCCTGGATGCCCGCACCGCCGCCGGAGTCGGAGCCGGCGACGGTGAGGACACGCGGTGGTGTGTTCATGTCCGGAAATCTAGCCCGGAGCCGGGCCGGGGTCCGCGCGGGACGGCTCACTGGCCGCCGAAGTGGTCCCAGCCCCCGGCGGCCTCCCACGGCGCACCGTCCACGGTGACCTGGGGGCGGCCGGCGGGGCCGCGCACCTCGCCGATGACCCGCCAGCGCGCGGGCAGCTTCGTCTCGGAGGGGAACGTGGCCACCAGCGCGTGGTCCTCGCCGCCGGAGAGCACCCATTGCAGCGGGTCCACGCCGACGGCCTGGCCGATGTCGGCCATCTGCGCGGGGATGTCGAAGTCCGCCGACTTCAGGTCGATGCGCACGTCGCTGGCCTCGGCGATGTGCCGCAGGTCGGCCACCAGGCCGTCGCTGACGTCGGTCATCGCGGTGGCGCCGAGCCCGGCGGCGGCCGGGCCCGCGTGGTAGGGCGGCTCGGGCCTGCGGTGCGCCTCGACGAAGGCCCGCGGGGAGCGGAAGCCGCGGGAGAGCACGGCGTGCCCGGCGGCCGACCAGCCGAGCCAGCCGGTGACGGCCACCACGTCCCCCGGCCTGGCCCCGGCGCGGGTGACGGGCCGCCCGCCGCGCAGGTCGCCGAGCGCGGTGATGGCGACGGTGATGGTCTCGCCGCGCACCACGTCGCCCCCGGCCACGGCCGCGCCCGCGACCGTGCACTCGTCGCGGATGCCGTCCACCAGCTCCAGCGCCCAGGTCGCGGACAGGTCGGACGGCACCACCAGGCCCAGCAGCAGCGCGGTCGGCACCGCGCCCATGGCGGCGATGTCGGCCAGGTTCTGCGCCGCCGCCTTGCGGCCGACGTCGTAGGCGGTGGACCAGTCCCTGCGGAAGTGCCTGCCCTCCACCAGGACGTCCGTGGTGGCGACCACGCGCCGGTCGGGGGCCGCGACCACGGCGGCGTCGTCCCCGGGGCCGAGTTCGACCGCGGGCGTGAGCGGCAGCCGGGAGGTCAGCTCCCGGATCAGCCCGAACTCGCCCAGCTCCCCGACGGTGCCCTTCATGTCCATGCCTCTCCCGAGTTTCCTGTGCGGGCGGCACGCCGGGCGCCGTCCGCGGCGCGAGGTCTCCCCGCCCCAATCCGTGACGCGGTACGGTTGCGTCCCCACCCGCATGATCCCCGTATCCGCCCGCCTGGAGGTCGTCCGTGGTACAGGCATACATCCTGATCCAGACGGAGGTCGGCAAGGCGTCGGCAGTGGCCGACACCATCGCCAAGATCAATGGCGTGCTCACGGCGGAGGACGTGACCGGGCCCTACGACGTGATCGTGCGCGCCCAGGCCGAGACGGTGGACGAGCTGGGGCGGATGGTCGTCGCCAGGGTGCAGCAGGTGGAGGGGATCACCCGCACCCTGACGTGCCCGGTGGTCCACCTGTGAACCGCTGCCCGCGCCGGGCGGTGTGCTCGTGTCGATCTCCGTGGTCCTCGCGCTGACGCCCGGCCGGTGCTGACGGCCGCGCGCACCGGATCCCCCGGCCCGGCGGGATCCGCGCGCGCGGCCGCTCGTATGCTCGGCTGGTGAGACACCGACTCCCCCGCTTCCGGTTCCGCCGTCCCGCGGTCCGCCTGGTGCCGCTGGTGCTGCTGGTGCTGCCCGCCGCCGCCTGCACCGGCTCGGACGCGGGCCCGGTCCGCCTCGGCCCGCCCTCGCCCCCGCCCGAGGGCGCCGACGCGCGGATGTGCCGGGCCCTGCACGAGGCCCTGCCCGACAGGCTGGACGGGCGCGGCGCCCGGGACACCGACCCCGACTCCCCGTTCACCGCGGCCTGGGGCGACCCGGCCGTGCTGCTGGGCTGCGGCACGGCCACGCCGGCCAAGCTCGTCCGGGGCTCGGCGGAGTACGACCCGACGGCGCCGTCCGTCACGGCCGACGGCGTGGAGTGGCTGCCCGAGCAGGAGGCGGACGGCATCCGGTTCACCACCGTGGGGCGGAAGGTGAACGTGCAGGTGTGGGTGCCGGTCGCCCGGGACGCCGGCCCCTCGGACGCGGCCGTGGCCCCGCTGGTCGACCTCGCCGACGCGGTGGAGCGCGCCGTGCCCCGCCGGCTGTGAGGACGGGCCGGCCGCGGCCTCAGCGCAACCCGGTGGACCGCCGCAGCGCCGCGCTGATCAGCCGGTCGATCAGCTCCGGGTAGGGCACGCCGCTGGCCTGCCACATCCGCGGGTACATGGAGATCGGGGTGAACCCGGGCATGGTGTTGATCTCGTTGATGACGAACTCGCCGGACTCCAGCAGGAAGAAGTCGGCGCGCACCAGGCCCTCGCAGGAGGCGGCCTCGAACGCGGCCACGGCCAGCTCCCGCACCCGCGCGGTCTGCTCCTCGGTGAGCGGCGCGGGCACCAGGCCCTGGGCGGAGTCGATGTACTTCGCCTCGAAGTCGTAGAAGTCGTGGGCTTCGGCCGGGGGGATCTCCGCGGGCACGCTGGCGCGGGGGCCGTCCTCGAACTCCAGCACCCCGCACTCGATCTCGCGCCCGCGCACCGCCGCCTCCACGATCACCTTCGGGTCGTGGCGGCGGGCCTCCTCCAGGGCCGCGTCGAGCCCGTCGAGGCCCTCCACCTTGCTGATGCCGATGCTGGACCCGGCGCGGGCGGGCTTGACGAAGACCGGCCAGCCGTGGTCCGCGGCGAAGCCGACGACCCTGGCGCGGGCCGCCGCCGGTTCGCGCTCCCACTCCCGGGGACGGACCACCGTGTACGGGCCGACCGGCAGCCCGTAGGACACGAAGATCCGCTTCATGTACTCCTTGTCCATGCCGACCGCGCTGGACAGCACGCCGGAGCCCACATAGGGCACGCCGGACAGCTCCAGCAGCCCCTGGAGGGTGCCGTCCTCGCCGTAGGGGCCGTGCAGCACGGGGAAGACCACGTCCACCTCGCCGAGCGCCTTGGGCATCGCGCCGGGCTCGGAGTACACCACCTCGCGGCTGGCCGGGTCGACGGGCAGCGCGACCGCGCCCTCGCCGTCGGCGACGTCCTCGACGCTGGGCACGCGCCCCGCGGTGATCGCCATGCGCTCGGGCGCGTCGGCCGTCAGCGCCCAGCGGCCGTCCGCGGTGATGCCGATCGGCAGCACGTCGTACTTCGACCGGTCGATCGCCTTCAGGACGCTCGCCGCGGTGGCGACGGACACGCCGTGCTCGGAACTGCGCCCGCCGAACACGATGGCGACGCGGGGCTTGCGGTGCCCGCCGGGGCTCTGGGGAGTGGGCTGGTTGCTCATGTCGCGACGAGACTACCGCCTGCCCCCGGCAGCGTCAGCGCCGCTCCGCCTTGGCGGAACGGGACATCAACTCTTTCAGACCTGTCAGCGGCGGCTTGCCGTGGTGCACGATGTCCACCACGGTCTCGGTGATCGGCATCTCCACGCCGTGGCGGCACGCCAGGTCGAGCACCGACTGGCAGGACTTGACGCCCTCCGCGGTCTGCCGCGTCGCCGCGACGGCCTGGGGCAGCGTCATGCCGCGGCCCAGGTTGGTGCCGAAGGTGTGATTGCGCGACAGCGGCGAGGAGCACGTCGCCACCAGGTCGCCCATGCCGGCCAGGCCGGAGAACGTCAGCGGGTCGGCGCCCATGGCCACGCCCAGGCGGGTGGTCTCGGCGAGCCCGCGGGTGATCAGCGACGCCTTGGCGTTGTCGCCGAGGTCCATCCCGTCGGCGATGCCCACGGCCAGCGCGATGACGTTCTTCACCGCGCCGCCGAGCTCGCACCCCACCACGTCGGTGTTGGTGTACGGGCGGAAGTACCAGGTGTGGCAGGACTCCTGGAGCCGCCGCGCCACCTCCTCCGCTCGGCAGGCGACGACGCTGGCGGCGGGCCGCTTGCCGGCGATCTCCTTGGCGAGGTTGGGGCCGCTGAGGACGGCCACCCGCTCCGGTCCTGCCCCGGTGACCTCGGCGACGACCTCGCTCATGCGCTTGGCGGTGCCCAGTTCGATGCCCTTCATCAGGGAGACCAGCACCGTCTCCGGGGGCAGGAGGGGCGCCCACGCGGCGAGGTTGCCGCGCAGGGTCTGCGAGGGCACGGCCAGCACCGTGAACGCGGCGCCCTCGGCGGCGGCGGCCGGGTCGGTGGTGGCGCGCACCCGCTCGGGCAGCTCGACGCCGGGCAGGTAGTCGGGGTTGACGCGGGTGGCGTTGACGGCGTCCACGAGTTCGGCGCGACGGCCCCAAAGGGTCACCTCGCAGCCCGCGTCGGCGAGGACGGCGGCGAAGGCCGTCCCCCAGGATCCGGTGCCGTACACCGCCACACGCGTCACTGCTTCTCCTCGTTGCTCACTTGCCGCTCCTCGGGCGCCCGCCCGCACCGGGAGCCGCGGCCCACCGGCGCGGGAATCCACGCCCGCAGCCCGTGTGCCCGCGACCGGGACACCCCGAACCCCCGGCGCGGCCAGGGGCGGTGCGCCCTCGGACGGGCCCAGCGGCGGCCCGGGCGCGCCGTCTCGGGGTGCGGGGCCTCGGGGTGCGGAGCCTCGGGGCGCGCCGTCTCGGGGTGCGCCGTCTCGGGGTGCGGGGCCTCGGTGCCCGTCGCCGCGGGGCGGGCGCCGGGCGGGGTGCGCCGGGCGCGGCGCGGTCCGTGGCGCGGGGCGGGCACCGGCTCCTCGCGCACCTCGGCGAGGAGCCGGGTCAGCGCGTCCATGATCGTGTCGGTGGCGGCGCGGAGCACTTCGGCGGTGGGCTCCCTGTCGTAGTACGGCGACAGGTCCACCGGCTCCCCCGCCCGCACCCTCAGGGTGGTGCGCGGGAACAGGCGGACCCTGGGGCACCTGGCGTACGGCGGCAGGAACTCGTGCGCGCCCCACTGGGCGACGGGGATCACGGGGGCCCGCGTGCTCAGCGCCATCCGCGCGGCACCGGTCTTGCCCGCCATGGGCCACAGACCCGGGTCGCGGGTCAGGGTGCCCTCAGGATAGACGGCCACGCACTCCCCCGCCCGGACGGCGGTGACGGCGTCGCGCAGGGCGTCCCCCGCCTCGACGGAGCCGCGGTGGACGGGGATCTGGCCGCTGCCGCGCAGAATCGTTCCGACAACGGGCACGCGGAAAAGCGGCTCCTTGGCGAGGAAACGCGGGACCCGACCGGTGTTGTACTGAAAGTGACCGAAGGAGAGCGGATCGAGATACGAGTTGTGATTCACCACGACGATGAATCCGCCCTCGGCGGGAATGTGCTCGGTGCCCCGCCAGTCCCGCCGGAACAGGAGCACCAGCGGCGGTTTGGCGATCGCCGCCGCCAGGCGGTACCAGAAGCCGATTCTGCGGCGGGGCACGGTCACGTCCTCCTTGTCTGTCCGCGGGTTCGGCGCCCCACCCTGGTGCGGAGGCGACGACGGGGCGGCCGGGCACGTGTGGTGCCGGCTCCGCGGGGCCGAGAGGAGCCACGGTAACCCGAAGGGACGAAACGCCCCGCACCGGGACACCCCCCGCGGCGATGCGGGAAATCGTGGACGCCCCAGGCACGGCGCGCAAGGCCCGGACCCGGGCCGAACCGCGGGTGACCGGCCGGTGACCGCCTCCGCGGCCCACCGCCGGGCGGGCGCGGGGGCCGGCGGGGGCGCGGGGACAATGGTGGGGATGTCCAGGGATCCAGCCCACGCGGGAGCGGCCGGGTGGGCGCTCATACTGCCCCTCAAGCCCCTGTGGCGGGCCAAGAGCAGGCTGCTGCCGGTCGCGGGCGCGATGCGGCCGGGGCTCGCCCTGGCGTTCGCGCAGGACACCGTGGCCGCGGCGCTCGACTGCCCGGCGGTGCGGTGCGTGACGGTGGTCACGGACGACCCCGAGGCGGCGGGGGCGCTGGCCGCGCTCGGCGCCCGCGTCGTGCCCGACCTGCCCGGCGCGGGGCTCAACGCCGCGCTCGCGCACGGCGCCGCCCGGGTGCGGGCCGCGCACCCCGAGGCCGCGGTGGCGGCGCTGTCGGCGGACCTGCCCGCGCTGCGCCCGGGGGAGTTGGCCCGGGTGCTGGCCGCGGCCCGCGGCGGCGGGCGGGCGTTCCTCGCGGACGCGGCCGGGATCGGCACGACGCTGCTCGCGGCGGAGCCGGGGCACGAGCTGCGCCCGGCGTTCGGCGGGCCGTCCCGGCAGCGGCACCTGGCGTCGGGGGCGCGGGAGATCCTGCTGGCCGGCGTGGACTCGGTGCGCCGGGACGTGGACACCGGCGAGGACCTGCGCGCGGCCCTGGCGCTGGGGACGGGTCCGCGCACCCGCGCCGCGGCGGCCGCGCTGACCGCCGGCGGGGCGAGCCCGTAGGCTGGCGGGCATGCAGGCCACGGCTTACACGTTCGCCCCCGAGACCCGCTCCGGCAGCGTGCTGCTCGACGACGGCACCCCGCTGCCGTTCGACGCGGCGGCGTTCGACGCCGGGGGCCTGCGGCTGCTGCGGCCCGGGCAGCGGGTGCGGATCCGGGTGGAGGGCGAGGGGGACGCCCGGCGCGTGGTGTTCCTCACCCTCCAGACCTTCCCCGACCCGGCCGAGGGCTGAGGGCGGAGGACCGGGCGGCGCCACGCGCCGCGGGCCGGACACCCGTGCGGGAGGTCCGGCCCGAAGACGGCGGTCGTGGTGGGGGTCAGCCCGCGGCGCCGCGGGAGGCGGTCCTGCGCGAGGTGCTCCTGCCCGGGGCCTTCTTGGCCGCGGTCCGCTTCGCGGGGGCGCCGGCCGTCGCTTTCTTGGTGGGCGCCTTCTTGGCGGTGGTCTTCTTGGCGCCGCCCGCGGACTTCTTGGCCGCGCCCTTCTTCGCCGTGGTGGCCTTCTTGGCGCCGGTGGTCTTGGCCGCGGTGGCCTTGGCCGGGGCGGCCTTCGCTGCGGTGGCCTTGGCCGGGGCCCGCTTCGCGGTGGCCTTCTTCGCCGCGGCCTTGGCGGTGGTCCTGGTGGTGGAAGCGCCGCCGCTGAGGCTGCCCTTGGGGGCCTTCTTCACCGAGGGGCCGGTCTTCGGCAGCTTCTTGGTACCGCTGACCAGGTCCTTGAAGCCCTGCCCGGCGCGGAAGCGCGGCACGGACGTCTTCCGCACCCGCACCCGCTCGCCGGTCTGCGGGTTGCGCGCGTAGCGGGCCGGGCGGTCGACCTTCTCGAACGAGCCGAACCCGGTGACGGAGACCCGTTCGCCCGCGACCACCGCGCGCACGATGGTGTCGAGGACGGCATCGACCGCGTCCGCGGCGGCCTTTCGGCCGCCCACCTTAACGGCCACCGCTTCAACAAGCTGCGCCTTGTTCACGTCTTCCCCTTCAGAAACCTGGCCAGAACAATGTTGTTCAAGCTTTTCGCACGTTAGGCAGATATAAACGCGCAAATCAATTACTTATGGGGCGAATCACCCTACTGCCGCAACGGATTCGGCTGTCAGGGACTTCGCGGGTCTCGGGGGGCGCCGCCGTCGAGATCGGCCATCAGCCGTTCCAGACGCCGCGCGGCGTCGGCGAGATCGTGTTTCGCGGCCGCCGTGATGACGAGCAGCTTTCTGGCGAGGGCCACGGAGACCTCGGCCGGGACGTCCAACGCCCGCACGCGCGCGTGCGCCTGCTTCAGCCGGGCGGCGACCGTCGCGTAGAGCTCCAGATCGTCCTCGCCAGGGTTCATGCGTTGATTGTGACAGATCGGGCGAGTTGTCCAATGCTCCGCTCCGGCGCGGCGGCCGCGACCGTGCCCTCGGCCACGACGGCGGGGCACCCCTGGGGCGTCAGGGACTTAAGAAGCGGGAGAGCCGGACGGGCACCGCGGCGGCCCGGCCGCGGCGCGGCGGCCCGGGGCGGCGGGCACGCACGAAGCGCCCCGCCGTGGGGCGGGGCGCTTCGCGGTGGTTCATGTCGTTCGCCTCGTCGTGCTCGTCTCCGGGGCTAGGACACCAGCGTCCTGGGCTTGAACGACGGGCGGCGCGCCTCGTACGCCGTGATCGCCTCCTCCTCGCGGAGGGTGAGGCTGATGTCGTCGAGCCCTTCCAGCAGCCGGGTCCTGGCGTTCTCGTCCAGCTCGAAGCCCGCGGTGACCTCGTCCCCGCCGGCGGAGACCGCGCGCACCCGGCGCTCCACCAGGTCCACGGTCACCTCCGCCCGGGGGTCGGCCTCCACCAGGCTCCACAGGCGCTCCACCGTATCCTGCGGAAGGATCACTGTCAGCAGGCCGTTCTTCAGCGAGTTGCCGCGGAAGATGTCGGCGTACCGCGAGGAGATCACGGCCTTGAAGCCGTAGTTCTGCAACGCCCACACCGCGTGCTCGCGGGAGGAGCCGGTGCCGAAGTCGGGCCCGGCGACCAGCACGGTGGCCCCGGCGTACTCGGGGCGGTTGAGCACGAACTCCGGGTCCTTGCGCCACGCCTCGAACAGCCCGTCCTCGAAGCCGGAGCGGGTGACCTTCTTCAGCCAGTGGGCGGGGATGATCTGGTCGGTGTCGACGTTGCTGCGGCGCAGGGGCACGGCCCGGCCGGTGTGCGTGGTGAATGCTTCCATGGCGGTTCAGGCCTCCACAGGGGTGCGGGCGTCGAGGTCGGCGGGCGAGGCCAGGTGGCCGAGGACGGCCGTGGCGGCGGCGACCTGCGGCGACACCAGGTGGGTGCGCCCGCCCTTGCCCTGGCGCCCCTCGAAGTTGCGGTTGGAGGTGGACGCGGAGCGCTCGCCCGGCGCGAGCTGGTCGGGGTTCATGCCCAGGCACATCGAGCAGCCGGCGTGCCGCCACTCGGCGCCCGCCGCGGTGAAGACCTTGTCCAGGCCCTCCTCCACGGCCTGGAGCGCCACGCGCACCGAGCCGGGCACGACCAGCATGCGCACGCCGTCGGCCACCGCGCGGCCGCGCAGCACCTCGGCGGCGGCCCGCAGGTCCTCGATGCGGCCGTTGGTGCACGAGCCGACGAAGACGGTGTCCACCCGGATCTCGCCCAGCGGCTGACCGGGTGTCAGGTCCATGTACTCCAGCGCCTTCTGCGCCGCCAGCCGCTCGCTGGGGTCGGCGAAGGAGGCCGGGTCCGGCACGGCGGAGCCCAGCGGCGCGCCCTGTCCGGGGTTGGTGCCCCAGGTGACGAACGGCGACAGCTCGGCCGCGTCGATGTACACCTCGTGGTCGAAGACCGCGTCGTCGTCGGTGCGCAGGGTGCGCCAGTAGGCGACCGCGGCGTCCCAGTCCGCGCCGGCGGGGGCGTGCGGGCGGTCCTTGAGGTAGGCGAACGTGGTCTCGTCCGGGGCGATCATCCCGGCTCGGGCGCCCGCCTCGATGGACATGTTGCACACGGTCATCCGGGCCTCCATCGAGAGTTTCTCCACGGCCGAGCCGCGGTACTCGATGACATAGCCCTGGCCGCCGCCGGTGCCGATGCGGGCGATGATCGCCAGGATGAGGTCCTTGGCGGTGACGCCGTCGGGCAGCTCGCCGTCCACGGTGATCGCCATGGTCCTGAACGGCGCCATCGGCAGGGTCTGGGTGGCCAGCACGTGCTCGACCTGGCTGGTGCCGATGCCGAAGGCCAGGGCGCCGAACGCGCCGTGCGTGGAGGTGTGGCTGTCGCCGCAGACCACGGTCATGCCCGGCTGGGTCAGCCCGAGCTGCGGGCCCACCACGTGGACCACGCCCTGCTCGACGTCGCCCAGCGGGTGCAGGCGGACCCCGAACTCCGCGCAGTTGCGGCGCAGCGTCTCCAGTTGGATCCGCGAGACGGGGTCGGCGATCGGCTTGTCGATGTCGAGGGTGGGGGTGTTGTGGTCCTCGGTGGCGATGGTCAGGTCGGTGCGGCGCACCGTCCGCCCGCTCAGCCGCAGCCCGTCGAACGCCTGGGGGCTGGTGACCTCGTGGAGGAGGTGGAGGTCGATGTACAGGAGGTCGGGCTCGCCCTCGGCGCGCCGTACGACGTGGTCTTCCCAGACCTTCTCCGCGAGTGTCCTACCCATCGCTTTCCCTCCGGCCGGCGTCGCTGCCGGCCCTGCTCGTGTGTGTGCCCCGGGGCGAGGTCGCCGCCGCGCGGCGGCGGGTTCTCCGGGTGTTCCCCTGGCCGTCTCCCCAGATTGACGGGTCCGCCGGAAAATTGAACTTGCGTTTCACGATGTGAGACTTCAGTATCGTCTCATGGACAACTCTAGCGGCGTCGGAGTTCTCGACAAGGCTGCCCTCGTGCTGGCGGCCCTCGAATCCGGCCCGGCCACCCTGGCCGGGCTGGTCGCCGCGACCGGTCTCGCCCGTCCGACGGCGCACCGGCTCGCGGTCGCCCTCGAGCACCACCGGCTGGTGGCGCGGGACATGCAGGGGCGGTTCATCCTCGGGCCCAGGCTCGCCGAGCTGGCCGCGGCGGCGGGCGAGGACCGCCTGCTCGCGGCGGCCGGCCCGGTGCTGACCCATCTGCGGGACGTCACCGGCGAGAGCGCCCAGCTCTACCGGCGGCAGGGCGACATGCGCATCTGCGTGGCCGCGGCCGAGCGGCTCTCCGGCCTGCGGGACACGGTGCCCGTGGGCAGCACCCTGCCGATGAAGGCCGGCTCCGCGGCGCAGGTGCTGCTGGCCTGGGAGGAGCCGGAGCGGCTGCACCGGGGGCTTCAGGGCGCCCGCTTCACGGCGACGGCCCTGTCCGGGGTGCGGCGGCGCGGGTGGGCCCAGTCGATCGGGGAGCGGGAGCCGGGGGTGGCGTCGGTGTCGGCGCCGGTGCGGGGGCCGTCGAACCGGGTGGTGGCGGCCGTGTCCGTCTCCGGCCCGATCGAGCGGCTGACCCGCCACCCGGGGCGGATGCACGCCCAGGCCGTGATGGACGCCGCCATGCGGCTGACGGAGGCGCTGCGCCGCTCCTGAGGCGGAGGCCTCGCCGGGCCGGAGCGTCATCCGTGCGCGCCGGGGAGGGGGCGGTGACGGTCCGCCGGGCCGCCCCTCCCCCGCACGGCGGACCGCCCCGGCCGGGACGGTTTCCGGGCATACGTGAAGGAGCCCGAACGCCCCTGCCCTGAGCAGGGATGTTCGGGCTCCTCCAGTGGTGGTACCCCCGACCGGATTCGAACCGGCGCTACTGCCTTGAGAGGGCAGCGTGCTAGGCCGCTACACAACGGGGGCCCTGGGCGATCCCGCGCTCATCGCCTCCGGGATGAAGACTTCCGGATGGTGACAGGGTGAGGATCTGTACCCCCGACCGGATTCGAACCGGCGCTACTGCCTTGAGAGGGCAGCGTGCTAGGCCGCTACACAACGGGGGCTTCACCACAGAGAACCTTCACCGATCGGCCCAGCCGTCTCCCTGCGGAGCCGACTACGGCGATGACCAGCGAGAACTCTCGCTGGGGTACCAGGACTCGAACCTAGACTAACGGAGCCAGAATCCGTCGGGCTGCCAATTACCCCATACCCCATCGCTCCGCCCCGTCAGGTCTGACCCTGTGGGACTTCGCTTGGCTAGCGCCTCCCGCTCCGGCCTCTCGGCCCTCCCGGGCGGCGCAGAAAGAACATTACCCGATCCGGTGCGGGGCACCAAAATCGAATAGCGCCGCGGCTCCGGCGCCCCGTCTGCGCAGGTCGCGGGACCGCGCGGGGACGGGGCGCCGCGCCGGCTCAGCGCTCCAGCGCCAGGCGCAGCCGCCGCAGGGTCTCCTCGCGGCCCAGCAGCTCCATGGACTCGAACAGCGGCGGGGACACCCGGCGGCCGGTGACGGCCACGCGCAGCGGCGTGAACGCGACCTTCGGCTTGAGCCCGAGGCCGTCCACCAGCGCCTCGCGCAGCGCCGTCTGGATGGGCTCGGCCGCGAAGTCCTCCAGCGCCTCCAGCGCCTTCAGGCCCGCCTCCAGCACCGGCCGGGCGCCCTCGCCGAGCACCTTGGCCGCGTCGGCCTCGTCCGGCGCGAACCGCTCCGGGGAGACGAACAGGAAGCCGAGCATCCCGACGACCTCGCCGAGCACGACCATGCGCTCCTGCACCAGCGGCGCGGCCCGGCGCAGCAGCTCCAGCCGCTCCTCGTCCGGCTCCGCCGGGAGCAGGTCGGCCGCCCGCAGGTGCGGCACCAGCCGCTCGGCGAACTCCTCCGCGGGCAGTTCCCGCAGGTGGTGGGCGTTGATGGCCTCGCACTTCTTCAGGTCGAAGCGCGCCGGGTTGGCGTTGACGTCGGCGATGTCGAACGCGGCCACCATCTCGTCCATGGTGAACAGGTCCCGGTCCTCGGCCAGGGACCAGCCGAGCAGCGACAGGTAGTTCAGCAGGCCCTCGGGCAGGAAACCCCGCTCGCGGTAGGTGTTCAGCGAGGACTGCGGGTCCCGCTTGGACAGCTTCTTGTTGCCCTCGCCCATCACATACGGCAGGTGCCCGAACAGCGGGGGCTCGCCGCCGGAGACGCCGATCTCGCCGAGCGCCCGGTGCAGGGCGATCTGCCGCGGGGTGGAGGAGAGCAGGTCCTCGCCGCGCAGCACGTGCGTGATCCGCATCAGCGCGTCGTCCACCGGGTTGACCAGCGTGTACAGCGGCCTGCCGTTGGCGCGCAGCAGCGCGTAGTCGGGCACGTGCTCGGCGTCGAAGCTCAGCTCGCCGCGGACCAGGTCGGTGAAGGTGATCGAGGTGTCCGGCATGCGGAAACGCAGCACCCGCTCGCGGCCCTCGGCCTCGTACCCGGCGACCCGCTCGGGGGCGAGGTCGCGGCAGTGCCCGTCGTACCCGGAGGGGCGGCCGGCCCTGCGGGCCTCCTCGCGGCGGGCGTCGAGCTCCTCGGTGGTGCAGTAGCAGTAGTAGGCGTGCCCGGCCTCGTGCAGCCTGCGGGCGACGTCCGCGTACAGGTCCATGCGCTGCGACTGCCGGTAGGGGCCGTACGGCCCGACGGGCCCGGCCCCGGCGGAGGCCTCGAACGGCGCGGGGCCCTCGTCCCAGTCCAGGCCGAGCCAGCGCATCGCGCCCAGCAACTGCTCGTAGGACTCCTCGGAGTCGCGGGCCGCGTCGGTGTCCTCGATGCGGAAGACCAGGGTGCCGCCGTGGTGGCGGGCGAACGCCCAGTTGAACAGCGCCGTGCGGACCAGACCCACGTGCGGGTTGCCAGTCGGCGACGGGCAGAAGCGGACACGGACGTCAGAGCTGCTAGCCACGCGAGATCACCCTGTTGGTGAGAGTGCCGATGCCTTCGATGGAGACGGCGACCTCGTCGCCGACGGTGACGGGTCCGACCCCCGCCGGGGTGCCGGTGAGGACGACGTCGCCGGGCAGCAGCGTCATGGCCTCGGTGATGTGCACGATCAGCTCGGTGACGGAGCGGACCATGTCGGCGGTGCGCCCGGCCTGGCGCAGCTCGCCGTTGACGGTGCAGGTGATCGCCAGGTCGGCGGGGTCGAGGTCGGTCTCGACCCACGGGCCGAGCGGGCAGGAGCCGTCGAAGCCCTTGGCCCTGCCCCACTGCACCTCGGCGCGCTGGGCGTCCCGGGCGGTGATGTCGTTGGCGCAGGTGTAGCCGAGGATCACGTCCGGCACCCGCTCCGGCGGCACCTCCCGGCACATCCGCCCGATGACCACGGCGAGCTCGGCCTCGTGGTGCACCTCGGAGGAGAACGGCGGGTAGGCGACCGGGTCGCCGGGGCCGATCACGGAGGTGGACGGCTTGAGGAAGACGACGGGCAGCTCGGGGACCTCGTGGCCCAGCTCGTCCGCGTGCGCGGCGTAGTTGCGCCCGACGGCGACGACCTTGCTGGGGAGCACGGGCGGCAGGAGGCGGACCTTGTCCAGGGGCACCTTCTGCCCCGAGGTCTCGAACTCGCCGAAGGGGTGGCCCTTGATGATGTCGAGGACGAGGGATTCCGTTGCCGCCGGAGACCCGGCGGCCTCCGGCGCCCCGGCGGCCGGGTCGCCCTCGACGACCCCGAAACCGACGTTCCCGTCGATGGAGAACCTGGCGATGCGCACGACTGGCTGCTGCCCCTTAACGTTCGGTGCCCGTCGCAGGACGGCCCCTCGCCCGGCTTCGGGCGCGGGGAGCCTTCCGCCCGTCCTGGCGGTCTTCTGTTCTGAACAGCCAGGTTAACGCGCGGGGGGCGTCGGGGCCGCGCGCGGCGAGACGGCGGGGGCGGACGGACGCGGGGCGCGGCGCCCGCGGGGGCGGCGCGCCGCCCGCGG